>JADINH010000149.1 GCA_017694225.1 Candidatus Avisuccinivibrio stercorigallinarum
ATATAAAGTTGATATTATAGGAGAAAACAGAATTATCTGATATAAGATGGTGCCCAGAGCCGGGGTCGAACCGGCACGAACGTATAAGGTTCGAGGGATTTTAAGTCCCTTGTGTCTACCTATTTCACCACCTGGGCAAAGGTGGAGGCGCGTTCCAGAGTCGAACTGGACTATACGAATTTGCAATCCGCTGTATAACCGCTTTACTAACGCGCCATAACAAATTGTCACTTTTCTGGAGCGGGAAACGAGGCTCGAACTCGCGACCCTAACCATGGCAAGGTTATGCTCTACCAACTGAGCTATTCCCGCGTCGTCAGAAAGTGATGCCCATTATATAGAAAGTTTTCGGGGTGTCAACAAAATTTTTAGAAAAACTTTAAGATTTTGTAAAAGCTCTGTGCAAAACCCTGATAAATAAGCGGAAAAATGAGCGCAAAATTTTTCAAAAAACATGCCAGACTTTTCGTAAGCGTTTGCGCGTTTGCGCTTTTGTAATGCTGCGCCAAATATGTTGATTGTGGAAGTTGAGTGAAAGGGAGCTTTGCCTTATCTTAGAGGGCGGAAAATGATGTCAAAACACAGCTCCTCTCCCGGGGCTTTTAAAAGGATTTAAACATGGATCTGCATTTGGCTGCCCTGGAGCAGCAGGCCCTGACGGTGTCGCGCTATGTCGGCATCACCGATGAAGTGCTTAAAAAACTGGGCACAGCGGTGGTGAAAGGTGAGATCTCTGAGCTCAAGCGGCAAAATCATCTGTACTTTAAGTTAAAAGATGAAGAGGCTTCGGTGGACTGCCTGATGTGGGGCAGTCAGGTGCGGCAGCTGCCTTTTGAGCCGCAGGTGGGCATGCAGGTCATTGTGGTGGGCAGCAGTTCACTCTATCAAAAGCGCGGCATCTTCCGGCTGATGGCGCAGCAGATGTATCAGGCAGGGCGAGGGCTTATCATGCAGCGCCTGGAGGAATTAAAGCGCCGTCTCTATGCCGAAGGCGTGTTCACGCAGGAGAAAAGGCCCATTCCGCACTTTATCGACCGCGTGGGCATTATCACCTCAGGTGAGGGCCGGGTGCTGCATGACATCAAGACCACGCTGCTCAGGCGCAACCCCTTAATTGAGGTGGTGCTTTATCCTGCCCTGGTGCAGGGAAATGACGCTCCGGCAAGCCTCTGTCAGGCCCTGGCGCGCGCCTATGCTGAAAAGTCCTGCGATGTGCTGATCATCGGGCGCGGCGGCGGCTCCTTTGAAGATCTGCTGCCTTTTTCAGATGAAGAGGTGGTAAGGCTGACTGCCAAAAGCCCGCTGCCCATCATCTCGGCGGTGGGCCATGAGCCTGACTATGCCCTGACCGACTTTGCCGCCGACATGCGTGCGCCTACTCCGACCGCGGCAGCTGAAATGGTAAGCGCCTTTACCCGGGAGGAGCTTGCCCGGGCCTGTGAGTATTTCCCGCAGGCTCTGGAGCATTTTATGGGCGTGGTGCTTGATGACAAGGTAAATGAGTATGCGCGCTTAAAGCAGCGCCTGCAGGCCGCCGGCCCTGCCCATCAGCTGGAGCTTAAGGCCGGGGCGCTTTCCAATCTGCAGGGCAGGCTTAATGCCGCCCTGGAGCGGCGCCTCACCCAGAGCAACGAAAGACTGTGGCATCTGCAGCAGCGCCTTGGCGCCTTTGATCCGGCTGCAGCCTGCCTTAGAGCTGACAATCTGCTCAAGACCCTGACGCTGCGCGCTGACAATGCCATTAAGGCACGGCTCAGTAAAGCACAGCAGGAGTTTTTGCAGCGCACCGGCAAGTTAAGCGCCTTAAATCCCTTAGCCATCCTAAGCCGCGGCTACAGCGTGACTTATGCCGCTGACGGCAGCGTAGCCTCGCCGGAGAATATTAAACCTGGCGATCAGTTAACCTCCCGCCTTGAGCAGGCGGAGGTGGTTTCAACCGTGCAGAGCATCCGGCCGTTAAAGCAGGACTGAGCGGAGAGCCTGCCATACCCGGGCTTAGTCCGGCCTTAATCTGGCAGGATCTCCTCGATAAGATGGGTGGAGATGTACACGGAGTTCTCCTCGGGGGCGAGCTCCAGGAAGGGCTCGTCAAAGTGCTCAAAGGCAAAGTCGTTTAACATCTCTACAGCCAGTGAGGAGGACATGAAGTGGGCGCTCAGGCACAGGCCTTCAAATTCCTGCATGTCCATCACTTCCACCTGCTGTGACTTCAGCGCTTCGATAAGCTGCAGCGCGTTGACATCCAGCAGGGCATTGAGCTGCATGCCGCGATCGCCGCTGACCTCAGTCTCCTTAACTGCAGCACTGTCAGATGCCGGGGTGGCAGTTTTGACCGGCTCTGCGGCTGTGCTGCTTCCGGACGCTGCAGTATCAAGCGGGGCGTCGGCCAGCGCCGGGGCCAGATTTTCACCTTCATCGCGGATCTGACCGATAACCTGCAGGATCTCCGAGCTCTCCTGCTGCTTGGAGCGGATAAGATTGAGATCAAGTGGCTTGCCGCGCTTTTTCTCCTCTTCCTCCTGCCGGCGCTTTGCTTCCTCCTCCTGGCGGCGTCTTTCCTCCTCAGCCTCACGCAGGGCTTTCTCAAGGCGCAGGCGGGCCATTTCCTTTTGCTGCTCTTCATCAAGGCGCTCCAACTCTACAATGGCCTCCAGCAGTTCGCTGCGGCGCCTGGCGTCAGGCTGCGAGATGGCATAGCGCCGTCTTCTCTCAGGCGGCATGCGCTGCAAGGTGCGAATAAGCGAGCGCTGATGCTGCCTTGCTTTGAGGGCCAGGGTGCGGGCTTCTTTTTCCTTGATGTCAGCGTGCTTGACCTTAAGCCAGGCGGCATCCATGCCCAGCTCTTCAAAGAGCGTGATGAAATCGGAGACTAAAAGCTCCAGATCAGGAAGCGAAGCGGTGCCATAGACCCGCTTTACATACTCCTGTGCAAAGACGTTGAGCAGGTTTTTGCATTCCTCAAATTCAGCCGGGGTAAGCAGGCGCTGATAGTAGCTGATAAGCTGCGGCAGCGGCCGGTGGTTGCAGTCGCGCAGCAGCAGGTAAAAAGTCAGGGTGAACTCCTTGACGAACTCCCGCTGATGCACAAAGCTCAATTTGAGATGATCAAAAATCAGATCGTAGAGCAGATAAAAGCTGTGCCTGGAGCTGTAGTAGAAGAAGTCCAGAGCTGCCTGCACCACGCGCAGTTTCTGCTGCATCTGCTGCTTTTCAGCCCGGGAAAACTCCGGCGGCACCTCCATAAAGCGCATCGAGCTCCACATGTTCTTCAGATCGGCTATGGTCGGCGGCAGAATGGGCAGCGCGAACACGTCCGCCTTGTCGAGGATATAGTGCAAAATAGGGATGTCATTGCTGCCCTCCAGGGCAAAGCGGCGCAGCAGCTGCACCGTGCCAATGGAATGTTCAAGCGGGAACTGGCTGTGCAGATAAGCGTTCTTGGGCTCCGGGTCATTGATGGCAGCAGATAACTGCACCGGCAGCATCTGTGAGTTGAGCGCCAGATAGGATATATTCGGTTCGCGGCGGATTAAATCGCGCAGCAGTTTGGCGTAATCCTCCGAGAAGATAAGGCGCATCACCTCCAGCCCCTCAGCGCTGTCAAGGCTCACGCCTTTGGCAAGAAGGCGCGGGATAAGCTGCATAAAGTCATTGTGCAAACTGCCCTGATAAATCTGATTGACATCAAGACCCTCAAAGAAAGTCTGCACTTCATTGTCC
>JADINH010000150.1 GCA_017694225.1 Candidatus Avisuccinivibrio stercorigallinarum
GGATGCTCTGCGGCTTTCTACCATTTTTGCTGGTTTTCCTGCCATTCTACCAGTGGCGGGTGGTAGAAAGGCTGAAACCTCACAGCGCCGCCAGACATGATCTTTGCCAGCCAACATCTTCCTGCGGTCCAGGGGTTGGACTGCTCTGCGGTTTCCTGCCACTTTTGCTGGTTTTCCTGCCATGCTGCCAGTAGCGGTCAGTAGCATAGCAGAAACGGCACCGCCGCCAGACTGGCTCTCTGCCCGCCTGCAGGCAGCAAACCGCAGCACGGCAGGTTTGCAGGCAATGCAGCACAAATTCAGCTGCATCAGCTTTTCGCAAAACATCACGCGCAGTGCACGAAGCATCCCCTGCTCCGAAGCACGTGGATACCATGAAATTTTACTCTAAAAGAGAAGCTTTCACCTGATTTGAGAGCTCCATCACATTTATTAAATGAAAACGCTAACACCTGACACTGTCAGCAAAAGGCAAAACCGCAGAAAAATGCACTCTGGCGCCATGTTTGGTCATGTAACTTACCTGCTGTTTTGTTACATCGACATAATACTTAGTCTGTAAAAATGTTAGCCAGCTCCCATTTTTCTTGGCCGTCAGCCCGTACTATGAGCGGCAATTAACCTTTTTCGAGAGCAACAGGAGTGTTTAACGATGAAAAAGACCATTACCGCGCTGGCTGCTGGTGTTGTGCTTGCTGCTATGACCGCTGCTTCTGCCCAGGCTGCAGACGATGTATTAATCGGATCTTGCATTTACAAGTTTGATGACACCTTTATGACCGGTGTACGCAATAACATGGAAAAAGCTGCTGCAGATGCCGGTGTTGAGATCGAGCTGGTGGACTCACAAAACCGCCAGCCTGCCCAGAACGATCAGGTTGACACCTTCATCACCAAGGGCGTAACTGCCTTAATCATCAACCCGGTGGACAGAAGCGCAGCCGGCCCGCTCATTGACAAGGCCAAGGCTGAGTCCCTGCCTATCGTCTTCATCAACCGCGAGCCTGAGAAGTCACTGCTCGACGGCTGGGAGAAGGCCTGGTACGTGGGTGCAAGAGCTGAGGAATCAGGCACCATCGGCGGCGAGCTGATTGCGGACTACTTCAAGAGCCACCCTGAGGCAGACAAGAACGGCGACGGCGTGCTGCAGTACATCTTAATCAAGGGCGAGCAGGGCCATCAGGATGCTACCCTGCGCTCTGAGTACTGCGTAAAGGCCATGCAGGATGCCGGCCTCAAGATCGAGGAAATCGGTTCTGACAACGCCAACTGGGATAAGGTGCAGGGTCATGACAAGATGAAGAACTTCATCACCGCCAAGGGCATTGATGCCATTGAGGCAGTGCTGGCCAATAATGACGACATGGCATTAGGTGCCATCGAGGCCTTAAAGTCTGAGGGCTACAACACCGGCACCGATCCTACCAAGTACATCCCGGTAGTCGGCGTGGACGCCACTGCTCCGGCTCTGCAGGCTATTGCCAACGGCCAGATGCTCGGCACTTCACTCAACGACGCCTACAATCAGGGCACTGCCGCTGTGCGCATTGCTGTTCAGGCCTCCAAGGGTGAGCCGGTAACCGAGGAAGCCATCGGCTACAAGATCACTGACGGCAAGTATGTCTGGATTCCTTACGTCAAGGTCACCAAGGACAATTACAAGGACTTCATGTAATTCATTTCTTAGGGACAAAATCACAGCCCCCCGCCCATTACGGGGGGTTTTAGTTAGATGTGAGGAAAGTTGCATGTCAGAATACGTGCTGGAGATGAACAACATTGTCAAGCGTTTCCCCGGCGTGCTGGCTTTAGATCATGCAAATTTAAAAGTCAGACCCGGCACCGTGCATGCCCTGATGGGTGAGAACGGCGCCGGCAAATCCACGCTGATGAAATGTCTGTTCGGTCTCTATCATCCCGATGAGGGAGAAATCATTTACGACGGCCGCACCATCAACGACATCCCCAATACCAAGACCGCACTTGGCATGGGCATCACCATGATCCATCAGGAGCTGCACCCGATCCGCTTCAGGCCGGTGATGGAGAACGTTTGGATTGGCCGTTTCCCCAAAAAGTTTGGCTTTGTCGATCACGACAAAATGTACAAAGACACGGTGGAGCTCTTCAACCGCATCGGCCTGAAGGTTGACCCCTTAGCCCGTGCCGGCACCGTCTCCCCGTCTAATCTGCAGTTAGTCGAAATCGCCCGCGCCATTTCCTATAACGCCAAGATCATCATCATGGATGAGCCGACCTCGTCGCTTACGGAAAATGAAGTTGAATACTTGTTCAACATCATCAATCAGCTGCGCGATGAAGGCCGCTCCATCATCTACATCTCCCACAAGATGGAAGAAATCCTGCGCATCTCCGATGACGTGACCATCATGCGTGACGGCCAGTATGTCGGCACCTGGCGCGCCAAGGACATCGATCAGGACTTCATCATCCGCAACATGGTGGGCCGTGATTTAACCAACCGCTTCCCGCCGCGTGAGAACAAGCCCTCAGATGAAGTGGTGCTCAAGATTGAGCATTTCACCTCGGCGGCCAAGCGCTCCTTTGTGGATGTGAACTTTGAGCTGCACAAAGGCGAAATCCTCGGCATCGGCGGCCTGGTGGGCGCACAGCGCACTGAGCTTGTGGAAAGCATCTTCGGCCTGCGTCCCATCCGCGAGGGCAAGGTCTACAAGAACGGCAAGGAAATTGAGATCAAGTCCGTGCGCGATGCCAAGAAGAACGGCATTGCCCTGCTTACTGAAGAGCGCCGCCAGACCGGCATCTTCGGCATTCTGTCCATCCTGGACAATACCGTGATCGCCGCACAGCAGTCCTTTGCCAAGATGGGCATTCTGGACAATGCCAGACGCGAACCGGCAGCGGCAGCCTCCTGCAAAGAGCTGAACGTCAAGATGCCGAACCTGGAGACCCCGATTAAGAACCTCTCCGGCGGCAATCAGCAGAAGGTCTTGATCGCCCGCTGGCTTCTGACCAACTCAGACATCATCATTTTCGACGAGCCGACCCGCGGCATTGACGTGGGCGCCAAGTACGAAATCTACACCCTGATGCTCGATCAGATAAAACAGGGCAAGTCCATCATCATGATCTCCTCCGAGATGCCTGAGCTGATGGGCATGGCCGACCGCATCATGGTGATGTGTGAAGGTCATGTCACCGGTTTCGTTGATAAAGAACACTTTGACCAGGTGGAGATCATGCGCCTGGCATCATCATTTACCAAATAACAGGAGCTTGTATGTCCAGTGTTATCACTAGAAGCAGCTATCACAAAGGCCTTGCAGGCATCGGTGCCCTCATCCTTTTGGCCGGCCTTGCCTTGTACTTTGCTTCAATCAAGACCATCTACGATCTGCCGATCATCATGATGATTGCCGGCTTGTGGATTCTGCTGCAGCACCTCTACCGCATGTATAAACCCGGCGGGCGCACCCAGGATATTGAGATCAATTCAAAGACGCTCAATAACATGCTGACCAATTACGCCATTATCATCGCCATGGTGGTGCTGGTCTTCATCATCTGCGTACTGCAGCCGCGCTTCATGCAGATCCGCGTGGTGCTCGACATCATGACGCAGTCCTCGACCAAACTTATCATTGCGCTCGGCATCTGCTTTACCCTGATCATCGCAGGCTGCGATCTGTCAGCCGGCCGTATCGTGGGTCTGGCCGCTGTAGTCTCAACTTCCATGCTGCAGACTTCAGACTATGCCAACCGCTTCTTCCCGGATTTGGCACAGCTGCCGCTCTTCGTGCCGATTTTAATCGCCATCCTGATTTGTATGGTATTCGGCGCACTCAACGGCTTCCTGGTGGCGCAATATGAGATGCATCCATTTATTGCGACTTTGGCCACCTCTGTAATTGTCTACGGCAGCTGCTCGCTGTACTTCGACCTGCCGCCTAACAATTCACAGCCAATCGGCGGAGTGCGTCCTGACTTTGCAGCTTTGGGCCAGACCAAGTTCTTCCAGTCAGGCTCCTTCCCTGGCATTTCCATCCTGATCCCGATTGCCGCGGTGATCACCGTGTTTATCTGGTTCGTGCTCAATAAGACCGTGTTTGGCAAGAACGTCTATGCCCTGGGCGGCAACCGTGAGGCTGCCGTGGTCGCCGGTGTGAACGTCTACATGACCAACCTCTTCATCTTCATCCTGGCAGCCGCCCTGTACGGTATTGCCGGTGTGCTGGAGGCCGCGCGCACCGCCGGTGCCACCAATCAGTACGGACAGGGTTACGAGCTTGACGCCATCGCAGCCTGCGTGGTGGGCGGTGTCTCCCTGATGGGTGGTATTGCCACCGTCTCAGGCATCATCGCCGGTGTGTTCGTGTTCACCATCATTCAGTATGGCCTGCAGTTCATCTCGGTGTCACCGATGTGGCAGCAGGTGATCAAAGGCATCATTATTGCCGTGGCTGTGGCCATCGACATGGGCAAGTACCGCCGCAAGGTCTAAACCGGCCCACAGAAACCATTTCAATTTAAGGCAAAATCTCAAAGCCCGGGCTGCTCGGGCTTTTTTCATCTCTGCAAGTCACCCTCAATCACACCCCGGACTTTACCGGCGGCAAACGCACGGCTACAATCAGCATTAAGGCAGCAAAACGCCGCTGCCGTACAGCTGGAGGAAGAAATGGCCGCAGATAAAGCTGCCAGGATAGAGGCAAAACCCATCACCACAAAGGCGCTTTCCGAACTTACTGAGCGCGCGCAGCAGTGCGCCAAAATCTGCCTTAAAGGCTGCCCGGCTGAGAGCTATGAAGCCATCAGCGCCCTGCTTACTGATCTCACCGCGCTGGCCCCGAACATGAGCCCGCAGCAGGTAGGACAGCTCAATTGCCTGATGCAGCAGATCTTTGCGGCGCAGCAAATCACCGAACTCATGGCGCTATACGATCTGACAGGCTATGCCATTCCGGAGTTTCTGTCCTCCCTCAAGGCGCAGAGCTGAACCCCTGCAGCTGAAACACAGCAGCTGATGCCCGGCAGCTGCAGCCCGGCGCTCACAGCACGGTGTTTCTCACTGCAACTTTTTGTGAAAAAGACAGCCCGGCTCACAAATACGCAAAAAGCCCGTCAGGCGCGGCCGGATGCAGTGCTAGAATGCCCTTAAAAGTAAGATTTAAGAAAAGTAACAAACTCAAATCAGGCTTCTGCCAAGCATTCAGGTGATCCCCCATGCTCTTTAACCATCTCACATTTGCCAACTATTCAGACCCCGAAAACTCAGATCCCTACTTTGGCGGAGTTCCGATTTATATTGATAAAGATGAGTTAATTGCGCCGCTTTTAAAAGGCATCTTCGGCAGACAGCTGATTTTCTCAAGGCCTTCCGGCTTTGGCCGCACCACCACCATCAACCGCATGAAATACCTTGCGCTCAAGCAAAAGCGCCCGGTGCTCATCCTTGATGTGAAAGAATGTGAACATCTTGAAGATCTCGCCTGCCCGCAGATCCGGGAGCTGATCACCTCAGGCGGCCCCGATCTGGTGCTGCTTATTGACAATTACGATTACCCGCTGACCTCCTCCCTGCCCAAAGGCCCGGATGATGACGGCCCCTATCTTAAGGCCGCACAGCAGCTCTCCTCTGCGCTCAACACCCTGCTCAACTGCGCCGCGCACAGCAATGCGCTGACCTTTATCACCGGCACCATGCACTTTGAGAAAAACCTGCTCTTAAACTCAGAGTCCCTGGTAGACCTCACCTGCGAGAGGTTTCTGACTGAACTGATGGGCTACACCCAGGGGGAGTTCTCCTATTACTTTGCCGGCAAGATTGCCTCCATCGCCATGCGCCTGCACCGCATGCTGCCTGATCTGGAGTACATGCTCTATCACCATCTGTGCCGCTATAACTTTGTGCCCGGCAGCGAGGTCAGGCTTTACTCACCGGGCGAGATTGCCGCCTTCTTTGCAGCGCCGGAGAAACTCATTCAAAACGGCATGGCCGTGGGCGCGCGCCTCACCCGGGCGCTGCAGCCGATGGTCTCGCAGCTCACCGCCCCCGCCAATACCTATTTCTGCGGCCTGCATACCCTGAGCCGCACTGACGTCTTAAGGGGGCTGACCTCACTGCGCCCGGAGCCGCTTTTAACCTTATTCCAGTTCGGCCTGTTCACCCTGCCGCCTGCTGGCAATACGCTCTCTAACGTCTCCACCCCGCGCATGGCCGGAATGATGAATGAACTCATCCTCCGCCAGACCGGGGTTGATGTCTGTGAGTGCCTGCTCGATTTCATTGAGCGCAACCCGCTTGATACCCTTATGATCACTGACTACTACTGCGCCTCTGAGGTGCTGGAGCAGATCTGGCAGGCTCTGCGCAGGCACGGCCTGAGCATTGAGTACAATCATCCGGAATACTGGAAGATCTTCCTCTGCCTGATGCTGCCGCTGTCGAGCATCTTCAGCTGCAGCAGTTTTGAGATGAAGGACTGCCCGGACAATCTGCACTCGCCCTTCGTGATGCTGCAGTTTAAAAGCGTTTCCGTGCTTATTCTGCTCTTTGAATCTAAAGATTCCTGGACTGAACTCAGAGATCTGAAGAAATGCCTGGAGCGCCTGTCAAGGCACTGTCCGCCTGACAGCCTGCTCGGGCTTTATCCGGAGGCGCCGGTGCAGGTGCGCGCGATCCTCTGCAATAAAAAGCGCCGCCCCCACGGCTTTGTCTTTGAGAATTTAACCTGGATGGTTAATGTAAGCCGCTACGATGAACCGGATCCATACTGCTACGGCGACATTCAGCCGGTGCAGTTAAGACCTGATGACGATGCACTGATGGCGCTGCGTAGTTACCGCATGGATCATCCGCGCGGCAAGATATTTTGGGAGGATGAAGAAATGGCCATTAAAAAAGCTGCCAGATTTGGTGTGTATCCAGATATTGCAGAGCTCCTTGGCTATACAACTCATGAAAAGCCCCGCAAGGATGACTGAAGAACAGCCTGAGCTCAGTCCCGGGCGTTTAACAGCAGCAGGCTGCGGCTTATCAGCGCGCTGACACAGGCCGCGGCCATGCCCTTGCTCAGCGTGTCGATAAAGAAGTAGATCTTCGGGGCGTCGTAATCAAAGAAACTAAAGCCCGCCTCAAAGCTCAGCTTTTCGAGCATCTCCTCGCTAAGCCACAGCTGCAGGCCGTAAAGCGCCGGCAGCGCGCACAGCAGCACACAGAGCGTGCAGGCCCGGCGGCCCAAATTCTCCTTTAACACAGTGAGCATGGCCGAAGCGTGCAGACCGGCATGCAAGCCGGCAAAGAGCAGCATGTAGGCCGCAGCTGAATTGTGCACCGAGCGCATCAGGCGGGTGCCGGGCAGCGGCAGAAAGGCAAAGACATATTGCGAAATCACAAGACCGCTGACCATAAGGCCGACAAAGGACAGGATTAAGCCTGAGGCCAGAACTGCCCGCCACAGCGCGTACAGACCAAGACCGGAGAACGGGGTCTTAAAGAACCAGGCATTGTCCTTTAAATGCCAGATGATGAGCACGGCAAAGAGCACCGCGGCGTACTCGTGCAGCCGCACCTCGGTCAAAGGCTCGGCCAGCACGAATACAAAGAGCAGCACAAAGCTCCCAAAGAAGGCAGCCCTTTTCACGAAGGACTTAAAGGCGCTGCTCCCTGCTGCTTTTGCCATGCTCCTCCCCTGCCCTGCTGTCAGCTTTTGAAGCTTAGTTAAGCTCCAGATCGTTTAAGAACTCAGTGACATCTTCAGAGATGTCCGCATCCTGGGCATCGCGGTCACGCACGGCCAGGCCCTCCACGATGGTGCTCTGCGGCAGAGCGGCCTTTAAGTCCTGAATGGAGTGGCCAAAACGGCTGCCGCCGTGAGTGGTGAAGGGCACAATGGTCTTGCCTGACAGATCGACGCTGTCAAAGTAGGTGGCAAAGGCCATCGGGTAAGAACCCCACCAGCAGGGGAAGCCCATAAAGACCACGTCATAGGCGCTTAAATCCGGCACGCTCTTTAAGGCCGGGCGGGCATTGCGCTCCTGCTCTTCCTTGGCAATATCCACGGTCTCATCATAGGAGTTGGGATAGAGCTCAGTCTGCTGCAGCTCAAACTTGTCAGCCCCGGTCTGCTCGGCAATAATATTTGCGATATTCTCGGTATTGCCCACGCTGTGCTCTGCGGCAAAGTCATCGCCGCCGACGCGGTTGTGCAGCAGGGTGTAATACAGCACAGCGGTTTTATGGGTGGAAAAATCGGCAGCCAGTGCAGAGCCGGCGGCCATTACAGCGGCAAAGACGCCGCAGATGGCGGTGATTTTAGTAAACTTGCGCATCTTCAAAAACTCCTGTTGATACCAAGCCTGCAGACTACTGCAGGGCATGGACAGATCTTAAAAAATTCAGGACTGCGTATTCTTGCCTTATTCTATCTAAAGCAAGCCCGTAAATCGCAGATTGCACCAAAACATACCGCAGCGGAAACTGCACAAAATCCACTGTGCTCTATCCCGGCTGAGACGATATCGCTGCAACACAGCGTGATGAACTTTACAAGTGAATTCCCCACTAGCTCAAGCTTGAGGGCTTCCTGCTTCGCTGAAGGATCTAATGTCCTTCTCCACAGGCTTTAAGTTCGGCACATTCCCGTACCTACTTAATAGGTCGGTACCCAGCTGTTCGCTTAAAATTCTCAGACCCTCATTCCTGATATTCGTTGCGGCAGCTAGATCCCTAAAATTTTAGGTGTGACAACGCCTTATACGACCGTTCTGATTAGGCGTTATCTGCTCACAGATCTTTATGTAGCCGGAAGATTGAAGCAAGCTAAAATACAGCCCCGCAGGATGCGGCTTTTAGTCCACGCCCTCAGCAGCGGGGCTGTTTATGCCGGTTGATAAGCACACAAACAGCACTCTGCTAAAACTGAAGCTCCTCCAGAAATGCCTTAAGCTCAGCCTCTGTGCGCTCTGAGTACACCTGACGGCCGTTTACCGCAAAGCATGCAGTGACCGTGCTGTCAGGCAGGGCAGCATTGAGATCAGCAAGGGCATTCCCAAAGCCGCTGCCCAAATGCGTGCAGAAGGGAATTACCACCTTGCCCTCCAGAGCTCCGGTGTCAAAGAAGATGTCAAAGGCTGCAGGATAAGTCCCGGACCAGGTAGGAAAGCCCACAAAAATCACGTCGTAAGCGCTCACATCCGGCATGAAGGCCAGAGCCGGACGGGCATGGGCATGCTGCTCAGCATCGGCCAAATCCGCTGCCTGCTGATAGTCATTGGGAAGCAGCTTTGCGCGGCGCAGCAGGATCTTGTCAGCCCCGGTTTCAGCTGCAATCAGATCGCCGATGTGCTCGGTCAGACCCACGCTGTGCTCTGCGGCAAAACTGTCCCCTCCCACGCGGTTGTGCAGCAGCGAAAAGGAAATCACCACCGCGCTGTGGCCGCTGAAGTCTGCAGCTGCAGCGGGTGGAGTGTACAGCGCAGCTAAGCACAGCGCCGCTGCGGCGCTCAGAGTTAGCAGCAGCGTGCTTTTAAAAATGTTAAGTCCCCGGCTTAAAGCTTGCGCAAATGAGGCAGCTGACCTGCCGGCTGATGAAAACAGGGCAGCACAGAAACAAGACACAGACATTTTTATCCTCCTTAAAAGAACTAAACGAAGGCGGTCTTTGGGCCCCGCACTTCGTTTATCTTACTTAAGGCAGGCAGCACGTTTCCTGCCATATTGTGTCTGTTTTCGGTCTGTTTCTGCCTTTCTGCGGCCTGCCAGGTTAGAGGCAGGCGTTGGCGGCAGCTAAAGCCTTGGCGTAATCAGGCTCATGGGTGATCTCAGGCACGAGCTCAGTGTAGGCCACAGTGCCGTCCTTGTTGATCACGATGACAGCGCGCGACAGCAGGCCGCGCAGTGCGCCGTCAGCAATGGCAACACCGTAGTCCTCACCAAAATTGCCGTCACGGCGGAAGTCAGAGAGCGTGCGCACGTTCTTGATGCCCTCAGCCTGGCAGAAGCGCCCGGCGGCAAAAGGCAGATCCTCAGAGATGCACAGTACTTCGACACCCTCCAAGGCAGCTGCTTCCTGATTGAACTTGCGCGCAGAGGCGGCGCACACGCCGGTGTCCAGGCTCGGCACAATGGAGAGCACATAGACCTTGCCGAGGTTCTCAGAGAGCTTAAAGGTTGAGAGATCAGCGGCACATAAGGTGAAATCCGGGGCCTTGCTGCCCACTGCGGGAATGGTGCCGGATAAGGTTACTGCTGCGCCGTCGAAAGTTACTGTGGTCATCTAAAAAACTCCTGCTTTAAATTCTGTGATTTAGTTTCTGGCAGCTACTATAGCGCGCAAATGTAAGGCCCGGGTGAGAAAAAGACGCAGCTGCAATTTTTGATCAAGAGCTTTGGCAGGGAGACTGAGAGTTAAGCCAAGAGCCAGAGGCAAAGAAGACGCAAAGCAGGCTCAAAGCAGGCGATCAAAAGTGCGCCCGGGAGACCCCGGACGCGCACACTAGTTGAGAGAGAATTTTATGCTGCTGCCAGCGTCACCCTGCCCCGCCCTGCTTCAGACTGAGGCAGAGAAGGCAAATCAGATCACCACCAGCTCGCCTTCAATGGCACCGGCCTGATCGAGCGCTTCAAGCACTGACATCAGGTCACCGGGAGCCAGACCCACTTCATTGACTGCGCGCACCAGATCATCAAGCGTGGTGCCGGTGTCAAACTTAAACATCTTGCCCTGCTTTTCGTTCACCTGAATATTGGAGTTGGGCACAATCGCAGTCTGCCCCATCGAAAAGGAATTGGGCTGCGAGACCTGCGGATCTTCAGTCACGGTGACGGTAAGTCCGCCGTGGGTCACGGCCACGGGCTTTAATCTCACCATGCTGCCGATCACGATGGTGCCGGTGCGTGAGTTGACCACGATCTTGGCTTTGCCGTCGCCTTCCTGAATATCAAGGTTTTCAAGCACTGACAAAAACTCCACCCGTCTTGAGGGGTCGCGCGGCGCACCCACGCGGATGGAAACGGCGTCCACCGCCTGGGCAGTGCCCCGGCCGAAGATCTCGTTGATGCTCTCAGCCACGTTCTTGGCTGAAGTGAAATCAGCGCGGTTTAAGTTAAACACGATGCTGTCTGAGCTGGAGAAATTGGACGGCACCGAGCGCTCCACGATGGCGCCGTTGGCAATGCGCCCGGCTGTCGGAGTATTGACGGTCACGCGCGAGCCGTCAGCACCTTCAACGCCGAGGCCTCCCACCACCAGTGAACCCTGCGCAATGGCGTAGACATTGCCGTCAATGCCGCGCAGCACGGTCTGCAAAAGTGAGCCGCCGCGCAGTGAGGTGGCCTCGCCGATGGCGGAGACCGTGACGTCAATGGTCTGGCCGGGCTTGGCAAAGGGCGGGAGCTCGGCGTGCACCACTACCGGAGCTACGTCCTTGATTTTGAGATTGGTGTTCTCGTCTATCTTGATGCCAAAGTTATTGAGCATGGAGCGAAAGCTCTGCTCAGAGAAATCTGAGTTCTTCTCGCCGGTGCCGGCCAGGCCCACCACGAGGCCGTAGCCGATCAGCTGATTGGCGCGCACGCCTTCAACGGAGGCTAGGTCTTTCAGGCGCACCGCCTGCACCTGGGTGAGGCCAAAGCAGAGAAGCGCTGCCGCGGTGAGCAGAAATTTTGCCAACTTATGCATAAGCCCCTCCCTTAGAAGAAGATATTAAAGGCGCTGTTAAAGAACTTGGACAGCCAGCCGCGCTCCTGGGTGCTGGCAAAGTCACCGGTGCCGCCGTATTGAATGCGGGCATTGGCAATGCGCTGCGAGGACACCGTATTATCAGAGTTTACATCCTCCGAGCGCACAATGCCGGTCACGCGGATATATTCATTGCCGTTGTTGAGCATCAGCCACTTCTCGCCGCGCACCACCAGATTGCCGTTTGCCAAAACCTTGACGACGGAAACTGAGATCTGGCCGGACAGGGAATTGGACTGCTGCGCATCGCTGTTGCCCTCAAACTCCGCGGAATTGTTAAGGCTGAAGGAGGTGTCATAGCCCTTGGCGGTAATGCGCCTGCCGCCCACGCTCACCCCGCCCAAATTCATCGAATTGTTCTTATCCAATGCTGTGCCGGCGTTCTTGCTCGCTGACGTGGCTTCCTCAAGCTGCACTGAAATCAAATCACCCACCCGGTGGGCGCGGATGTCAGTATACAGGCCGTTGGTGGCGCTGTAGGGATTAAACAGACTGCCCGAGGGCACCGGGCTTGACAGATCAACCTCGGGCAGCGCCGGGGCATAGGCCGGATCATCGGGCTTTGGATCCATGGCATCAAGCGCACAGCCCTGCAAAAACATGGCTGCGGCCGCGGCGGTACAGATTAAAGCAAACTTTTTCATCTCTCTCTCCTTGTGCCCGGGCCCCGGCTGCACTGACGGATTTACGCCGGGGGCTGGCACTATCCTTATCTCTCAAGCCATATTGCAATAAGAATGCCAACCCGCATAAAACAAAGCCTGCCAAGCGGCAGGCCCTGTAAGACATTAAGCAGATTACAAACTCACTCTTAGGTCGAGGAGATGAGCGAGCCCATCATCTCGTCCACGGTGGTGAGCACCTTGGAGTTCATTTCATAGACGCGCTGCGCGGTGATGAGGTTCACAAGCTCCTCGGTCACCTGCACATTGGAGCTTTCAAGCATGCCCTGGCGGATGGTGCCCATGCCGTCCTCACCGCCGATGCCCTGCTGCGGCGCGCCGGAGGCTGCAGTCTCAATGTAGAGATTGTCGCCAATGGGCTCTAAGCCTGAGGGATTGATAAAGTCGGTGACGGTAATTTGACCCAAATCCTGGCCCTGGGGATCGTCTGGCAGCTGAATGGAGACCTGCCCGTCCTGGCTTACCGTGATGCCCACTGCGTTCTCCGGCACCTGCATCTGCGGCAGCAGCGGATAGCCCTGGGCGGTCACAATGGTGCCTTCCTCATTCTTGGTAAACTGGCCGTTTCTGGTATAGGCGGTGGTGCCGTCTGGCATTTCAATCTCAAAGAAGCCGCGGCCCTGGATCATCAGATCAAAGCTGTTGTCGGTGTTCTCCACATCGCCCTGGGTAAAGCTCTTTTGCGTGGCCACCACACGCGAACCGGCGCCTAACATCAGGCCCTCAGGCAGATAAGCGTCAGCAGTGGAACGGCCGCCGGGCTGATTGACCTTCTGGTAGAGCAAGTCCTCAAAGATGGCCCTGCTCTTTTTATAGCCCACGGTTGAGGCGTTGGCCAGGTTGTTGGATGTCACTGAGATATTGGTCTGCTGTGCATCCAGGCCGGTTTTGCTGATCCATAAGGCTGGTATCATGTTTCTTCCTCCTAACTGTAGCGCAGCAGCGTATTCTGCTGTTCATCCATTTCCTTGGCAGTCTGCATCATCTTGACCTGCGTGTCATACTGGCGCTGTATGCGGATAAGCGAGGTCAGCTCCTCCACCGGGTTGACGTTGGAAGCCTCCAGCATGCCGCTGTCAAGCTGTACGGTGTCATCAAATGCAAGTGCCGTGCCATTGCGCGTATGGAAAAAGCCGTCATAGCCCTTTTCCAGATCCTGCGGCTGCGCCCGCACCAGCTTGATGCGCGCAAACTCCTCCACCACGTTGGCGTCAGCGCCCAGCGGCCGGCCGGAGATCACACCGTCGCGGTTGATCTGCACCGCCTCCAGCTGCGCGGGCAGCACAATCTGCAGACCGTCTTCGTCAAGCACATCATGTCCGGTGATGGTCTTCAATACTCCCTCACTGTCCATCACCAGATTGCCAAAGCGGGTATAGGCCTCAGCTCCGGTGTCATCGGTAATGGCTAAGAATCCGTCCTGATCGCGGATGGCCACATCCAAAGCCCTGCCGGTGGTCTGACGGGCGCCGCCTTCCATGTTGTAGCCCGGGCGCTCGGTCATGGCAAAGGCACGGGTGGGATAGGCATTGGCAAAAATTGACATGGCGCGGGTGTTTTCAAAATCCGCCTTAAAGCCGGTGGTATTGGCGTTGGCGAGATTGTTGCTGCGCACGCCCAGGCTGTGAAAGTTCTCTTTCGCACCTGACATTGAAATCCAAAGCAGCCTGTCCATGATGAAATCCTCAAATTACTGCAGTGCTCTGTTTCACTTTTGCACTTTGAGCACCGATTGCACTATTTGTACTTAAAGCACCATTTGCAACACCCGTGCCAACCCAGAGCTATGCCTTTGTTTTATAAGGAAATTTTCCGTAAGAACAGGCAAAATTGTCGTCCAGGCAGCACCGGAAAAAACACAGAATTTGAAACTTACGCTGGGGAATTTACCAAATTTTGACGAGCCGGTGAGCACTTGTTGATCCTTAGGGCCGCCGTCCTGCTCTCATCTGCCTGCCAGAAAAAGAGAGCAGCAGAAGAGCTCCAAGATGTGTGCTTACAAAAATGGAAACACACCGGCACCCCGATCCACAAAGCGGCAAAAGCACTCTGCCCGGGCGGCAATTTTTGCCGCCCGGGGAATGCCCCTCTTAGCTGCCGCCCCTGTTCCTGGCTCTACAGGGAGATTTCGCCGACCTTGCTCAGCGGCACCTCGCCCACACCGATGAGGTTCAAAATGGTCTCAGAATAGGTGCTGCCCAAAGTCACCGAGCCTACGGTGGCATAGGTCTTAACCGGCAGGGCCTGCGTCACTCCTCCCACCTCGCCGGTGGCCTCTATGGTGTAGGTGCCGGCCGGGAAGTAAACAGCATTGCCCGCTTCATCCGTGCTCTGAATGCCGTCAAAGGCAAAGTTCATCTCACTGCTGCCGCTGTCAGCGCCGTACTCAGCCACGATCTGCCCGTTGCTGTCCTTGACGGTGATCTTGATATTCTGCGCGCCGCTGCCGGCATCAATCTGTGCCAGCACCGGGCTCTGCCCGTCAAAGTAGCCCTGTGAGCTGTCAACCAGCACCGAGCGGCCGACTAACGAGGAGGCTGTCAGCGCGGAGCTGGAGTTCACCGCAGAGATGATGTCGGTAAGTCCAGTATTGATGGAGGTTAAGTTCTCCACCATGGACAGCTGCGACATCTGTGAAACCATTTGATTATTGTCAACCGGCGAAGTCGGATCCTGGCACTGCAGCTGAGTGGTCAGAAGCTGCAGAAAGTCCTCCTGATCGAGGTAATTCTTGTTGGTAGTCTGCGACGCCGCCTGCTCAGACGCGATATATTGATCTGTCTTGCCGATCGTGCCGTAGTCAAAACTAACTGATGCCATAGATAACTCCTGTTGTCATCCGCCTTATGCCGCCGCGCGGCACTTCTGCAGCTCATTATTCAAGAAGCGTGCCAGAGACTTAATCTGCCTGGCCTGAGCTTTGCCAAAAGCCGATAGATCTGCGCTTTGTGCGAGATCTTCAAGCTCAAACGGGCCTTTCTGAGCCAGGTAAAAGTGAGCGTCTTTAAGGATTAGTATAGAGGATCTGCGGCAGGTTTTGCCGCACAGCGGACAAACCTGCCAGAGAGTGTGGCTGAAACCTGCAGAGTGCAGGTTTCAGGCGCAGGGTAAAGCCTCAGAGTAGTGGAGTGGGTGGAAGTTCTCCAGCACAGCTGCGCTCTGATGTTTATCCTGCCAGGGCAGACAGCTGATGGTGTTCCTGTAAGCTGCCTGCCCCTGCCCTGTAAGGGCACAATGCTCCTTATTCCGTGATCCTGCGGCCTGAACTTTAGTGCAGTCTGCAGGTCAGAATTAATCCTTAGCTGCCGCTGCTGTCAGCGCTGTCGGCTGCAGCTGCTGCCTGAGCCGTGCTGCCTTCCACTGCAGGCGCCTCTTTGGCCAGAGCCTTTAAGGCAGTCTCCAGCGGCGGCAGGATGCCCTGCGAAGCCAGCTGTTCATATTTCTCCAGAGACAGCTCGACAATATAGCGGCTGATACTCCGGCCTTTTAATTTGGCCAGATCTCTGATAATAGCTTCCTCCTGCTCAGTGCAGGAAATCACCAGACGTCCGCAATGCGGAGTACCTCTTGCGTAGCTCCCCTTTGGACGACCTTTGGGGCGGCCGGTTGTGGTCTTATCGCCCATTGTTCTTTCCTCCCGTAAGAATGTGCAAAAATGCTGCGACTTCAGAATCAACAAAACTTGATTCATTATAATAAAGCTTTTTACAGAAAATTTGCTGAAAAATCAAACATTTATCTAAAATTTAAGAAAAATTTGGAACATAAGAGGCTCCGCATGGGAGCCCTTTATGCCGAAATGGATTGAAAAGAAGTCTAAAACTGTGTTTTCATCACCTCTTGTTGAAGAGTTTTGAGCATTTTTGTTTAATTTGCGGGCCAGTGATCTGAATAAGAATGACTGCAATCAGGATAATGCCCTTAACAGCATCGTTAATCAGCGAATCCATCTTCAGCGCGATAATAATCTTATCAATTACAGTGTAAGACAGCGCACCGAACAAAATACCGAGGCAGCGTCCTTTGCCGCCGGCCATGCTGATGCCGCCGAGCACCACCGCCGCGATGGCGTACATTTCATAGCCCTTGCCGGTGGTGGCCGGATCGGAGGATGCGTTCATCGCAATCCACAGGAAGGATGCCAGCCCAACCAGCACGCCGGTGAGCACAAACACCGAGGTCTTGATGACGGAGACGTTAATGCCGGCCATAAAGGCGCCCTTGGACGAGCTGCCGGTGGCGTAGATCTTCTTGCCGTACTTGGTCTGCTCCAGGATGTAGACAAAAAGCAGGGTGGTGAGCACCAGCACAATGCCCACAATCGGCAGGGTCAAGAACTTGGTGTTGCCAAAGGCAAAGAGTGAGGCAAAGGCGTCATGCTTGGGGATCATGCGGTATACCGAGCTGCCGCCGCCTGCGAGATCTTTGTCGATATGCTGGCAGATATACTGGGCAAAGGAGCGGTAAATGAGCATGGTGGCCAGGGTGACGATAAAGGATGGCATCTTGGCAATACCGACCAGCACGCCGTTGACCGCGCCGCACAGCGCGCCGAAGGCGAGGGCAAATATGAGCGTCAGCACAATGCTGTCTGAGGCATTGAACACCACCACCGACATGCCGCTTACCATGGCGAGCATCGAGCCCACTGAGAGGTCAATCTCAGCGGTGAGGCACACCATGCCCATGCCGATGGCAATGATGCCGATCACCGCCGAATGGCGCAGGATGTTCATGGTGGCATTGACGGTAAGTCCGCTGCTGGTTGCCGCAAAGATGGCAAAAATAATTAAAAACACCACCACATAGCTGTAGTCGCGCCACAGCGAAGCGATAATGCTGCTCTTTTTCTCAGCCATGGAAGGCCTCCTTTTCCTGATCGATGCTGTTGTCTGCCGCGCTGCGGCTGTGGTTTACGTTTGCGCTCTTTAGGTTGACGTTAACCCAGTCTTCACTGCCCTTTTGCTTTAAGGCGCCGGTGGAGTAGAGCATGATCTTGTGCTCTTCAATCTCGTCATGGCTCAAATGCGAGGCGATAGTGCCGTCGCAGAACACCAGGCAGCGGTCGGCCACCTTCATGAGCTCCGGGATCTCCAGGGTGTTGACCACGATGGACTGGCCCTCTGAGGCCAGCTTCAAGATAAGCCTGTAAATCTCGTCCTTGGCGCCGACGTCAATGCCCTGCGTGGGGTTGTCAAAGAGCAGCACCTGCGCCTTGGTATTGAGCCAGCGGGCGATGAAGATCTTCTGCTGATTGCCGCCTGAAAGCGAAGTCACCGGCAGCTTTTCCGAGGCTGCCTTGATGTTAAGCAGCTCATGGAACTTGTGGTAGCGCGCCAGCTCCTCTTTGTTGTGGATATGAAAGTGCAGCGCCGAGAGCGTGTGCTCGGAGATGTACATATTCTCCAGAATGTTCTGATCAGGGATAACCGAGTTCTCCTTGCGGTTGGCCGGCAGAAAACCTACGCCAGCCTGCATGGCCGCATGAATGGAGGAGGGCGCCAGATTAGTGCCGTGCACGCTGACTGTACCCTCTGTGCGCTCAGCTGCCCCAAACAGGCTCTGCAAAAACTCACTGCTGCCGCAGCCCTGCAGACCGGTCATGCCTACGATCTCCCCGCGGCGCAGCTCAAAGGACACATCGTGAAAGCCAGGGCCTGAGACATGGTCTGCTTTGAGCACCACTTCGCCCAATTCACGGGGCTGATACATCGAGGTCAGGGCTGCATTGTGGCCTACCATGAGCGAGGTCACTTCCTCGGGGCTGGTGTCAGCGATTTTGCCGCTTGCTATAAAGCGGCCGTTGCGAAACACCGTATAGCGGTCGGAATAGGCAAAGATCTCAGGCATCTTGTGGGAGATGAAGATAAAGGAGATCCCCTGCGCTTTAAGCCCGCCCACGATGGAGAAGAGGTGCTCCACCTCCTCGGTGTTAAGCGCGGTGGTAGGCTCGTCGAGGATCAAGAGCCTGGCCTTAAAAAAGAGCGCCTTGCTGATCTCCAAAAGCTGCTTGTCCGAGGGCTTTAAGTCCGCCACCAGGGCGGTGGGGTCGATCTCCACGCCCAGGCGGGAGAAGAGCTCCTCGCAGCGGGAAATCATTTCCTTTTTCTTTAAATGCCCCAAAAAGCCTGAGAGCTCCTTGCAGATGAAGATGTTCTCAAAAACCTTTAAGTCGTTAAATAAATTGAGCTCCTGATGCACAAAGGCAATGCCGAGCTCTTCGGTTTTGCGGATGGTCGGTCGCACCAGCGGGCGGCCGTCAAACTCGATGGAGCCGGAGTCAAGCGGGATGGTTCCCGTGAGTATATTCATCAGGGTAGATTTGCCGGCTCCGTTCTCGCCGA
Source organism: Candidatus Avisuccinivibrio stercorigallinarum (assembly GCA_017694225.1). Taxonomy (GTDB): domain Bacteria; phylum Pseudomonadota; class Gammaproteobacteria; order Enterobacterales; family Succinivibrionaceae; genus Avisuccinivibrio; species Avisuccinivibrio stercorigallinarum. Next base: position 18,751 of record JADINH010000150.1, read on the forward strand.
GCAGGGCATGCACTTCGCCCCGCTCAACCTCCAGCTCCACCTGATCGAGCACCGTCACTCCATTAAAGGCTTTGGAGATCTGATGCATGGAAAGAAGCGGCATGGTGTTATCCCCCTATCGCTTTTCGCTTTACCGTACTAAACGCCAAAAGCTCAGCTCTTTAGTTAAAGGACTTGAACTCACTGACGTTTTCAGAGGTCACGTTGTGGCACTCGATCACGTGATCCTGCACCACTTCCCTGCCATCTAAGTGATCCACCAGATCCTGAATGGCGGTCTGGATCATGGACGGGTTGTAAGTCACGGACATTACGCCGCCTAATTTGCCTGCAATCTCCTGATATTCCTCACCGCGCAGCACCTTGTAGAACTCCTCCAGGCCGCCGCAGCCGGTAATGTAGGGCTTGGCCTCGTAGATCTTAGCCTTGGTGTCATCATCGATGCCGCCGCCGCGCAGGGCCTCCAAAATGCCCATGGCCAGCTCATCGTCCTGGGCGTAGAACCACTTGATCTGGGCATTTGAAGCATCGCCCATCAGGGTCTCATAGGAGGCCTTGGTGTCAGAGCGGCTCCAGTTCATGGCTCCGGAATAAGTGATGGCGCTGTCAAGCTGCTCCTGCGTCCACTTCTTGTCCTCAGGAATGGTCTGGCCCTCAAAGCTGCGCTCACCGGTCAGGTATTCAGTAAAGCCGCTGTTGCGCATGATGGTGACTGAAGAGGTGTCGCCCTCGTAGACGTAGATCTTGTCGCCCGGCATCAAACCGTTTTGCACAAAGTAGGCAGCCGAGCCCGCGCCGATGCCCTCATTGTCGCCCTTGACGTTGGACACTGCAGTCGGGGCCACGGCCTCGATGATGCGGTCAAAGGCCACATAGGGAATGCCTGCATCCACGATCTGCTGAATGCCGGTGAGCACGGTATCATCAATCGGCTGAATCACGATGCCGGCCAGGCTGTCATCGCCGGAGGCTAACAGATCTTCAATCTGAGTTATCTGATAAGCACCGTTGGCGCAGGTAATGACGTTGACGTCATACTTGCCCTGTGCGGTCACTTCAGCGGCCTTTTCCTTTGCGAAGGTGGCCACAGAGCCGGTCCAGCCGTGATCTTCCGGGGCGGTGAGCACCACAATGCTCTTTTCTGCAGCCATGGCAGAGGCAGAGCAGACTAAGGCCACCGAGGCAGCCAGAGCACAGACGGCAGATTTAACAGTTAACTTCATAAAACACTCCTGAAAACAAACACAAAAACTAAGAAAAACCTTAAATTACAAAATTGCGCATATAGCGGGTGGAGAGCGTAATGCTCTGCAGCACTCTTTCTTTGCTGCCCTCAAAGGCGCGGTCTTCAAGCTCAATGCAGGCAGGGCCGTTGTAGCCGATGTCGGTCAGCGCACTGACAAACTTAGACCAGTTGACGTCGCCCAGGCCCGGGATCTTCGGGGCCATGAAATCAAGCGGATAGGCCATAATGCCCACGCGCGCGAGCTTGTCAGGCAGCAGTTTGATGTCCTTGAAGTGCACGTGGAAGATCTTGTCCTTAAAGTCATACACCGCCTTGATGTAGTCCATCTGCTGCCACACAAAGTGCGACGGGTCAAAGTTCAGCCCCAGGTTCTTTGAGGGCAGGATCTCAAACACCCGCTCCCAGTTGGCAGGCGAGGTCATGATGTTCTGTCCGCCCGGCCACTGCTCGGGGCCAAAGAGCATCGGGCAGTTTTCAATCGCGATCTGCACACCCTGATCCTCAGCGAGCTTCAGGATGTCAGGCCACACCTTTTTGACCTCCTCAAGATTGTCCTCCAGATTTCTGTCGGACACGCGGCCGATAAAGGTGCCCACGCGCCCGGCTCCCAGGACACTGGCAGCCTTGATCACGGTCTTTAAGTGGGCGATGTTGGCCGCACGTTTCTCTAAATCCCCATCCAGAGTATTGGGGTAGAAAGCGAGGGCTGACAGGGCAATGCCGCTGCTGTCGAGCTTGCCGAGGACTTCGTCCTTGTAGGCAGCATCAGTGAGCACGCGCTCACAGTCGATGTGGCTTACTCCGGCATAGCGTCTTTCAGCCTTGCCCTGCGGCCAGCAGGCAGCCTCCATGCAGGTGAGCCCCTCACGCTTTAACACCGAGAGCACACCGTCCAAATCCCAGCCATCGAGGATGGCGCTGACTAAACCTAACTGCATAGCTTTTTCTCCCTAAAACCTGAAAAACCTGTTATTCAATCTCGATGCGCCGGCCCTCAGCGCTTGACTGCATCGCGGCAAACACCGCCTTCATGGCAGGCAGCACGCTTACAGCGTCGATAAGCGGCGTGGTGCCAGTAGTGAGGCAGTCTACAAAGGCATCGATGATCCCTGAGGAGGTCTGATTGTCATTGGTCTGAATGCGATCCAGCTCATAGGTGACCACTGAGCCGTCGCGGCCGACAATCTTAAGCGAATAGGACGGATCGTCGTAGATGTGCATGATGCCCTTGTCGCCGTAAATCACGGTGGAATTGTCCTCAGCGCCGTAATAAGTCCAGGAGGCGGTCATGGTACCCACCGCCCCGTTTGCCATCTCGTAAATGCAGATGGCGTTGTCATCGACCGAAATCAGACTGCCGTCGGCAGTGCGCTTGTCGATGGTGGCAAGCTTTGCTGACACCGCCTTGATGGTGCAGCCCACTAAGTATTGGATTAAGTCAGTCTTGTGCACCCCGAGATCGCCCATCGCGCCCATCGAGGCCTTGTTCTTGTCAAAAAACCAGGTGGCTTTGCCCGGATCAATGCTCCAGGTCTCAGGTCCGCCGTGGCCGAACACCGTCCTGAAGGACAGCACCTTGCCTATGGCACCGGCTGCAATCAGCTCATGGGCTTTGGCATGGGCTTTGGCCAGGCGCTGATTTTGGTCAATCATGAGCCTGACGCCCTTTTCCTTGGCCTTTTCAGTAAGCTTGATGCACTCCTCCAGGGTCACCGCCATCGGCTTTTCGAGGAGAACGTTTACTCCGTGCTCCATGGCGCAGAGGGCATGCTCAGCATGAGAGTTGTTGGCGCTGCAGATGCTCACCGCGTCAAGCTTCGCCTCTGAGAACATTTCATCGAGGCTCTTATAAGCCTTGCCGCCGAACTTGTCGGCCAGTGCTTTGGCGCGTTCAAAGTTCAAATCAAAAAAGGCGCAGAGCTGTGCCTGAGGGTTGTGCTGATATTCAGGGATATGGCGCACCTGCGCAATTTTGCCGCAGCCGATGATGCCGATGTTAAGCATGGTTTGTAACTCCGTTCTGACCGTTTTTTCTTGTCTGCACTCTCTTATTTGACTGCTGTTTTGTCCGCAAAATGAAATATTGCAGATAAAACCGCATGTGCAAAATATAAAATTGCAGGCGGAGCGATGCAAGCAAAAGCACTGTTCTTTGCGGGTTGTGTCACAATTTTTACATTTTCAGCTGCCCTCTGACCCAAAATTGCTTCACGGCAAAAATGAAATATTTCATAATAAAGCAGTAATTGCGCACTAAAGCGCAGCAGGACACCGCAGCTGAGCGCAGCAGTGCAAAGCTGAGCAAAGCTTAAGAACACAGGCATTGAACGCCGCTTAAGAACGCAGGGAAAATAAAACTCATGGAGTGAGGTGATTATGCGCAGCACCAAATACCGCACCAACGATATTGCCAAAAAAGCCGGTCTCTCCCCGGCTACGGTTTCGCGCGCCATCAATCACCCCGAGCTGGTCAAAGAAGCCACGCGCGCTCAGATCCGAAAAGTGATGGCAGATATGGGCTATAAAGTCGATGAGATCTTTGCGGCTGCGCAGGCAGGAGCGCAGGCCCGGAACGCAGCAGGTGCGGCGCAGCAGGCGCTGCTGATTA
>JADINH010000021.1 GCA_017694225.1 Candidatus Avisuccinivibrio stercorigallinarum
GCTTTAAAAAGCAGATGGCAGGCAGAATCGGCCTGAAAGCGCAATTTCAGCACCTGCAGCATGCTTTCAAACAGCAAGCAAAAAACAGCTTGATTATAGCAGTAATTTGAGAAAATTTATCGGCGGCAAATTCACTTTTTCACCCGCAAAGCCTTTGTACTGCAGTATTTGCGGCGTCCGTCACAGCTTGAGCAAAAAGGCCTGCATGATTTTGGGGCCGGAGGGAATTGAGAGCTTTGGGCAGGGGTGTGCTGCACCGGGGCTGTGCAGGGGGCAGCGGTGCAGACACCGGGACATAACAGGGGCAGATTATGGGGCACAATGCTCGCAGCTCCCGGATGTTAAAGCAATGCTTTGTTGTCAGCTCTGTGCCCCTACCTTCTCCTGCTCAAAGGGCTCGCTCATGCACTGGCCCATCTTCACGGCATCACCTTGGGCGATGCGTGAGGACGGAGGGCAGGACGGTGCCCGCCACAAGGTAATGATGGTCGAGCCGTATTTGAACAGGCCGATTTCATCGCCTTTCTTAAAGACCGGTGCTCTCTCTTTATCAAAGTTCACCACTTCAATATTGCTGCGGCGCACCACGGTGCCGCCCCACACGGTGGCAATGCTGCCTACCAGCGCCGCGCCCACAAAGATCACGGCAATGGTGCCGAGTTTGGTGTCAAAAAAGCACACCAGGCGCTCATTCTTGGTGTAGAGATCGGGCATATAAGAGATGTTGCGCCGTCCCACCGGAAAGAGGCGGCCGGGGATATGCACGGTCTTGATTAAGGTGCCGTCAATGGGCATGTGCACCCGGTGGTAATTGGAGGGTGACAGATAAATGGTGGAGTAATAGCCGCCGGCAAACAGATCTGCATCAGCCTTCAGGCCGCCCACTAAAGCCAGCAGCGAGTAATCCAGGCCCTTGGCCTGAATGAGGCGGCCCTCCCTGATGGGTCCGGCACTGCCCAGGGTGCCGTCAGCGGGGCAGCAGAGCTCTGAGTTTAAAGCAATCGGGCGGGCATCTGCCTTAAGTTTTCTGGTGAAAAACTCATTGAAGGTCTGATAGTGTGTGATCTCAGGATCGGCGCATTCCTCAAGGTTAATCTTGAACTGCTTGATAAAGCTTTTAATCAAAAACTGGGTAAAGCCGCCCATTTTGGCGTCGGTGAGTTTGGCTGACAAAGAAGTCATGGTGGTCAGCGGAGTTAAGCTCTGTGCAATCTGCAGCAGCAGGCCGGCAAAGGTCATGTCAAATTCCTCAAAATCCAGGTAACGCTCAAAGATGTTTAAAGTTCAGCGCAGCATTAAAGCATCATTTGCATAGCCTAATGTTAGCAGGAAAGCTTAAGGCAGGGAAATGGCGCGGCAGGAGAGAGAGCTTATTTAGGAGAGCGGGCGGAAGGAGAAGGAATGACGGGGTGAAGAGGACAGCTGAGGAGCAGGCGGCGGGAGCGGAAGTTGGAGATGTAATAGCTTCTCGGGCTGAAAAGCGCAAAAAGGTTATGCGCAAAAACCGCATAAAAATCGGAAAAAATGAAAATTTCGTGAAGATTTTTAAAAATTTTAAGAAAAAACGCTTGCAAAGGGCAAAAAAGCCCTTATAATGTGTCCCCGTCTGATGCGGGAATAGCTCAGTTGGTAGAGCATAACCTTGCCATGGTTAGGGTCGCGAGTTCGAGCCTCGTTTCCCGCTCCAGATGACAATTTATCACTTTTTCTTGACGCGGGAATAGCTCAGTTGGTAGAGCATAACCTTGCCATGGTTAGGGTCGCGAGTTCGAGCCTCGTTTCCCGCTCCAAGAAAAAACACCTGTTTGAATGCGGGAATAGCTCAGTTGGTAGAGCATAACCTTGCCATGGTTAGGGTCGCGAGTTCGAGCCTCGTTTCCCGCTCCAAACAGCGCAGTGAAGGGCACCTGATAAGGTGCTTTTTTCGTCTTCGGGCCCTGTGTTTTTTGGCGGCTCCAAAAATCCAGTTTTAAGCCGGCGCTTACCTTGCCAGCAGGTGCTGTGCGGGTGGCAGCCTGCCCTTTCTGCGGCCTCAGTTTTGCCTTTCCCTGGCATTAGTGCGCACAAGGCGCAGTTAGAGGTTAAAACGGTGCGCTTTTCTGGGCCTTGCAGTGCTGTTAACAACAGTATGCATCAAGGTTTTTCCTGTACACTTCTCTTAAAGCGGCTCGGGCAAAAGCTCAAGCTCGTGCTTCAGTTTCAGCCGGAGCACAAACAGCCGCCAAAGCAGCGGCAGCAAAAACAAAACAAAAAAGAAAAGATAATGAAACGGATCGGGGGACTACATATGAAAATCGAGCACATCGCCCTGTACGTGCAGGATCTTGAAGGCGCCAAAGACTTCTTTATGCGCTTCTTTGCCGCCGTGCCCTCAGCGCTGTACCACAATCACAAGACCAGCTTTAAAAGTTATTTCCTGTCCTTTGAGGATGGGGCGCGCCTGGAGATCATGACCAGCGAGGATTTGTCAGTGCGCCCGGTGTCAGACCGGCATAACGGCTTTATCCATCTGTGTTTTTCCCTGGGCTGTAAAGAAGCGGTGGATGCCAAGACCGGGGAATTTCGTCAGGCCGGCTTTGCAGTATTAAGCGGCCCGCGCACCACCGGAGATGGCTATTATGAGAGCGTGATTGAGGGCTTTGAAGGCAATTTAATCGAGCTCACGGTTTAAAAGCTCCGTCATTCGGTATTGGCCTGCTTACAGCTGCAGAGCAGAGCTGTATACCTTTGAGAAGTATTGGCTGCATCCAGGCCAAAATGGGGGCGGAGACGACTAGACGGCCTTGGTGCTATTCTGGCGGCTGCTGCATAGAGCTCTATTTTGCCTGAGTCCGGTCCTGCGTCCTTGAATTTTGCCCTCTCTGCCCGCAAATAATAAAAAGATGTGCCCTCAAAGGCGAAATTCCTGCCATCAGGGTGTTTTTTGCCCTTGCAGGTCTGTTCATTCTTAATTAAGATGGGCAAAGTTTATAAAAGAGGAAGGCTTCGGCTTTTCCCTGTAAGTTTAGTTAAAGAAAGAATATGTTTATCACCACATTAGTCACCAAGATAATCGGCAGCAGCAATCAGCGCACCATCCGCCGTTTATCTAAAATCGTCAAGCAGATCAACGCCCTGGAGCCCAAATATCAGGCTCTGGAGGATGCACAGTTCAAAGAGCTCACCGAAGAGTTCCGCGCCAAGTTAAAAGACGGCGCCACCTTGGAGCAGATCCTGCCCGAGGTCTTCGCTGCAGTGCGTGAAGCCTGCAGACGCACCCTCGGCCTGCGTCCCTTTGACGTGCAGCTCATGGGCGGCATGGTTTTAAATGAAAATCAGATCGCTGAAATGAAGACCGGTGAAGGCAAAACCCTGACTGCTATTCTGCCCTGCTATTTAAATGCGTTAGGCGGCGAGGGCGTGCATGTGGTGACCGTTAATGATTATCTGGCCCGCCGTGACGCCAACTGGTCGCGTCCTTTCTATACCTTTATGGGCATGACGGTAGGCTGCAACATCCCGGGCATGAGCCCGGAGGACAAGCGTGCCGCCTACGCCTGTGACGTGACCTACGGCACCAACAATGAGTTCGGCTTTGACTATCTGCGCGACAACATGGCCTACACCAAGGAGCAGCGCGTACAGAGAAAACTGCACTATGCCTTGGTCGACGAAGTTGACTCCGTGCTCATTGATGAAGCCCGCACCCCGCTTATTATTTCAGGTGCCGCCGAAGACGGCTCTGAGCTTTACCGCAAGGTCGATGAGATCATCCCCAAACTGGTGCTGCAGGATAAGGAAGATACTGAAGACTGGCACGGCGACGGCCACTTCACTGTTGATCTCAAGATGCGCCAGGCCTATCTGACCGAGCGCGGACAAATCTACGTAGAGCAGTTGTTGCGCGAGCGCGGCCTGCTCGGTCCTAACGATTCTCTGTTCTCCTCAGCTAACATCATCGTGCTGCATCATGTGATGGCCGCCCTGCGCGCCCATGCACTGTTCAAGCGCGATGTGGACTATGTGGTGGAAAACGGCCAGGTCATCATCATTGATGAGCACTCCGGCCGCAAGATGGAAGGCCGCCGCTGGTCTGACGGTCTGCATCAGGCAGTTGAGGCCAAGGAGCATGTGGAGATTAAGTCTGAAAACCAGACACTGGCGTCAATTACCTTCCAGAACTACTTCCGCATGTATGACAAATTAGCCGGCATGACCGGCACGGCCGATACCGAGGCCTATGAGTTCCAGCAGATCTACGGCCTGGCCACGGTCGTGCTGCCCACCAACAAGCCCATGATCAGAAAGGATCTGCCTGATCTCATTTACCTCACCGAGCAGTCAAAGTACGCCGCCATCATCAATGACATCAAAGAGCAGCGCGCCTTAAACCGCCCGGTGCTTGTCGGCACCATTTCCATTGAGAATTCCGAGAAGCTCTCGCGCCTGCTTGACAAGGAGCACATC
>JADINH010000151.1 GCA_017694225.1 Candidatus Avisuccinivibrio stercorigallinarum
ACTGCCGCGAGCGCTGCAGGCACTGCAGCTTCTCAAGCTCAGTCTTGTCCTTAAGCTCCTGCAGCCGCTGCCGCGCGCACACCCGTGCGGCAGGTGAGCTTAGCAGCATCAGGTTCTCAAACACCTTCAACTCCACGGCGTCCCTCATGGCATTTGATAATAAACTGCACCAGCTCTTTGCGCTGCTCCGTATCAGGCTCTGCTGTACCGTGCAGCCAGCGGAAGAGCTCCAAATCTGAGGCCTTGAGCAGATCCATATAGGCGTCAATGGTCTTGTCATCACACTTGGGCAGATCATGCTCTACAAAGGGCAGGAGCATCAGATCAAGTTCGCGCATGCCGCGTCTTGACTGCCACTTGATGCGCCCCCAGTTTTTTTCATCCATTTACTACCAAACCTCTTTTTTTCTGATTGTGACTTAATGTCTGATTATTAAGTCCGCTTAAATCTGATTAAGTCAGCTTAAAACCGATTAAAGGCGGTAAACCTGATCACCGCAAAGCTTTACACCGCCACCGGGGCCTTGATCACCGGATAAGGATCGTAGCCTGTAAGCTCAAAGTCCTCAAAATCGTAATCAAAAATTGTCGGGGCTTTGCGCAAAATCTTCATCTGAGGCAGTGCACGCGGAGTGCGTGAAAGCTGCTCTTTGCACTGCTCAAAGTGATTGTGATAGATGTGGGTGTCACCGCCGGTCCAGATAAAATCGCCATATTCAAGCCCGCACTCTTTGGCCATCATCATGGTAAGCAGTGAGTAGCTGGCGATATTAAAGGGCACCCCGAGGAAGAAATCACAGCTGCGCTGATAAAGCAGGCAAGAGAGTTTTCCATTGGCCACATAGAACTGGAACAGCACATGGCAGGGTGGCAGCGCCATCTTGTCAATCTCAGAGACATTCCAGGCATTGACGATGATGCGCCGGCTGTTGGGATCATGCTTGATGGTCTCCACGGCCTGACTTATCTGATCCACAGTTTTGCCGTCAGGCCCGTCCCAGGAGCGCCACTGATGGCCGTACACCGGGCCCAAATTGCCGTCCTTGTCGGCCCACTCATCCCAGATGGTGACCTTGTGGTCGGTGAGGTACTTGATATTGGTGTCCCCCTTTAAAAACCACAGCAGCTCATAAATGATGGAGCGCAGGTGCACCTTTTTGGTGGTTAAAAGCGGGAAGCCCTGCTGCAGATCAAAACGCATCTGGGTGCCGAAGATCGAACGGGTGCCGGTATGGGTGCGGTCATCGCGGTCGACGCCCTCAGTTAAGATCTTCTGCATTAAATCTAAATACTGCTTCATAGCTCAATTCAAATAACTTAAGAAGTTGTTAACTCTGTCAAATCCAATTGGTCTAAATCCAATTGGTCTAAATCCAACTGATCTAAATCTAAGCCTCAGTCTTAAGCGCTGTTTGTATCTTTTAACCTTTGACTTCAGACTTCAGGCTTCAGACTTGTGCTTTTCTGATTTTTGTTTTTCTAATTTCTGCTCTAATCCTGCCGCCCGTGCCTCAAGGCCGCCTGAGGTGCCGGCGCCCCAGGCGGCTGCGCTCACAGCCCTGGCGGCAGTCTTAAAGCTTTAACTAAACCGAGCGGCCGCGGTGCTCCTCGATGTCAGGCAGGGCATCGGCCTCCACCTGATAGGCCTTCTTCTGGGCCTCAGAGAAGTCAATGGCACGCGACAGGCCGTTGGCTCTGGCGTAATTGACATAGAGGTCGCGGATGGCCTGCGGATCGGACAGCTGCAGGGCCTTGCCCTTGAGATCTCCAAGCTCAGAGGCGCTGACGTGGCGCAGGATGTATTTGACCTGAGCGAGATCTGAGTAGTTCATGCTCAAATTCTCATACCCCAGGGAAACAAGCAGCATGGCGCCCAAAGGCGAGCCTGCGAGCTCACCGCACACCGAGATGCGCTTGTGGTACTGCGCAGCTTTGTCCGCAAGGTAGGCCAGGCAGCGCACCACCGAGGGGTGGAAAGGATCATAGAAGCGGGCCACACGGGCATTGGATCTGTCCACCGCCAGCAGATACTGCATCAGATCGTTTGAGCCGATGGAGAAGAAGTCCACATCGTTGATGATGTCATCCATGATGTAAATAAGGCTCGGCACCTCAATCATCACACCAAAACGCGGCAGCGGGAAATTGGTTCCGGTCTCCTCACGGATGGCGGCCGCTTCCTGCGAGAGCATCTGGCGCACGAAGTGGATTTCATCGGGCCGTGAGACCATCGGGATCATGATCTCCACCCCGCCAAACTTCTGCTGCACGCGCAGCATGGCACGCAGCTGAGTGCGCAGAAGCTGCGGATTGTCGATGGTGACGCGCACGCCGCGCCAGCCAAAGGCCGGATTGGTCTCTTTAATCGGCAGATACGGCAGGGACTTGTCAGAGCCTACATCCAGGGTGCGCATGCACACCGGCTTGCCCTTGAACTGCTCCAACAGATTGGCATACCACTCATACTGCTGCTGCTCGGTCGGGAAGGTCTGGGTGAGCATAAAGGAGATCTCGGTGCGGTACAGGCCGATGCCGTCAGTGATGGCGCTTAAGTTCTCCCCTTCCTGATGATTAAGGCCGGCGTTGAGCTGCACCTGTATTCTCTTGCCGTCAAGGCAGCGCGGCTCCTTGTCAAGCTCGGCGGAGAACAAGTCTGACTGCTGCTTGTTCTGCCCTAAGAGCTCGGAGAACTCATCGACCACTGACTGCGGCGGATCAAGCAGGATCTCACAGCGTCTGCCATCCAATATCAAGGTATGTCCGTCAATGGCGTTGAGATCAAGGCTGACGCCGAGCACCGCCGGGATGCCTAAATCCCGGGCCAAGATCATGGTGTGCGAGGACATGTTGTTCGACGTCGCCACAAAGCCTGCGATCTTATCGCGCGGCAGCTCGGCAATCATGGCAGCGGGCAGACTGTCCACTACCAGGATGACCTGGCCTGAGACCTCAAAGTCACGAGCTGAGGCATGCACCAGGCGGGTAATGAGCACCTGGGCAAAGTCTTTGATGTCGACCATTTCCTCAGTGTCATGACGTGCCTCTGCCTGCTTTAAGCGCGCTTCAATGACGAGCTTAATGGCAGATGATGCCAAAAGCCCCTCATCATTGATGCGGGCATCGACCTCATCCTGAAAGGTAGGGTCGTCCAAAAGGCGGCCGTAGCCTGACATGAAACCCTGCAGCGCCCCTGACTTGGCATCCTCCTGCATCTTGAGGGATGCGCGGTCCATCTCCACCTGCAGCTGGAACATAGACTGATGGAAGAGCTCCATCTGCATCAGAGGATCATCGCTGTGCAGGATCTTCACCTGATCAATCGACACTGAAGGCTGCCACACCATAGCCTTGGCGATGGCCAGGCCCCCGGTGCCGGACAGGCCGTGGATGCGGCGGATGTTCTTTTCCTCATCGACCTCAACGGCGCGGCTGCGCGCAATCACTGAGGCGATCTGCACGCTTAAGGTGAGCATGAAGTACTCTTCATTGGGCCCAAACTGTTTCTGATCGCGGCTTTGAATCACGAGTACGCCAAGCAGGTCGCCCTGATTTAACACCGGCACGCCCAGGAAAGAGTGATATTCATCCTCGCCCACATCAGGCAGATACTTGAAGTTCGGGTGCGAGAAAGCGTCCGCCAAATCGAGCATCTCACGGCGCTTGCCGACTACGCCCACGAGGCCCTCACCTGACTTTAAGGTCGCCTTGCCCACTGCCTCCTGCGCCAGGCCGTCGGTGGCGCGCAGTCTGAAGCGGTCGCGCAGACTCTCGTACAGATAGAGTGAACAGCAGTCGGCATTGGTTGCACGCCTGATCTGCTGCACCAGAATGTTCATCGCCTTCTCCAGGCTGTTCTCGCCTGCCACTGCCTCGGTGATTTGACGCAAGGCAAGCAGGAGCTCACTTTGTCTTTCGTCCATGTTTAATATTTTCCTCCGCCCAGCCTGCCGCGGACAGCACGCTGCTCCCCGCCCAAAGGCCTGCCGAATAAAGCCGCCGGTGCAAATTCAGTCAATATGCGGCGGTATACATCGCGCTTAAACGCGATTACCTGTCTTACCGGATACCAATAGGACACCCAGCGCCAATCGTCAAACTCAGGATGACCTTCACGATTGAAGCGGATGTCAAACTGCTTGTCCGCAGTTAAGGACAGCAAAAACCATTTTTGTTTCTGCCCCAGGCAAACCGGATCGTCCGTCCAGCGGATCAAACGCTTGGGCAGACGATATTTATGCCAGTAGCGCGACTGCCCCAGCAGCTTCACATCATGGCGCTCCAGGCCGAGCTCTTCATAGAGCTCGCGGTACATGGCGTCTGTGGGGCTTTCGCCCTCGTTCAGACCGCCCTGCGGGAACTGCCATGAGTTCTGCCTGACACGGCGCGCCCACAGCACCTGACCATTGCGGTTGCAGATCACTATGCCCACATTGGGTCTGTATCCATCACTGTCGATCACAAAAACCGCCTAGTCCTAAGTAAAATTTCAAAAAAGAAAGACACTTTTTCAGAATCTTTCATGCTGAGTTAATTATCGCACAGCGGGGCATTTTTAATTGATAGATTTTCCTAAAATGTGCGCAGGTCCGGCTTTAGCGGGTAACATTGCGCCGCCATGGACAGACCAGGCTTTCTGCCTTAAGCTTAAGGCGGTTAAAAGCAGAGCCCAAACCGGATGCTGCACACCCGGCCTGCACTGCGCTAAATGCGCTGGCAGAAGCAGCCCAAAGAACAGCGAAGTGAGAGCATGAGCCGTTATTTTGAAAATGTCACTTATCCCCCGCAGCCTACCTCCCTGGAGGAGCTCAAGGGCCGCCTGGAGCGCATCAAGGGCTTTACCTTAGGGGAGCTTGCCGAAGCCCTCGACCTGCCCTGCCCGCACAATTCCACCAAGGCCAAGGGTTATGCCGGTGAGCTCGTTGAGCTGCTCTTGGGCGCTGATGCCAACAATTTGCCGGTGCCTGATTTTACCAGGCTGGGCATCGAGCTTAAGACCATGCCCATTGACCGGAACTTTGAGCCGCTGGAGACCACCTATCTCTGCCATGCGCCGCTCACTTCCGTGCGCGGCATCGACTTTTACTCCAGCGTACTCTACTCCAAGGTCAGGCTGATTTTATTCGTGTTTATCCTGGCTGAACGTGAAATGGCCCTTGCGCAGCGGCGCATTATCGACTACTACCTCTTTGCCCCGGATGAAAGCGAACTTGCCCAAATCAAGGCTGATTACGATGAACTGATGGACATGGTCACTGAGGGGCAGGCACAGCAGATCACCGCCCGCATCGGCACCATGGTGCAGATGCGCCCGAAATGTGCTGACGGCAGACAGGTGGTGCCCTGCGTCACAGCTGACGGCTCCTTTGGCTGGACGCGCCCGCGCGGCTTTTATCTGCGCCGCGAGGTCAATCAGAACATCTGCAGACGGGTCGCTCCCCGCCATCAACTGCCCCTGGCGCTTACCCTCAGCTGAAAAAATTCAGAAGAGAAGCTAAATCTGCACTTTATTGATGGCAAACTTTATTTAAAAACCCGCCTGAGGTCACATTTTTGGGCCATTTTTGCATTATTCTCAGCAAAAGAAGCTTAAACTGGGATACTACCTTTTAACAAACGGCCTGCGCATCGGCAAGTACACCGCTAATTTTTTATCTAACCTTAAAATTAAACCCTACCCCTGAGTTTTTTGTGTATAATAGAGCAGGAGAAAGGCAGGGCCAGGATCCTAAACCTTTGATTTGTAACAAGATTCCTTCAGCCCGGCTTTTTGATGACAAAAGGCGGCAAAAATTTGCTGCTGAACTATCAGCACAGTCGGCACAAAACAGGTTCAGGCATCAGCCTGTGTCATAAGAGCTGAGCCTGCATGTTGTTTTACTGCTGCAGGAGAAGCAAGAGATGAGCGTATCAAAAAGATTTACTGACAAGAAGCTGACCGTTTCTTTCTACGTCAAGAAGGAAGCTGCCCAGGGTGCAAGCAAGATTGAGCTCTTATGCGAGCACAACGGCTGGATGCCGGTGGCCATGAAGCCGCAGAAGAACGGCACTTTCCGCGGCTCCATTACGGTAAACCGCGGCGTGCAGCCCACTTATCAGTACCGCTTCAAGTTAGAGATGCCCGACGGCACCGAGAAGTTTGACAATGACTGGGATGCTGAAGGCTATATCGCCAATCCTTTCGGGGGCGACAATTCCTACTTCTCAGCCGAGCCTGCCAAGAAGTAATAAAACCTAAGGCAGACCAGACTGTAAAAGGCCGCTTTAACTTAAGCGGCCGGTCAAAGAGGGCAGCGCACGCTGCCCTTATTCTTCTTTTTAAAAAATTATCTTTGGATTCTGTTTCTTTGACACAGCTCCCCAACATCCTGAGGAGCTCAGAGCTTACTGCTCCTTTTTCTTCACCGATTTGGGCACCTTGGAGAGCACTGCGCCCTCTTTGCGGCCTTTGGCGATGATTTTGGCTTTGGCCTTAGCCTGCTTCTGCGCGGCCCGGGCATAGCGGCGCTGGGTCTCAGCCTCACGCTTTTGCTGCCGGATCTTTGACTGCGTCAGTCTCTTCTGCGCCGGTTTCTCATCGGCATAAGGATTGCTGCCCTCACGGAACTCCAGGATCACCGGAGTGCCCATAATCTTCAGGGACTTGCGATAGCAGTTAATCAGATAGCGGCGGTAGGCGTCGGGCATCTTGGAGACCTTGTTGCCATGGATCACGATGCGCGGCGGATTGTAGCCGCCGGCGTGGGCGTACTTCAATTTAATACGGCGACCGCCTGAGACCGGAGGCTCATGCTCCTGCACTGCAGCCGCGAGGATGCGGTTTAAGGTCGAGGAGCTGTGGCGGGTAGTGGCCGACTGATAGGCCTCGTCGATGGAATCAAAGAGATTGCCCACACCGGTGCCGTGCAGCGCGGAGATAAAGTGCACCCGGGCAAAGTCCACAAAGCCCAGGCGCTGATCAAGCTCGCGGCGCAGTTCGTCCTTATACTCCTGGGTAAGGCCGTCCCACTTGTTGACCGCAATCACCAGTGAGCGGCCTGAGTCGATGATGAAGCTTAAAAGCGACAAGTCCTGATCGGAAATACCCTCATGGGCATCAATCACCAGGATGGCCACGTTGCAGTCTTCAATGGCCTTTAAGGTCTTGACCACGGAGAACTTCTCGATGACAAGGTTAATCTTTCTGCGGCGGCGCACACCGGCCGTGTCGATCACAATGTATTTTTTGCCGTCACGCTCCAGCGGGATATAGATGCTGTCACGGGTGGTGCCGGGCAGATCTGCCACCACAACGCGCTCTTCACCGAGCATGCGGTTGGTCAGGGTGGACTTGCCGACATTGGGCTTGCCAATTAGTGCAAACTTAACCGGCAGATCGGCAAAGGGAATCTCAGCCTGGGCTGCGGCCTCACTGTCTGCAGCCGCAGCGCCCTGCGCATCCCTGCCGCGCTGCTGCTGAATGTCGGCGCGCTGCTTTTCACGAAAGGCATGCCAGTCAAAACCGCCGCCGGTCTTGTCAGCGGGCACATTATCGAGAAACTCATAGCCCTCTTCCCACTCTGAGCGGGGCTTTGCAAAGGGTGAGCGGCTCTCCTCTTCGTCCTCTTCAGGCAGGTCGCTCTCCAGCGGGCCTTCCTCACGCAGCACCGGCGCGATGACATCCTCAATCAGGGCAGTGACGCCGCGGCCGTGGGCTGCTGCAATCTGATGCACCTCGCCCAACCCTAAGGCATAGAAATCATTGCCCGCAAAATCCGGATCCAGGCCGTCAATCTTATTGGCCACCACCGCACAGGGCTTGCCGGCACGGCGGATGTGGGCGGCCACCTGCATATCGCCCGGCAGGAGGCCGGCCTTGGCGTCAACGAGGAAGAGCACCACATCACACTCAGCAATGGCCTGCAGGGCCTGCTGCGTCATGTGCGAGGTCAGATCCGAGGGCTGCTCGGCATCCTCGGCGATGCCGCCGGTATCGATCACAATGTACTCACGGCCGTCAAAGAGCGCACGGCCGTATTTGCGGTCGCGGGTCAGGCCGGGGAAATCTGCCACTAAGGCATCACGGGTCTTGGTCAGACGATTAAACAGCGTGGATTTGCCGACATTCGGGCAGCCCACTAAGGCAACTACTTTCATAGAAATTTTTACTGAATTTGAAATTATTGTTTTCTGCACATTGCGGCAGCAGGAGCTGTCCGCGTACACACACCACAGCCCGCGCTCAAGCATCGCTGCTTTAGTTTGAGGGCTGAAACCTTTGACGGAAACAGTAAGCTTTGTTCCTTAATTTATGCTGTCCCGTCTTTGCCGCTAAAAGAAAAAAGTACTTTTGCTCCCTGCTCTCAGAGAGCGCAGCAATTATAACAGGTAAGCGCCATTTTTGCTGAACTTTGCAAGTCTTGGCAAGACTTGGCAACAGTGCGCAGGCAGTAAAAAACCTGCCCGCAGGCAGGTTTTTTCACAGCCCTGGCAGGGGTACCGCCCGGGCTTACTGCTACAGACCGAAGCCTGCGGCCTTCTCGCTGTACTCCTCTTCGCTCGGAGCCTGTGCCGGAGCTGCCGGTGCAGCCTCACCCTGAGCCTCAGTCTCTGGAGCTGCATTGGCAGCCGGTGCCTGCACCTCAGTCTCGTCATCGCTGTCTGACTTCACGCCGGACATGATGCCAAAGCCCGAGAGGCGCTCACGCTCGGCCTCCTGAATAGCCTGCATGCGCTGCTCGTACTCAGCGCGGCGGCGCTCATAGGCACGGCGCTCGGCCTCAGCTGCACGCTGGCGGGCCTCGTTCTGGGCGGCCATGCGCAGAATGCTCTGGCGGCGCTGCATCAGCTGCTCATAGCTGATGTCATCCGGTGCATAGATACCGGTGGAGCCCACACCCGGACGGGCAAAATTGGTGCCGATGCCGGCATAATCCTGCAGCTGCTGATAAGCAAGCTCCTTGACGCGGGCTGATCCGGTCGGATCGTAATTGAGGCAGTAGAGGGTGCCGTCACGGCTCTGCAGATACAGATTGCCGTCAGCAAGCAGCGGGGCGGTATAGAAGCCTGAGCTGTCGAGTTCATCGACGTACTCAATCGAGCCGCTTGCAAGGCTGATGAAATAGACATAACCCTCAAAGTCGCCCACGACCACATAATCGCCGTAAATCACCGGATCGGTAAGCTCGCGGTAGTAGAGGTTGTTCACCGTCCAGCGCTCTGAATTGTCGATGCGGTTGATGCAGACAATGCTGTCGTTTTCCTCTTTTAACACAATGCTGTCAGCATCCACGGCCGGAGCGTCTGCACTGTTGTAGCCCAGGCGGGTGACAAAGCTCTGGTTTTTAAAGGAATAGGCTGCATAGCCTCCCTTGTAGGAGGTGACATACATGGTGTCACCGAGCACCACCGGAGTTGATGAAATATCACGGATGCGCTGCAGCGCATTGGCGCCGCCGCTTTCAGCGATGGTGATCTGATTGACCACTGCACCGTTGTCCTGGGAGATGACGCTGACGCGGCCTGAGCTCTGGCCGATGATCACATACTCATCGCCAATCACCACCGGATCGCCCTGGGCGCGCAGACGCAGGGCATTGGAGCTGGAGCCTGACACCCACAAGGACTTGCCGTCAGTTAAATCATAGGCAGTCAGGCGGCCCTGGCTGTCAAACACAAAGAGCTTGTCCGCGCTCTTGGAGAAGGCAGGCTTTGACACCACCTCAGAGCCTACAAAGCTCTTCCACAACAGTGAGCCGTCAATGGCATTTAACACATAGATCCAGCCGTTTTCAGAGCCTACCGCAACCTTGCCGGCATAGGCGGATACGCCGCCTGAGAGACGTGCCGATCTGCGGTTGTCGTTTTCTTCTTCATCATCGAGATCGGTGTGCCAAATCTTGTCGCCGTCGGTGGCCTCAATGGCATAAACATCACCGTCACGGCCTGCTGCATAAACGGTGCCGGAGGCAAAGGCCGGAGAGAGCTCAGAGTAAAACTCACCTACTCCGCCGACGCTGTCTGACCACAGCTCAGTGGGACTAAATCTGTTTGCTACCTCGGGTACTTCAGCCGGGGCATAGAGATCTTCACCGCTTGAGCAGCCAAACAGCAGGGCTGCAGAAAACGGCAGGATCAGGGCTAATTTATTTTTTCTCAACATAGCTATCCGTTCTTTGGCCGTAGATTTACGCAAAAGCCGCGGCAGATATTCTGCCTCTTACTTTAATTGATACCACAGTATTATAAGCAGGAACAGCGGGCTTTTGCAGTTAAATTTAAAGCCCTGAAACGACAAAGCGCCCTGATCTCTCAGAGCGCTCTGGTTTAAACCAAGCTGTCAGCGTGAGCTTGCAGCTTCATATTCGGCTGCATCAGCTGCAGCGTAAACTTACTGCTGCTGTGCCTTAAGGGCTTCCTGTGCATCCTCAGGCAGGCTTAAGATGTAGGCCGGGCTGTCGCCTGCGGCAATCACATCATCAAACTTCATGAGAAGGATGGGGGACACCGGCATGTCACGGCCCTGCAGCTCCTTGATAGCTTTGTCATAGGCATCGCGGGCAGCCTCACGGTTGCCCTGCGAGAGCTCAATGTCACCGCGCACTTCATAGGCCTCAGCGGCATAAGCTTTATTGGACAGGCTGTCGAGCACCTTTAAGGCATCGGCCGGCTTGCCGCTTTGATTGAGCAGGCGGGCCTCGGTGAGCACGGCGCTGGGCATTAAGAGTTCACCGCCGTTTTTCTTCACAAAATCGATGCTTTTGGCAGCCCCCTCATAGTCGCGGTTTGCAATTTGCACCGCAGCGGCATCGAGGGCCAGCACTGAGCCGAAGACGTCTTCGTTCTGCTGCATGTACTCCTCTGCCTGCGGCAGGGCAGCGGCACCGTGCTGCTGCAGCTGCAGCTGGATCTGGAACACGGCATAGGCCTGCTCCTGATGCGCCTCCAGCTGATAATTCTGGTACTGTCTCCAGCCCAAAAGACCGGCCAGGGCAATCACCACGCCCAAGGTCAGCGGCTTCCAGTATTCATGCCACCACTTTTTGACCGCTTCCTCACGCTCATGATCGTCAGTTAAAACATCCATCTCTTACACCCTTTATCAGTAATGATGTTCTTAAATTGCGTAAACTCTTTGCCTCACCCTGGTCTTTATAAGTGTCAGACCAGGAGCAGAACCAAAGCTTACTGCGCCAGGATCTTTGCAATCACCGCTGCCGCCCCGGACACGGGCACTGTCTGCTGCTCACTGTCCTTATTGCGCAGATCCTTAATGGTCAAGGTGCCGTTTGCAAGCTCGCTCTCACCGATGATCACGGCAGCACGGGCTCCCACCTTGTCGGCGCGCTTGAACTGCTTTTTGAAGTTTCCGCCGCCGCAGTGATTGGTAATTTTAACATGCGGCAGAGCTTTTCTTAACTCCATGGCAGTTCTGGCCTGGGCAATTTCCACGCCCTCACCCGCACCCACGATATAGACATCGCAAGCCGGGGCAGCCTTAATCTTGCCAAGGGTGGACAAAAGCAGCACCAGACGCTCCATGCCAAGGCCAAAGCCCACAGCCGGAGTAGGAGAACCGCCAAGCTCGGCCACCAGACCGTCATAACGGCCGCCGCCGCACACCGTGCCCTGGGCGCCTAAGGCTGTAGTCACCCACTCAAACACGGTCAAATTGTAATAATCAAGACCGCGCACCAGGCGGGGGTTAATCTCATACTTAATGCCGGCAGCCTCCAGCAGGGCCTTTAACTTATTAAAGTGATTGAGGCTCTCTTCGCCCAGGAAATCCATCAGTTTGGGGGCATCCTTTAAAATCTCACCCACGCGCTCGTCCTTGCTGTCAAGCACACGCAAGGGATTGGTGTACAGGCGGCGCTTGCTGTCCTCGTCGAGCTCCTCAAAGTGCCCCTCCAGGAACTTGACCAGGCTGTCGCGGTAGGCCTGACGCTCGGCATTGCTGCCCAGGGTGTTAAGCTGCAAAGTCAGATCATCGGCAATGCCAAACTTCTGCCACAAAAGATGCGAGAGCATGATGATCTCAGCATCAATGTCCGGGCCGTTAAGGCCGAATACCTCGACACCTAACTGATGGAACTGGCGGTAACGGCCCTTTTGCGGACGCTCGTGGCGGAACATCGGGCCCATGTACCACAGACGCTGCTCCTGATTGTAGATGAGGTTGTGCTCCAGGCAGCAGCGCACGCAGCCAGCAGTGCCCTCAGGACGCAGGGACAGGCTCTCACCTGATCTGTCCTCAAAGGTGTACATTTCCTTTTCCACCACATCGGTGACTTCACCGATGGCACGGCAGAACAAATTGGTCTTTTCCAACAGCGGCATGCGCACTTCGCTGTAGCCAAAAGAGGCCACAGTCTCACGCATTACTTTTTCCACCTGCTGCCATAAAGCGGTATCTTCAGGGAGCAGATCATTCATGCCGCGCACAGCCTGCACTGACAAAGCCATGTATTTTTTCCTTTAAATCAAAAATTAATCTTAAAACTAAAAAACCTGTAAACCTGCCGGATCTGCGCTGCAGCCGCTCCGGAGCTTGCCGGGCTTAAGCCTGGGGTGCCGTAAGCGCAGCGGCCTTGGCGCGCACGCGCTTTTCCACAATCTCCAGGGCCTCACCCGCGGCAAACTTGCCCATCAATTTGCCGTCCTCGTAGACGAGGCACTTGCCATTGCCCCCGCCGCACACCGCGACGTCAGCATGGGCAGCTTCACCCGGGCCGTTGACCACACAGCCCATTACCGCGAGCTTGAGCGGCACGCGGATGTCTGCAAGGCGCTGTTCAAGCTTGGCTACAATACCGACCACATCAATGCCGCGGCGGGCACAGGTCGGGCAGGCGGTAATATCCACGCCGCGGGTGCGCAGATGCAGGCTCCTTAAGATGGCCCAGCCTACCTTAACCTCCTCCACCGGGTCTGCCGCCAGGGACACGCGCAGGGTATCGCCGATGCCCTCAGAGAGCAGCATGCCGATGCCGATGGATGACAGCACCGTGCCGCCTAACATGCCGCCGGCCTCCGTCACCCCCAAATGCAGCGGAGCCTCAGTCTGTTTTGCCAGCTCACGGTAGCTCTCCAGGCACAGATTAAGCTCAGAGGCCTTGACCGAGAAGGCGTAATCCTTAAAGTGATGGCTCTCTAAAATCTCAGCTGAGCGCAGGGCTGCCTCCACCATCGCCTGCGGGCAGGGTGAACCGTATTTTTGCACCAGATCCTTGTCAAGCGAACCGGAGTTCACACCCACGCGGATCGGAATGCCATGATCTTCGGCGGCGCGGCACACGGCCTCCACCTTTTCACGCGCACCGATGTTGCCCGGGTTGATGCGCAGGGCGGCAGCACCGTACTGTGCGCAGGAGATGGCAATGCGGTAATCAAAGTGAATGTCAGAGACCAGGGGCACTGAGCTTTTTTCAACTAAGGTCTTAAAGCACTCAGCGGCCTGCTGCGAGGGTACGGAGACACGCACAATGTCAGCCCCGGCAGCTGCCAGATCTTCAATCTGCTTTAAGGTGGCCTCCACATCGAGGGTGTCGGTGCAGGTCATGCTCTGCACCGAGATCGGGGCATCACCGCCTACCAAAACATTGCCGACCTTAATCTGCCAGGACTTGCGTCTGACAATCGGCTTAGCCTTCCATTCCATCGCTGTAACCTCCTGCTGCACCTGCTTTAGCGCTGCGGCAGATCAAATGAAACCTGACGGGCCCTGGGCATCACCAGGCGCCCGCCCATGTAATTTATCTGAATGCGCGAGCTGTCGGTCACCTCCACCTTGATGGGGGGAATGCCGGTGACGCTGACGCTCTGGCCATTGGAGTAATTGCCTGAGGCTAAAACCTTGCCGCGCTGATCGGTCACGCGCAGGAATACCTCGCCGCGCACAATGATCACCGCTGAATTTAAGGAAGCCAGGCCGTCACGGCCCTCCACGCGCACCTGTGAGGACACGTCATGCAAATTGGAAACCAGAGCAGGCTTGGGCTCCTTGATGGTAAGCGAGCCTTCAGTGCTGTTGGACTTGTTGTCCACGATCTCCCGGACAGGCTCTGCAGCCTGGACCGGAGCATTCGCTGCCGCTGCAGTCTGCTGCGCTCTGACCTCTTCACTGCGCGGCGCAGAAGCCTGCGGTGCAGCTGATATCTGAGCAGGATGAGAGCTCTGCGCACTCTGCCCTGCAGCTGTATGCGCTGCTGCCTGAGACGCAGTATTTTGGGCCGGAGCGGTCTCAGCTTCTGCTCTTACGGGCTGCGCATTTCTTACCGGAGCTGCAGTGGTAATGAGCGGTGCGGTGGTATCCACCTCATCGGACTGCGGCAGGGCCTCTTCAGTCAAATCGTTGGTGCCCAAAGCACTGGCCTGCGCCTGGGCGCGCATGGTGTTGAGATCTGATCTGGACGGTGCTGCCGGGGTTTGCCCCTGCTGTGTACCTGCAGCTGCAGCAGCCTCTGCATTGAGGCTGCCGGTAAGTTCTCCTGACAGAGCGCCCTCAGCGCCCGCGCCGGCAGCTGCATTGCTGCCCCCTGCTGCGTTGAGCTCGCCAGACAGTGAGCCCCCTTCAATCACCAAAGGCTCAGAGCCCACATTGTCCTCCACCGGACGGGTGTAGAAATAATTGACTAAAAGCCCGCCTGCGATGCCAAGGAAAATCAGGCTGTAGACCACGCGCTTCAAACCCGAGCCTGAGCGTCTTCTGCGGTTTCTTGAAGAGCGTGAGGTGTTATTTGAAATCACCACATTGGAGCGGCGGCGCTTTTTGCTGTTGACCGCAGTCTGCTCACGCACAGCCTGCACGTTCTTGTCATACAGATCAACCACCACCTTGGGGTCGATGTTCACCAGGCGTGCATAATTGGCAATATGGCCGCGGGCAAAGGCAGCCGCGGTGGGCTGATTTAAGCGGTCATTTTCAATATCGCTGATGGAGTTGACGCGCAGCTTCAGGCGCATGGCAATCTCACGCTGTGAAATGCCGAGCATCTCACGGGCATGCTTTAAGATGGCACCCGGCTGATTGGGCACTTCCTCGTCAGAAAGGGTCGGCTTTATCGGAATTAAATCCGGATCGTCCTGCTTTTCTGCAGCCTTTGCCGCCTCAGCCCGGGCCTTGATTTCATCAAGCTTTGGCTCCTGCATCGAGGCGATATTGTTCTCCATGATGGGATTTGCCCGCAGGGCATGTAAAGAGGCCTGCTTTAAGTCAAACTGTGACTGCACCTGCACTGCGCCCTGCCCTGACTGCCCCGCCTGCAGCGCCGCGTCCACCGCCCCGCCCACAGCCGGC
>JADINH010000152.1 GCA_017694225.1 Candidatus Avisuccinivibrio stercorigallinarum
TTGCAGAGCTGATGGCAGCTTTAATCCCGGATCAGGAGGATTGGGACTATGTGGTGATCTGCCTGCTCGCTCTTGAGGTGAGCATCAAGGATGACCACCCGCAGCTGCAGTATCCGCCCGAGGTGCTGGAGATTTTTAGCAAATATAACGCGGCCTGGCAGTGAGGGGAGCAGGCCCCTGAGCCTTAAGTGCTCAGGGGGCAGAGCTTAGAGAAACTTTGCAGCGCGGCGGCCTTCTTTAAGCCAGCGCCGGGCCATTTCCAGCGTGGTTTCAAATTCCATGGCGCCGCCGGTAAAGCCGCTCTTGTGCACAAAGATGGTGTCTTTAAGGCCGGTGACTTCATCAAGCGCCGCATTGTCCTTGCCGCACCAGCTCTCGGGGGCGGTGACGCGGTTTTTAAAGCGCTCGGCTTTGGACAAGGGCAGGGACTGCACCCGCCAGCCGCGCTTTCTGTCCGGGTAGACGGCCAGCAGGCAGCGCTCAAAGAGCTCAGGATAAGTGAGCACAGCCGAAGTCCAGGGCAGCTTCTCGTGCATAATGAGGATCTCGCCGCCGTCGTAGAGCTCAAGCACTTTTGAGATGCCAAGCTCGGTACAGACCGCATTAATGGCGGTATTGACCAGAATCTCGCGCAGCAGTTTTACCGTGGAGAGGAAGGAGAGCAGCTGCTCCTGCGCTCCGGCATTGGGCAGGTTCTGCATGGCCACGATATAGGGGATGGCGGGATCGTTTTGATAGAACTCATTTAAACCATCGAAGATCTCACGCTCGCCGCTGTTGTGGGCGGGGAATTTTTCTGCCAGATAAGAGTTGAGCTGACCGTTGTCGTTAAGATCAATCTGCTCCATCATTTCACGGTCAATGCGCTCCTGAGCCTTTGCCAGCACCTCATTGTCCGCCTGCAGATTGTTTTTCTGGCAGATCTTCTGCAGAAACTGCAGACCAAACTTGTGCCACATCAGGCCGGCGGTGGCGTAATTGATGCCGTTGTTCCTCGAAAGGGTAAAGGCTTTGCTGTGATGATCAAAATGGCGCTCGTCATTGATGCCCGAGACATCAATTATCAGATCTGCTTTTTCCAGTTCCAGCGGATCGCGGCTTCTAAGAATTGAGGCTTTTTCGTAAATATAGGTTAAAATTGCGCAGGCAATTGTTTCATCGGCGTGAAAGCTGCCGTCATGGGTTGCAATCAGCATAATAGAGAAATCTCCTGTTTCCGCGGCTTATTGTAGCATGTCCCGCGTTTGTATTTAGCTGAGCAGTGGTGCTCATTATTGATGTGTTTGTGAAAAAATAATAAGAAAATGCAGGCTCAAAAGGTTTATTTGGCCCCGATGGAAGGGGTGTGCGATCCTCCGCTGCGCCAAATTTTGTGCGCTATCGGCGGATATGACGAGTGTTTTTCTGAGTTTATCCGGGTGACGGATGAAGTTCTGCCGCGCAAAACCCTGCTGCGCGAAGTGCCGGAACTGAAAAATGACTGCCGCACCCCTGACGGCACCCCGGTGCGGGTGCAGTTCTTGGGTGACAATGCCCAAATGATGGCAGGCAGCGCAAAACTGGCAGTAGAGCTGGGCGCACGCGGCATCGATTTGAATTTCGGCTGCCCCTCACGCTTTGTCCATCACGCAGGTTCCATGCTGCTCAAAGAGCCTCAGCTCATTCACTGCATTGTAGCAGAGGTGCGTGAGGCCCTGCCCCCGGAGATCGTGCTCTCGGTTAAAATGCGCCTTGGTTTTGCCGATATTAAAGAGGCACCAAATTTGGTTCAGGCAGCGGCCGTGGACGGGGTCAATGAGATCATCCTGCATGCGCGCACCAGAAAGGAACTTTACCGCAAGGATGCGCTGCACTGGGAGGAGATTGCCCTGCTGCATCAGTATGCACACGGCATCCCGCTGGTGGCCAACGGCGATATTATTGATAAGCAAAGCGCTGTGCGCTGCATGGAACTTACCGGGTGCGACCGTCTGATGACCGGGCGGGCGGCTTTGATGGAGCCCAACCTTGGCAAAATGATTAAGGAGGGCGCTGCGCCGCTTTCCTTTAGGGTCAAGCTTGAGCTGGTGTACACTTTAATGCAGACGCTTGAGCAGTACAAATTCGCGGAGAAATCGGTGCTCGATCGCAGCAAGCAGTACCTGGGCTTTGTGCGCAAGTGCGATGAACAGGCAGCGGAGTTTTTCAAGCGTTTCTGCCATGTCAGCACCAAAGCTGAGGCAGTGGGGTTACTGGAGGAAGAGCTTAAGTCTTTGTAGGCTTTGCTCCTTACAGCTTTAAGGGGGCTTATGCGCAAACTTATTCTGTCAGGCGTGCTCGCAGGCTCGCTGTGCTTAACTGGCTGTGTTGATCTTGGCAGCCTGTGGGATCACTTCTTTGGCGGTGACGAAGAGGCAGAAAGCGCTGCACTTGAAACAGCCGCTTCCGGGCAGAAGCTGCCGGCGCAGTCAGCCGATGCTGCCATTGCGCAGAATATGGAGTTTTTTGAGCAGAGCCAGCAGATAGACATTGTGCCTTTCCCGCCGGTGCCGCTGCGCTGGACGCAGGAGATCGTGGGCAAAACCGTGATCTACAAATCTCCGCTTGACAGCGGTGTGGACGGGCAGGGCACAGCCTCAGAGGTGCGCATTACCTACACCAGGCGCACGCAGAACCTCGATGCGCTGGGCTTTATCAACTCCTATATCACTCTGCACAAATGTGAGGCGGCAAAACGCATCGGAGTAGGTTTTTACACCGCGGCCTGTCCCTCTGCTGAAGCCAATGTGATTGTGATTGGCGAGGCGGGCAATATGTATCAGATTGAAATCACCGGGGTCTACGATCGGGCGGTTAAGGCGCTGGTGGAGGGTTATGTGGTGCAGGTGATAAGCGGCAAGCGCGTGTTCCGCGACCGCAATATCGGCCTTATCGAGTAGGGCTGCAGGCAGGGAAGCTGAGATTAAATGCGGCAGATGAAAGGCCGCTTGCGCGGCCTTTAAAAATCGCATGATATTAAATTGGTTTCTTTGCAGGATCTTTTTGCAGCCGGCAACTGCTGTGTGCAGCTTGGCCAAAATTGTGCAGAGAGTTATTTCTGGGCAAGCGGCACAGCAATTAACTTGGTAAAGATAAGCGAGCCCACGCCGTTGCCGAGCACCATCAAAGCCAGGCGGATCCACAAGTCAAAGTTGAGCGGCACCTTGGCCATGGCAAAGTAGCCGGTGTTGGCTACGCAGTGTTCAAAGCCGCAGATGATAAAGAACATGATGGGCATGATCACATACAGCGGGTGGCGCTCTTTTTTAAAGTTGAATACCGCCAGGTGCATCATTACGCCGCAGCCTACCGCCAGGATGAAGATTGAGAGCAGGCCGTCATTGAGCTTGGTGGCGGCAATGGTCTCAACTGCAGACAGGTTGAGGCGGGTAAAGGTGAACATGTAGGCGCACAGAGCGGTGCCGATGGCATTGCAGCAGAACATCATGAGCAGCTTTAAGGTATCGCGCGGCACCCAGTCGCCTACGCGGCCGGTGTAGAGGTAATAGCCCTTGGTAAGGATGGTGAGCAGTCCCAAAGCAAAGAGGAAGGCCCCGACATAGCGGTTTTCACAGACTACAAATACCAGGCAGCCAAAGCCGATTAAAAATCCCGAGAGCAGGGAGCGGAAAATAAAATTGAGCAGGGGATGGGCGTTGAACATAACCCAAAATCTCCAAAAACTTCAAAACCTAAAAACATGCCCGAGAGCACAAAAACGCGCTAATTTTGCCACAAAATAAAATTTACTCCAAGACTTTTGCACTGCGTCGCATTAATTACATTAAATTTTGGTTAGGATGGAAAACAGGTGAGACAAAGAGGGGATTTTTATGCAGTATGTGATCACTATAAGCCGCGAGTTTGGCAGCGGCGGCCACCTGATAGCCGAGAAGGCTGCCGGGCGCCTGAACATTGAATTTTTGGATCGCAAGATCATCGAGCAGCTGGCCTCCAAGACCGGCATTGCCGAGCACAAGCTTGACGCACATGCCACCCATGGCGAGCGCTTCTGGCAGCGCAACAAGATGCTGTTTAATGCCGGAGCTTACGATCTCAATCAGGAGATCTTCAAGGAGCAGAAGGCGATCATCCGTGAACATGCGCAGGCTCATTCCTGCCTGATCTTAGGGCGCAGCGCAGATTCCATTCTGGCTGACTTTGAGCATGTGCTCAATGTTTACATTTATGCACCGCTCTCCTGGCGCCGTGAACAGGTCAAGGAGTTCTACAAACTCGATGATGACGATGCCCTGGCCTTAATCAAGCGCATGGATGCCCAGCGTCAGGATTACCGCCATTTCTTTGGCCATAAGACAGACCGCGCCCACTTAAAGCTCGACAGTTCCAAATTTGGCATAGACGGCTCAGTGGAGCTGATTTGCAGCGCAGCCACCGGGCTGTTTGAGCTGTAGCGCGCCGCTGCCTGCTGCCGCAGTGCAAAAGGCACAGGCGGCACCGCCGGCAAAATTAAGCCGCCCCAGCGGGGCGGCTTGCAGATTGTGTGTTTGTTTAAATTTAATCTTCAGCGCTTATTTTTTGTCCTGCTGCGCAGCTGTGTCCTTTACGGCCTTCTTGGGGCCGGGGAATACCAGGCTTGCTGCAATGCCCAGGCCTAAAATCACCGCAATGACGCCCAGGGAGGTGTAGACGCTGATGTCGATGCCCACGCCAAAGAGGTGCAGGGAGGCACCGGCGGCGAGCTTGAAGGCAATAAAGAAGAGCAGCACGGTAACAGCTTTCTCCAAGTGCACCAGGTACTGGCGCATGGCATCGAGCACGAAGTACATTGAGCGCAGGCCGAGTACGGCAAAGATCATGGCCGAATAGACAATCAGCGGCTCGCGGCTGACTGCAATCACCGCCGGGACGCTGTCAAAGGCGAACATCACATCGGTGGTCTCAATGATGGCCAGGCACAAAAACAGCGGCGTGGCAAACCACGGGCCGTGGCGCTTTAAGACAATGCCTGCATTCTCAGGCTTTTTGAGCTCTGCATCCACTTCCTTATGGGAGATAAAGAAGGCGTGGCCGGCCAGGCGCGGGTACACCGGCAGGAAAAAGCGCACTGCCTTGTAGGCAAAGTGATGGGTAAAGTCAGCGTTTTCGTCGGCTTCGTCATCTTTTTTGCGCAGCATCATGCAGCCCGAGCCTGCGACCAGGAGGGCAAAGAGCAGCTCTACCCAGGGGCCTAAAGCAAAGAGCGAGGTGCCGATAAGCACGAAGATGAGGCGGAACACCACGGCACCGAGCACGCCCCAATAGAGCACACGGTGGCAGTAGATGTCCGGCACCTTAAACCAGGCAAAAATCGCCATCATCACAAAGAGATTGTCAACTGACAGCGCCTGTTCAAACAAGTAACCGGCGAGGAAGAGCGAAGCTACCTCGGAGTTGAAGTGGAAATTGAGGAACAGGGCAAAGCACATGGCGATCGAGATCCAAAACAAGGTCCAGCCCACGGCCGCTTTAAGCGCAATGGGCTTGTCTGAGCGGTGGGCCCAGATATCGACGCAGAAGGCCAGTACGGCCAGCACGCCGAAGATCACCATGGTCTCAGTCTCAAGACCGATGTGGGTGTTGACTGCCGGCTCAACCACCGGAGCGGAGGCGGGAGCGGTGTTACTCATGATGCTGTTCTTCCTTGCGGGCCATTAAATAACGGGCAGTGGCATCGGCAAAGGGCGAGGCATCAAAGCAGCTTGTTGTGCCCTTGTGGCAGGTGGGGCCGTCAGGCAGGGCCAGCACCAGCAGAGTGTCACTGTCGCAGTCGGTGCACATTGAGCGCACATGCAGAAAGTTGCCGCTTTCCTCACCCTTGGTCCAGAGTTTTTGTCTGTCACGGCTGTAGAAGGTGGCAAGGCCGGTGTCCATGGTCTTTTGCAGGGACTCCTTATTCATGTAGCCGAGCATCAGCACCTGCCCGGTCTGTACATGCTGAATAATGGCCGGGATCAAACCATGGCCTTTTTCAAAGTTCAACTCGTCGATGTCTTTGAAACCAAAGCAAAATTTACGAACGGATGGCAATTCCTTTTCCTCTTAAAAATGACTTCAGCTCGGATATTACAATAAGATTCTTATGAAAGACTGAGGCCGCCAGCGCACCGTCGGCATCAGCCAGGGCAAAGGCGTCATAGAAGTGCTCCATGGCACCGGCGCCGCCGGAGGCAATCAGCGGGACTTTGCAGATCTCGCGCACGGCCTTGAGCTGCTTGATGTCATAGCCGTTTTTCATGCCGTCATTGTTCATCATGTTAAGCACGATTTCACCCGCGCCCAGCTCCTGCACGCGCCTGACCCAGTCCAGGGTCTGCCAGGCGGTGGTTACGGTGCTCTTTTCGCTGCCGGTAAACTGCTTGACCTGATAGATGCCAAGCTCTGCGTTGTAGAAAGTATCAATGCCCACCACCACGCACTGCACGCCAAAGCGGTCGGCCAGGCGTGTAATGAGTGCAGGATCAGAGAGCGCGGGCGAGTTAATGGAGATCTTGTCAGCGCCGTAGGCCAGGATTTCCTGAGCATCCTCCACGCTCTTGATGCCGCCTGCCACCGCAAAGGGGATGTTGATGACCGCGGCAATCTTGGCTATCCAGGAGCGGTCTACGCGCCGGCCTTCGGCGGAGGCGGTGATGTCATAGAATACCAGCTCGTCTGCGCCTTCATCGGCATAGCGTTTAGCGAGGGCCACAATGTCGCCCATCACTTCATGATTTTTAAACTGCACGCCCTTGACCACTACGCCGTCGCGCACATCAAGGCAGGGAATTATGCGTTTTGCCAGCATTTGTATGCCTCCTTCACAGTAAAGCGGCCCTCAAGCAGCGCCCGGCCCAAAATCACCGAGCCGGCACCGGCTGCAAAGGCAGCTTTGATGTCCTCAAGCGAGGAAATGCCGCCTGAGGCTATGATGTCAAGCCCGGGGTAACGCTCATGCACCTTATGGTATAAGGCGGTGTTAGTGCCCTGCAGCATGCCGTCCTTGCTGATGTCGGTAATGAGCACATGCCTGAGCCCGCAGGGCAGGAAATAGTCAATCAGGCTGTAGAGGGTCTTGTCTGAGTTTTCCAGCCAGCCGTGGGTGGCTACCATGGGCATGCCGTCAACCACGCGCACATCAAGGGCCATGGTGATGTGCTCTGAGC
>JADINH010000153.1 GCA_017694225.1 Candidatus Avisuccinivibrio stercorigallinarum
GTCATCACTGCTGAACTTGACGTTTTCCTGCTTAAAACCTGAGAGGTTGAAATCTACATGTTTAAGCTTTGATACCGAAACTAAAAACTCTTTGATTGAGGTATCCAAAAGCTGCAGCTTCCTTTTGCCCAGATTTTCCAGAGCTTCATTGCAGGCATCCCGGCAGGTTTCTGCTCTGTCCTTGGCTGTATTGAGAATATCTGCAGCGCGCTCATTGGTTTTGCCGGCTTCATGCTGGTCAACAGCCGCCTTGGCCGCACCGCCCACACCGATGGCCCCCAAAAGGCCCAGACCACCAAAAATAAGAGGAATAGGTATTGGCATCTTAATCTCCCTGCTGTGCTTTCTTTTCTGCGCTCAAACCGTAAATTTCTGCAGTCTTAAGGGACTGCTCCAGCAACAGCTTGAGATCGGCCTCAAGCTGATCCATTCTCTCTTTGGCCTCCTTAACCGGCAGATACTGCTGCTCCAGCCAGGCTTTATGCTCAGAAAGCTGCGCTATGGTCTGCAGGGTATCTTCATACTCAGAGACGATCTCAGGTTCAACCTCAAGCTTATGCGCAATGATGGATACAAAGGCCCGCTCATTTTCTGAATAACTGCCGTCAGCCCAGCCGAGCTTGACCAGGTTTAAAATGCACAAGGCCTTATCTTTGCTGTCAAGTGTGGTTAAACCTGAGACATCGATAAGCGCGGCCACGGCATTAAAATTTACCAAGTCGCGCTGACGGAACTCAGCAGTCAGCTTTTGCATCTCATGCTCTGACAAGTCCGACCAACTTGCCGAGGACAGATTTCTGCCCAGCTCACTTAACAGCGCCTCTTCTTTTGCAGACCACTGCCCGTCTGCCTTTAAGAACAGACAGTACAGTTTAAACAATTCCTTTTGGCAACCCATACTGCTCTCACCGGCGCACCGCCGCCTAAAAAGGCACCGCAGCCCGGTTTTATCCTCCTTTATTGACTAAACCCCGGCGCCGGCAGACGCCAGCATTTGCGCCTGCCTGACAGAACGCCGGTCTGTAAATTAAAAACCTGCAGCACTAAAACTCCAGCCGCTCACGGCTCAACAGCTGCCGTTTGAACTCATCGAGAGTGTCAAACAAGGGCTCGCGTCCCATGGTGCGCGTGATCTTATTGGCCGAGGCAATGGCATAATCGGCATCCCCGATCTTAAGCGCGGTTTTCAGCTCCACAAAGGTATCATTAAAAACCTGCATGTGGGAGGTCAGGTAACGCGAGATCAGCTGCTGCAGCTCCTGGCGGTACTGCTGCATAAGCCTGCAAAGTTCCCGGCATTCTGCCTCCACGAGGTTACGCTGCTGCTTTGCAAGCTTTGCCTCCTGCAGGCTGGTGAGCAAAATGGCATAACTTGAAGAGGCCAGCGCATAACCCAGCATGCCGCCTACCAGGCCGCCCACTACCGGGATCGGGATGGCAGCCTGACCGATGACGGCAAACAAGCTTGAGGAAACGGTTTTCACCCCATCACTGCCCAACTGCTGCAGACACTGCACCCCGTCAATCTCCCCGCGCAAATATCCAAGCATGGTCGAGCCCATCGCAGCAACTGTGCTGACCATCATGGCAGGCAGTCCGGACTTGCCGGCAATGCGCACCATTTCACTTGAAGAGCTCTTCATCAGGCTGGCCAGCGCCGTACCGGTAAAGGCCGTGCCGTAACCGGCAGCAGCCGAGAGCGCGGTATGCTTTGAGACCTCAAAAACTGCATCTTTAAGCTCTTTTTCACCTTTAGCCACCTGCACTGCATTCTTGATAAGCGAAATCGTGCCGCCGACTATTGCGCCGGTTTTAGCCCCCTGCACTCCGGCCTCATGCGACACCCGGGCAATATTCTTGACAGTGGTCTTAAGCGGAGTTTTTACCGCCTCCAGGGCCTCCTGCGAGGTGACCTTGCTTTTGACCAGATTGTCCCTGGTCTTTTTGATCTTCTCAAGCT
Source organism: Candidatus Avisuccinivibrio stercorigallinarum (assembly GCA_017694225.1). GTDB lineage: Bacteria > Pseudomonadota > Gammaproteobacteria > Enterobacterales > Succinivibrionaceae > Avisuccinivibrio > Avisuccinivibrio stercorigallinarum. The sequence continues at coordinate 1,961 of JADINH010000153.1, forward strand.
GACGGCCAAGCTTCTCAGCAAGCTTTGCATTGCCATTCTTTTGTGCCGCCTCAAGCTGCTCCTGCACCCTGGCAGCCTTGTCATCCAGGTACTGCTTTACTCCGTCAAAGTAATCTGCAGGCACAGCGATTTTTACATCAGCTGCGCGGTATTTATCCATTTTGGAGCTCAGCAGCTTCTCGGCACAGGACGCCGGATCAGAGCCGACAAACTTCATCTGCAGCGCACTGCCGGGAATGTAATTGCCCTGTGCATCCACATCCGCTAGATCATACAAGGGATCATTGACCTGGCCGATGTCATTGCCCGTTTCGGTTTTCTGCCCGGTCTTCTGCATGTCATCGGTGCGCGTGGTAGTGGGATTTCGGCCTGCGATGATCTGCTCTTCGCGGCTTTTTGCCGCCTCCAGATTTTCAGCTGCAAAGCCGGCATGCTGCTTTAAGTTGGAAGCGGCATTTTCAGGATCTACTCCGTAGTCTGCAATGTCCTTGAGGCTTCTGGAGAGGGACTGACCGGTCTCGGCGTCAAAGCCGGTATAGCTGACGATATGCTCTTTGGCCGCAGAGCCGTAGCGCTGCACGGTTTCGTGCAGGGCTGATGCAGTTGAAAAATGCGCCAGATCCCGCACTTCCTTCCCTGCTAAACTGCCCTCTGCATTTTTTTCTTTACCCATTTTTTACACCACTTAGCATCAGCTCAGGCTTAAATCTTACAATACAAATTTGCGCTGTTTTGCCCTTTACACGCCTTAGGCGCAGCAGAATAGTAAAAATGTGATGGACTTTAAATTTCCGGCCGCGCTTAAAACCTGCACCGCTGCGCTGCACCTTTTTGCAGCAGCACTTTACTCCGGCGCACATTTTTGAGCCGCTGCAGCAGTTTTTTCACGCCCGCTCTTTACAATTCCCCGCACTCCCGGCTATGCTGAGCTCAGCTGCTAAGGCAGCAGAAAGTTAAATTTAGCAACAGGATTTCAGATTAATGAATTTTCAGACAAAGACCTTCGCATTTGCATGGTGGCAGCTCGCATAAAGGCGGGCTCAACTTCTTTTGTCTGAAACTTGACCCGCTTTAAGCGGGTTTTGTTGTTTTTAGGGCCCGCTTAAAGCTTAATTAGGAGCTTAAAATGCAGGCTTTAACTTTAACAGCCAGATATCAAAACAAGGTGCATGCTCTGTACGCCCAATTAAAGGCCCCCTGCACCATGCTGCTTGAATCCGCCGAGGTGCGTGACAAAAGCGGCAAACAGAGCATCATCGGCCTTAACTGTGCCTTAAAGATTGTGGTGCATGACCGCAAAGTCACCCTTGAGCCCAAAAACGCCAACGGCCGCGCTGTGGTGAAACAGCTCAAGCCAAACTTCCAGCTGCAGACAGAGCCAGACGGCAGTTTTTCCGTTGATTTTCCGTCCGCCCCGCAGGGCCTGGATGAAATCTCCCGCCTGAAGGTGCCAGGCCCCCTTGATGTACTGCGTGCAATCAGAGTGCTGCTGCAGGACTTCAAGCCCCTGACCCTGGCCGGCCTCATCTCCTTTGATTTTATCCGCAGCTTTGAGCACTTTGCGCCGCAGGACTTTCCGGAGGACAGCCCGGATCTGTGTTTTTACCTTTACGATCTCAACATCGTGGTAAACCATCTCAAGCGTGAGCTGACCATCAATCTCTTTGCCTTTGATGACGAGAGCTATACCGCCCTCGCGATGCAGGCCCTCAAGGTCAAAACCTTAATTGACCGTGAGGACTTTGATCTGCCGCTTACAGAGGTCAAAGCCGCCCCGGAGTTTGAGCCTGACATCAGTGACGCTGACTTCTGCCGCATCGTCTCCTCTTTAAAGGAGCACATCTGCTGCGGCGACATCTTTCAGGTGGTGCCGTCAAGAACCTTCCTGCAGCACTGCTCCGATCCCTACCTTGCTTACTGCTATTTAAAGACTGACAACCCCTCGCCCTACGCCTTTTACTTCTATGACGATGATTTTGTGCTCTTTGGCGCCAGCCCTGAGTTTGCCCTGCGCTTTGATCCGGAAACCCGCCAGGCGGCCATCAGCCCGATTGCCGGCACGCGCATCCGCGGCCGCCATCCTGACGGCAGCCTTGATCCGGATCTCGACGACCGCTTGGAGCTGGAGCTGCGCACAGATAAAAAGGAAATTGCCGAGCATTTGATGCTGGTGGATTTGGCGCGCAATGATCTGGCGCGCATTGCCAAGCCCGGCACCCGCAAAGTGTCAAACCTTTTGCACGTTGACCGCTATCAGAGCGTGATGCACCTTGTAAGCGATGTCACCGCAGAACTTCGCGATGACCTCGATGCCCTGCATGCCTACCTTGCGGCCATGAACATGGGCACGCTCTCAGGCGCCCCGAAGATCAAAGCCCATGAGCTTATCTATCAGTATGAGGGCAAAAAGCGCGGCTTTTACGGCGGCGTGGCTGCCATCATCAGTGCCGACGGCACTTTTGACTCCTGCATCATCATCCGCAGCGCCCTGGTGAAAAACGGCACCGCCCGCATTCAGGCCGGCTGCGGCGTGGTCTATGACTCCGATCCGCAGTCCGAGGCCGATGAAACTCTGAACAAAGCAAAGTCAGTTC
>JADINH010000154.1 GCA_017694225.1 Candidatus Avisuccinivibrio stercorigallinarum
ATGATGAACATCGTAGGCTGCATGGACAGACCAAGTTCAGGGCGCGTGATCTTAGGGGGCGATGACATCTCAAAGCTCAATGAGCAGGAGCTGTGCAGGGTGCGCCGCGAGCGCATCGGCCTGGTGTTCCAGCAGTTTCATCTTATTAACTATCTCACTGCCCTGGAAAATGTGATGACCGCGCAGTACTACCATTCAGTGCCCGATGAAAAGCAGGCGCTGCAGGCCCTTGCAGAAGTAGGCCTTGAAAAGCGCGCCAACCACCTGCCCGGGCAGCTCTCAGGCGGCGAGCAGCAGCGCGTGTGCATCGCCCGTGCCCTGATTAACTATCCGCAGGTGATTTTAGCTGACGAGCCTACGGGCAACCTCGATGAGGCCAATGAGCATCTGGTGATGGATCTGTTCTCACGTATGCACCGCGACGGGCGCACCGTGATCGTGGTGACTCATGATCCTGAGGTGGCCGAGTGTGCCGAGCGCACCGTGATCCTCGATCACGGCAGGCTGACACAGCAGCGCCAAAACGGCGTGACCTGGCGCCTTGATGCCGAGGGCAGACCCTGTGAGGAGATTAAATAATGCGTGCTTTAACTCTCACGGCAGCCTCTGTGGGACTTTCCCTGCTGCTTGCAGCCTGCTCGCCTGCATCCTATCAGGACGGCGTTTATACCGGCCTGTCTTCCAAGGACGAGGACGGCGCCTGGGCCAAGGTCACCATTACCCTCAAAAACAATGAAATCGTGGATGCGCAGTATGTGACCTTTCAGGCTGACGGCAGCATTAAAGATGAAAACTACGGCGCGGGAGCGGCCGAGCTTGGCAACAGCGGCTTTTATCAAAAGGCCCAGCATGCGGTGGAGGCCATGAAGATCTACCGCGATTGCCTGGTGCGCAAAAAGTCCATTGACGGGGTGGATCGCATCTCCGGGGCCACCATTGCCTATGATCAGTTTACCGAAGCGGTTAACAATGCCTTAAGCCAGGCGGAGCAGTGAATTTTTGTAAAGTTGATCAGATCTGTGAGCGGGCGGAAGTCGGTCTCTGTTCCCAGCCCGCTTGTATGCCGGAGATGTCAAAATCTATCCTGAAATGGCAGAAAAATCGGCACCATGCATATTAATGCGCATAAAGCCAGCCGGGATTTCCATTTTTTCCGCTGATTGTCAAAAAGTGCAGCCCAGATCGCAAATTTGCAATTTGTTCAATAATTTTTGAGAGACTCCGGCTGAACTCATTTACAATGCCATTCGTCGGATCAGTGTGGACAGAATTGACCTGTCTTGCTGGTCTTTTTTATTTTTACACTTTGTGAGTTGTGAGGTTTAGAAAATATGGAGCATTGGATACCTGTCTTATGGGTAGGCCTGGCCATTGTGCTGTTGCTTATCCTGACTATCAAATTCAAGCTGCATTCCTTCATCGCTCTGCTCATCGTGGGCCTGTTGGTGGCCTTCCTGGAGCAGATGCCGCTCGATGCGCTTGTATCCGCGATCTCCAAGGGTGCGGGCAATACGCTGGCCGGTGTGGGCCTGATTGTGGTGCTCGGTGCTGCCTTAGGTCAGTTGATGACCGACTGCGGCGCATCCAAACGTGTGGCTGATGTCATTTTGAAGACCTGCGGCACCAAATACTTAAAGTGGGGCCTGCTCGTCATCGGCTCCATCTTTGGTGTGGCCATGTTCTTTGAGGTGGGCTTCATCATCTTAATGCCGCTGGTCATCGGCATTGCCAAGGAAGCCAAGATCCCGTTTATGGCTCTGGTCATTCCTTCAGTGGCCGCTCTGGCTCAGGCACACTCACTGCTGCCGCCGCAGCCGGGCCCGGTTGCCCTGATGACTTCCCTGAATGCTGATTCAGGTCTCATCTACATCTTCGGCATCATCGTCTTGATCCCGTCCATCATCTGCGCCGGTATCATTCTGCCGCGCTTCCTGCCGGAGATTAAGACCTACAAGCTGCCGCAGTTTGGCAACTTCGAGGAAGTGGACTACTCCAAGTTCCGCACCCCGAGCTTTGCCGTTTCACTGTTAATTCCGCTGCTTCCGGCTATCCTGATGATAAGCCACACCATCGCCGCGGCCTTCCTGCCCAAGGAGAACACTCTTGTGTATCTGCTCAATTTCCTGGGCAGCCCGATCGTGAGCTTGTTCCTTGCTGTGCTCGTCGCTTTGTATGTGTTCGGCATCCGTGCCGGCCGCACCATTGCCGAGGCTTCAGACAGCATCTCCAAGGCCATTAAGGGCATCGCCGTAGTGGTGCTGATTATCGGTGCCGGCGGCGTGTTCAAGGAGATCATTATTTCCGCCGGTGTCGGCGAGCACATTGCAGCCGCCGTCAAGGGCGTGGATCTCAATCCGCTCATCCTGGCCTGGATCATCACCGCCGTCATCCGCTGGGCCACCGGCCAGGGCGCCGTGTCCGCCATTACTGCTGCCGGCCTGGTCGCTCCGCTGCTTGGCGTCTATGACATCGATCCGGTGTTCTTAATGTTAGCCTGCGCAGCCGGTTCTAACACCATCACCATGCCGAATGACGCTGCCTTCTGGCTGATGAAGGAGACCTTCCAGCTCAATATGGCCCAGACCTTTAAGACCTGGGGCCTCTTGGAGCTCATCAACTCTGTGGTCGGTCTTATCATCGTGCTCATTCTGGCCGCTGTGGTCGGTTAATTTAGCACGCTTAAATGTCTTAATTACGCTCCCGGGGTGCTCCTCCGGGAGTTTTCATTTTCAAAGATCCTTCTTTATTAAAATCCGCAGCACGCTGTGCTCAGCACAAGGCGCAATTTTGGGGCGGTAAAAGTGTATTTCAGCCGGTTCTGCGACTAAAATGCAAGCCCATTGGAATATTTAATATTTCTATCAACTAAATATAGCAAGGTTTTCAAAAATGCCGTAAAAATCGCATGTTCTGCTGTGTTATACTTGCAGGCAAAAATTTTTGGCACACTGCTTTTTGGCAGGTGCAGGGTTTCGTTATCGTTCAGGCCTGAATAAATGTTTAAAAAGCTTCGTGCGATGTTCTCCAACGATCTCTCCATTGATCTGGGAACCGCAAATACACTGGTCTATGTAAAGAATAAGGGCATCGTTTTAAACGAGCCGTCTGTAGTTGCTGTCAGACTTGACAAGAACGGCGGTGCACAGCGCAAAGTCGATGCTGTCGGCAAGTCCGCCAAGAATATGCTGGGCAAGAACCCGGACAATATAGAAGTCATCCGCCCGATGAAGGACGGTGTGATCGCCGATTTCCAGTACACTGAGAAGATGCTGCAGTACTTTATCGACAAGGTGCTCTCAGGCTCTCACGTGTTCCCCTTCAGGCCCTCTCCGCGCGTACTGGTGTGCGTGCCCTGCGGTGCCACTCAGGTAGAGCGCCGTGCCATCCGCGAGTCGGTGGAAGGTGCAGGAGCAAGCGAAGTGTTCTTAATCACTGAGCCCATGGCAGCTGCCATCGGCGCCGGTCTGCCGGTGTCTGAGGCTGCAGGCTCCATGATAGTCGATATCGGCGGCGGCACCACCGAGGTGGCCATCATCTCCTTAAACGGTGTGGTGTACTCAAGCTCCGTGCGCATCGGCGGCGACCGCTTCGATCAGGCCATCATCAATTACGTGCGCAACACCAAGCGCTATGAAATCGGTGAGGCTACGGCCGAGCAGATCAAGATTGAAATCGGTTCTGCCTACGCTGAGCAGGAAATGCATGAAAAGGAAGTGCGCGGCCGCTCAGTGGTTGAGGGCGTGCCCCGTTCATTTACCTTAAATTCAAATGAAGTGTTAGAGGCCCTGTCCGATCCGATTAAGGGCATCGTCTCAGCTGTGCGTGTAGCATTAGAGAAGTCACCTCCGGAGCTTGCCGCCGACATCGCCGAGCGCGGCATGATGCTCTCAGGCGGCGGCGCATTGCTGCACAACCTTGACAAACTTCTGCGCGAGGAGACCGGCATCCCGGTGATTGTAGCCGACGATCCGCTCACCTGCGTAGCCCGCGGCGGCGGCAGAGCGCTGGAGCTCTACGACGCTCAGGACAACGAATTGTTTGATTAGCATTAACTAAAGAAGCCGGGCAAGTCCCGGCTTTATCAAGGTTGCATAGCACAGTGGGCAAGCAGGAAATACCCGGCTTCGTATTGAATCTGCGCTTTATCGTCTGCTTTGTGCTTTCAGTCGTGCTGCTGTTTGCAGACTTAAGGCTGAAGGCCTTAAGCGATGTGCGCTATTACATTGAATCAGCGCTCTATCCGGTGATGGTCTTTGCCGACTCGCCGCGGTCGCTGTCCAATGCCGTATCCACGCAGTTCAAAAGCCGTGCACAGCTTATTGCCGAGAATGAACAGCTGGCCAGCGAGATCTTCGAGCAGCGGGCCGATTTGCTGCGCCTGCACTCTTTGGAGCAGGAGAACGCGGCCATGCGCAAACTGCTCAACTCGCCGCTGCATGAAACCTCACGGCGCATGTTCGCTGAGGTGGTGGCCGTGGACAGTGACCCCTATCTGCAGCGCGTGGTGGTAAACCGCGGCGCGAGCTCCAATGTCTATCACTCCATGCCGGTCATTACCGACGAGGGCCTCGTGGGGCAGGTCATTCAGGTTGATTATTCCTTCAGCAGAGTGCTTTTGCTTTCAGACCCCAGCTCCTCGGTGCCGGTGGTCAATGTGCGCAATCAAATCCGCGCCCTGGCCGAAGGCAACGGCACCCATGACGAGCTGGACATCGCCAACGTGGCGCGCAGTGCGGACTTTCAGGAGGGCGACCTTTTGGTGACCTCAGGCCTGGGCGGGGTGTACCCTGAGGGTTATCCGGTGGCAGTGGTGACCTCAGTGGGCCTTGCTGAAAACCAGTCCTTTGCTGAGGTGAAGGCAAAGCCGCTCGTGGACTTTGCCAAAATGCGCTATGTGCTGATGTACTGGTATGACACCAAGGGCAGCCGCGGCGATGAAATCCAGCCCAAACAGCCCACGGACGGCAAGGTGATCCTGCGCGAGGAGCGCATCAAGCGCCTGATTGATTCCATGTCTGCCTCGCAGCAGAACAAGAGAAATACCGCCGCCGCTCAGGACAAAGCCGCAGCAGGCGCAGGACAGGGGGACTGAAAATGGCAGCCAATGTAGATACCCGCTCCTCTTATCTGCTCTTTATCCCGCTGCTTTTGATAGCGCTCATTGTGGACATCGTGCGCCTGCCGGAGTTCATTGCGCCTTTCCGCCCGGATTTTCCGGCGCTGCTGCTCATTTTCTTTGCAGTCTATGACCCCAGGCGCATCGGCATCGTGCTGGCCTGGTGCTGCGGCCTGCTCGTTGACCTGTTGATGGGTGCGCCGCTTGGGCAGAATGCGCTGTGCATCGCGCTGCAGATCTACCTTATCATGACGCAGTTCAAGCGCTTTGGGCTCTTTGCCAAGTGGCAGCAGATGATCGTGATCCTCATCATCAATATGTTAGGCCACGTGCTCGGCTACTGGATTTCGCATATCGCAGGCAATGTCAATTACAACGACAATCTGTTCTATCCGAGCATCATCACCGCGCTGCTCTGGCCGGCCGTGTTCTATGCCGGCATCTTTATGTGCAAGGCCATGAACATCGCTCCGGATCTGCCCAAGGAAAATTAAGCCTGCGCTCTGCAGCAGGTTTACCGGCGCAGCCTGACAGCGTTTTAACTTTTCAAGATCTAAACAGCCCGGCCTGAGATGGCGCCGGGTTTTTATTTCAGGAAGACACACATGCATGATCTGATTTTAGCCTCCGGCTCCCCGCGCCGGCGTGACATCTTAAAGAACATGGGCCTGTCCTTTGTGGTCGAGCCTGCTGACATCGACGAGAGCGTGCTGGAGGGTGAAAGCCCCGAAGCCTACGTAAGCCGCATGGCCCGCAGCAAGGCTGAGCACTGCGCCAAACTGCATCCTGACGCAGTGGTGCTCGGCGCTGACACCGTGGTGGTGCTCGGCTCCACCATCTTTGGCAAACCCAAAGACCGCGCCGATGCCGCGGCGATGATAGGCGCCCTGTCAGGCAGAACCCACGTGGTGCTCACCGCAGTGGCAGTGTGCGCTAAAGGTGAGTTAAAGCAGATTTTAGAGCGCACTGAGGTGACCTTTGCAAGACTTGACCCGGAGCTGATTGAGACCTACGTGGCCTCAGGCGAGAGCGATGACAAATCAGGCTCCTACGCCCTGCAGGGCATTGCCGCCATGCTCATTGAAAAGGTCAGCGGCTCGGTAAGCTCAGTAGTCGGCCTGCCGGCCTGTCAGACCCGGGAGCTGCTCGCGCAGGTTGGTCTGTACCCGCGCACCGTTAAGGCTTAAGGGCAGGCTTAATTGCAGCGCTTGACGGATTTGTCTTTTGCCCTGAAGATAGAAGCAGCAAGAGCGCGTTTTGGAGAATTTATGAGCAATATTGAGCTTGCAGAAGATCTTCTGCTCAAACCTGCAGAGATTGATGAGAATTTTATCGGTCAGGCCCTGTCTGCCCTGGCTTCACGCAATATCGACTTTGGTGATCTGTACTTTGAGCGCACGGTGCAGGAGAGCTTCTATCTTGAAGAGGGCATCATCAAGTCAGGCTCTTTTGACATCGACAAGGGCGTGGGGATCCGCGCCGTCATTGGCGAGAAAAGCGGCTTTGCCTATTCTGACGTGGTGGACAAGCCCTCCATTTTGCAGGCCTGCTCGGCGGCCGCCTCGATAAGCAGCGGCCACAACTGCCCGCAGATTAAGGTCAATGAGCGCAAAGAGCGCCCGCCGCTTTATGTCAGCGGCGATCCGATTGCAAGCTGGGAGCGTGAGCGCAAGATTAAGTTTTTGCAGGAGCTTGATGCGGCTGCCCGCGCATGTGACAGCAGGGTGACGCAGGTGATGGCCAATCTTGCCGCCACCCATAAGGTCTGCCTGATTGCCTGCACTGACGGCTCCATCTGCGCTGATGTCAAACCGATCATTCACTGCTCGCTGCATGTGGTGCTGGAGCAGGACGGCCGCCGCGAAAGCGGCTTTGCCTCGCGCGGCGGGGCGGTGCTCCTTGATGCCATTTCCGATCCGGCGCTGCCAGCTGAACTTGCCGCCGAGGCAGTGCGCATTGCTGCCGTGAATTTGTCTGCAGTTGACGGCCCGGTGGGCACCATGCCGGTGGTGCTCGGTGCCGGCTGGCCGGGCGTGCTCATTCACGAAGCCGTCGGTCACGGCCTGGAAGCCGACTTCAACCGCGTGGGCAGCTCAGCCTTCTCCGGAAAACTCGGTGAGAAGGTGGCCTCAGAGTGCTGCACCATTGTCGATGACGGCACCATGCCCGATCGGCGCGGCTCAGTGACCTTTGATGATGAAGGCACCCCGGGGCAGCGCAATGTGCTGATTGAAAACGGCATCTTAAAGGCCTATATGCAGGACAAGCAGAACGCCAAATTGATGGGCCTGGCTGTAACCGGCAACGGACGGCGCCAGGATTATGCCTGCCTGCCGCAGCCGCGCATGACCAATACCTTTATGCTGCCCGGCACTTACCACAAGGATGAAATAATAAGCTCAGTTGATAAGGGCATCTATGCGGTGAACTTTGCAGGCGGCCAGGTGGACATCACCTCCGGGCGTTTTGTGTTCAGCTCCTCTGAGGCCTACTTAATTGAGCATGGCAAAGTCACCACCCCGATCAAGAACGTCACCTTAATCGGCAACGGGCCGGAGGTGATGCAGCAGATCTCCATGGTCGGAAATGAGCTGGAGTTTGATCAGGGCGTGGGCATCTGCGGCAAGGGCGGCCAGTCGGTGCCGGTGGGCATCGGCCAGCCCTGCCTGAAGGTGGACGCCTTGACCGTGGGCGGTGCTGATGCCGCATAAGCCTCAGCGCTGCAGTGCTGCAGTGCAGAGGCCTAAGGGTTGGTTTTAAATTTTTAAGTGTTAAGGAGGCGGAAGTATGCAGGCTGAAAAGACTTTGCGTTTAGTGTTCGGTCAGTGGCAGGGCGGCAATGTCACCCGCCTGATCCCGGACTTGGATGAAAAAAGCGGTTCACAGGGCTACAGCGTGGGCGCGCAGATTCTGGATCTGCTGCTGCCCAAGACGCAGAGCGAGATCATGCGCGTGCCGGTGGACATGCGCTATGAGCGCCGCGAGCAGGACAAAGTGCTTGACCGCGACATCATTTTCCGCCAGACCAAAGATGCCTTAAAGCTTATCAACATCAGCGCGCCGGATAAAATCGTGACCATTGGCGGTGAGTGCTCGGTGTCCGTGCCGCCTTTTTCTTATCTCTCGGCCAAATACCCTGATGACGTATGCATGCTCTGGATTGACGCCCACCCGGACATTACGCTGCCCGGCGACGCTTACAACGGCTGGCATGCCATGGCAGTAAGCGCACTGCTGGGCAAAGCAGACAGCAAGATCTGCGACGAGCTGCCCGGCCTGATTAAGCCTGAACATGTGCTTTATCTCGGCCTGCGTGACTGGGAGCGCGATGAGATTAAACAGCGTGAGCAGAACTGGGGCCTTAAGCATTTAACCCCTGAGGATCTGTCCTGTGGGCCTGACAAACTGATTGCCTTCCTGCAGCAGTGCCCCTGCTCCAAGGTAGTGGTGCACTTTGACCTGGATGTGCTCGATCCGGCCGACATATTCTGCGCGGTGGGCAATGTGCCCAACGGCCTTAAACTCCAGCAGTGCGTGGAGCTTATCAAGACTGCCGCGCTCTACAAGGATCTGGTGGGACTTACCGTGGCAGAGCTGCTGCCGCGCACCGTGATCAGACTGACCAACGCCTTAAAGGAACTGCCTTTAATCTCAGCACAGTCTTAAGCCTTTTCTGGGCTTGCAGCTCTCAGGGCAGCAGTGCCCTGAGACTGTGCTCAGGGATGCCGGGGTTTATTCTTCCAGCTCCCCGCCCTCAAAATCATCAAGCTCCGCCATTCCATCAAAGTCATCCGCGTCACCCTCGTCTGCATTGAGTGCTGAGGCAGCAGAAACAGCGGCAGTAGCAGCCGGGACGGCAGCTGTGGCAGTGGTCTGCTTGACATTGAACTTCTCAGGAATGGGCGTGCCGCTCTGGGCAAAGACCTGCTTTAAGTACTGATAGATTTCCTTTAATGCAGGTTTATTGGGCAGGGCCTTTTCCTCCTCGATTTTGGCCTTTTTAATCAGGGTGCGCAGCTTGTTGCGGTCAATGGAGTAAATCAGCGCGCAGAGTTCATTTAAGGCTGCATTGCCGCCTGAAAGCAGATAGGCGCGCAGGTTCTCCAGGCGCATGGCATTGGGATCAACCGCTGCGGGCGCCCCCTGCAGGGAGAGCTGATGCTTTAAATCAGTCAGATCGTATCCGCGCATCAGCTTGGCGGTGTACTGCAGCTGACGGCGCTTTTCATCGGAGTTGCGCCTTAAGGTGCGGGCGTTGATCAGGGCCTCTTTAATGGACACATCCGGGAAGGTCAGGGCGTTGAAAGCCTGATCACCCAGTTTGGACAGATCCTCAGCTAATTTGCGCACCGCCTGGGCCTCGCGCTTGTGTGCCGAGCGGCTTACCTCCTCCGGCTCTGCATCAAAACCTGAAAAGAACTCCTGAACTGCCATAATAGCCCCCTTGTATTACTCAAAATCCCGCGTATTTTAGCGGCAAACGCCTGCTGACGCCACTTTTAATTCATTGAGATTAAAGAGTATTTCTGCTTTGCAGTTAGGTACTGCTAAAATGGGGCTGTGCACATGCATAAACAGCTGTTGTGACAAGTTTTACAGGAGTGCAGATGACGGTTGGCAGGTTAATCCGCAGCGATTTTAATGCGAGGAGAATTAAAGAACAGGCACAGCAGGAGTTTGCTTCCGGTGTCAAACTCTGCGGCCTGCAGCTCACTCAGGCTGCCGCTCCGGGCCCGGGGATGGTGCCGGCACAGCAGGTGATGCTGACGGCGGCGCTGCTCGGGCACCTGGGCGGGATCTGCACCCTGCAGGGGCTTTTGGATCTCTGGAAGGAAAAGCAGGATGTGCTGAGGAGTGTGATTGACGGCCTGCCGGAGCTGCCGCCTTCGGTGGAGCAGATGTTGATGCTGATTGCCGGCATTGAACCGAGGCTCCTGGAGACGCTGACCTTACAGCTGACAGAGGGCCGCGGCTGCCTGCACTTTGCGCAGGAGGCGCTGCAGGAGCCTGCCCCTGAGGATGCAGAGCTGACAGCTGCCACACTGGAGCAGAATTTTGTGGCCAACTGGACCCGGCTTGGGGTGCTGAGCTGTCAGATCGTAGATCTGGTGCAGGACAATGCGGTCTATGTTTACCGCCATAAAAACGGCATTGCCAACCGCCGTCTGCCTTTTGAGCAGCTGCGGCGCAAAGCGCTGTTAAATCCGCAGCTGGGCATGGCTTATCTGCAGCTGTACTTCAATCACGATCCGCAGGGCCTGCACGCGGCGGGCCTGATGTTTGATGAAGACACTCCGGTCTTTAAATCCGAAGAGGAAGGCTGCATGGATGTGGCCGGCCCCTATGTTAAGGACTTTGCGCTCGGTGAACTGTTTACCAGCGGCCGGGTCAGACGCCGCTGGGGTAAGGCTGAGAAGCGGGTTCCCAAGAGTTAACTCTTCCAGCGCCAGCGCTTGGGCACGCTCTTTCTGATGATGAAGTTAAAGCGCTTGACCAGGATGCGCGCGCGTCTTGCCTTAAACCTGCTCCCTGCAATCACCATCAGCACGCCGCCTAAAATGAGGGCAATGCCCACCACCAGATTAAAGGACAGCGGATCGTCAAAGAAGATGACGGCCAGAGCCACCGCGGTCACCGGCTCCAAGGCACCGAGCACCGCGGTGGCGGTGGAGCCGATATTGTTGATGGCCACGTTTAAAAGTTCCAGCGAAAAGATGGTCGGCACCAGCGCCAGCAGTCCGATGTAGAGAAACTCCCGGCCCTGCGCGGGCAGCTTTAAGGCAGCCGAGGGTGACAGCACCATATAGATGGCGGTGGTCAGCACCGAGAACAGCACCAGATACAAGGTGAGCTTGTCATTGGAAATGATAAGGTGCGTGCGGTTGATGCCCACGATGTAGATGGCATAGGTTACCGCCGAGGCCACCGCGAGGGTGCAGCCGATGGCCGAGATATTGATCTCATCGCCCTGATAGAGCATCAGCACGCCGGCAAAACTGAGCACAATGGCCAGGATGATGGGAAGCGAGATCTTCTCGTGGTAGACCAGCACCATGATAAGCGCGGTGAACACCGGATAGAGGAACATGATGGTTGCGCTGATGCCCGCGTTCATGTAGGCAAAGGAGATGAAATAGGTCAGGGTGGAGAGCGCAAAGAAGATGCCGGGCACGGCCAGCACCTTTAAGTCCTTTAAGGGCAGCAGGAAGCTCTCGCGCTTTATCACCAGCAGCGGAATTAAGAGCAGCAGCGCGCCGAAATAGCGGTAAAACAGCGCATTAGCTGCATCAAAATTCAGGGCATATAAACTTAAAGCCAGCGCCGGGCTGCAGCCGTAAAAGGCGGCCGAAAGCATGCCGGCGATTGATCCTTTTAGCTGCTGTTGCTGCTGCTTTTGCATATAACGCTCCAAAGGTCTGACCAAACTGAGGCAGATTGTACACAAAAGCGCCCTCAGTGCGGTGCAGCTTTCTGTAAAGAGCCGGTAAAGACCTTGATCTGCCGGCAAATTCTCCTGCCTGCCAGGCTGCACAGAAAAAGTGCAGCATCCTCATTTGCCCTTTGTGCTGCAGGCCCGTACAATGCTCTTAAGTTTAGGAGATTGTTATGGCAAATGATGCTTTTCACCAGGAGCTTGAGCAGGTGGGCCGCGGGCTTGAAGCCAAGGCTCAATGGGCAGTGGAACAGGCTTTAAAGGCCGGTGCAGATGAATGCGTGGTGTCGGTGAGCAATGCCTCGGGCATTGACGTCAGCACCCGCCGCATGAAGACGGAAAACGTCACCTTTAATAAAAACCGCAGCATGGGCATTGTGGTCTACCGCAATAAGAAAAGCGGCACGGCCTCGACCACTGATTTGGAAAAGCAGTCCATCGCCGACTGCATTGAGGCGGCGGTGCGCATTGCCGACAATACCGATCCCGATCCCTGTGCCGGCATCTGCGACAAGGCAGATCTGTGCACTGAAGTTAAGGACTTTGGGCTGACCTATCCGATGTTTGCTGACATCGACCAGGCCGTGGAGCTCACTGCCGCCCTGGAGGATGATGCCCTCTCGCGCAAAGATCCGCACATCAAGGACACCGACGGCGCATATTTTGGCTCCTGGATAAAAAGCCGGGTGCTGGCCACTTCAAACGGCTTTTGTCAGGTGCAGACCGGCTCTTCGCACAGCTTTGGGCTGACCTTGATAGGGGAGAGTGAGGGGCGGATGCAGCGCGGCGGCGGCTTCAGCACTGCCCCGGATTTTGAGGGGCTGTCTCCAGGCAAAGTTGTGGTCGATGAGGCCATGGAGGAGACCTTGGGCAGGCTCAATGCCAGAAAGCCCAGGACCGGCCGCTACAACGTCATCTTCACTAAGAACGCTGCCCGCTCGCTGTGGAGCCATCTGCGCGCTGCCATCAGCGGCCGGAGCATTTATCTGCAGTCCTCCTTCCTGTGCGGGCGCCTGGGTGAGCAAATTCTGCCCTCCTTTATCACCATCCATGAAGATCCGCATGTTTACCGCGAGCCCGGTTCACGCTCATTTGACAGTGAAGGTGCGGCCACCTTTGCCCAGGACTGGGTCAGGGACGGCGTATTGCAGGAGTATCTGCTCTCAAGCTACAGCGCACGCAAATTAGGCCTGCGCACCAATGCCCACAGCGGGGGCATCGGCACGGTTTACTTTAAGGCCGATGCAGAGCATCAAAAGAGCCTTAATGAGCTGATGGCCATGGCAGGTGAGGGCCTGGTCATCGATCAGGCCATCGGCCAGGGCGTGGATATAGTAAGCGGCAATTACTCGCGCGGCGCCTCGGGCTTTTACTTCAAGGACGGCAGGCGTCAGTATGCAGTGCAGGAGTTTACCGTGGCCGCAAACTTAAAGGATCTCTATCTGCAAATAGCCGCCCTGGGCACTGACATTGATGAGCGCTTCAGATATAAGGCCGGCTCCATTTTGATCCCGGATCTGGCAGTTTCAGCCGCATAGCTGCTAGGATGGGTGAAAAAGCGCAGGGAGAAGAACATGGATTATATTCAGCTGCCAAATACCAAGCTTAAAGCCTCAAGGCTGGCCATGGGCTGCATGCGCATTAACCGCCTTACGGTCAATGAGCTGGAGCGCCTGATTAACGAGGCCCTGGAGCTTGGCATCAACTTCTTTGATCACGCTGACATCTACGGGCGGGGCGAATGCGAGCGCCTGTTTGGGCAGGTGCTGCAGCGCACGCCGAGCCTGCGCTTTAAGATGATCTTGCAGGACAAGTGCGACATCGTGCCCGAGTGGGCGGGCGGCAAGCGCTTTGACACTTCACGCAAGCACATTATTAAGTCGGTGCTGGACTCCTTGTCCCGCCTGTGCACTGATCATCTGGACATTCTGCTGCTGCACCGCGCTGATCCGCTGTGCGATCCGCAGGAGCTGGCTGAGACTTTTGCAGATCTGAAAAGGGAGGGCCTGGTGCGCTATTTTGGTGTCTCCAATTACCGCCCGCAGAAAATCAGCCTGCTGCAGCGCTATTGCAAAGATCCGCTGATCATCAATCAGGTGCAGCTCTCGGTGCTGCACTGCCCCTCCATTGACGCTGAGGTGTGCTTTAACGTCTGCGGCGATGACATGGCTGTCGACCGCGAGGGCGGACTTATCGACTACTGCCGCCTGCATGATATTACGCTGCAGCCCTGGTGTCCGCTGCAGGGCAGCGCCTGGCGTGAAGGGACTTTCATCGATAACCCGAAATATGCCAGGTTAAATGCAGTGCTCGGGCGCATTGCAGCCGAGCGTGGTGTGAGCAAGGCCGCTGTGGCCATTGCCTGGCTTTTGCGCCACCCCGCCAGGATGCAGCCTATCCTCGGCACCACCTCAATTGAGCATCTGCGTGAGAACTGCAAGGCGGTTGAGGTCAGCCTTTCGCGGCAGGAATGGTTAGATCTCTATACCGCTGAGGGCAAGGTCATGCCTTAGGCTCTTAGCTCAGGCGGTGAGTTTGCCAGGCTTGAAAGAGCTTTGCAGGCGGCAATGAAAAACGGCACCGTGAGGTGCCGTTTTTCTGCCCGCGCCGGGAGCGCGGGCGCCTTTAACAGGGCTTATTCGTCCAGGGTGACGATGGACTTGCCGGTCATCTCGGGCGGAACGTCCATGCCCATGAGGTAGAGCATGGTCGGGGCGATGTCGCACAGACGGCCGCCTTCACGCATGTGAGCCTTGCGGCCGACATAGATGAAGGGCACCGGCAGATTGGTGTGAGCGGTGTAAGGCTGGCCGGTGGTCAGATCCTTCATGCGCTCGCAGTTGCCGTGATCGGCAGTGATAAGGCACTCGCCGCCCATCTTCTGAATGGAGGCAACTACGCGGCCGATGCAGTGGTCGACAGCCTCAACTGCCTTGATGGCAGCTTCGTACACGCCGGTGTGGCCCACCATGTCGCCGTTGGGGTAATTGCAGATGATGACGTCATACTTGCCGCTTTCGATGGCTGCGCAGAGCTTGTCGGTAAGCTCGGTGGAGCTCATCTCAGGCTGCAGATCGTAGGTGGCAACCTTGGGGGACTGCACTAAGATGCGATCTTCGCCGTCAAACACGGTCTCGATGCCGCCGTTGAAGAAGAAGGTGACGTGGGCGTACTTCTCGGTCTCGGAGATGCGCAGCTGGGTCTTGCCGTGCTTGGAGAGCCACTCGCCCAAGGTATTGTGCAGATCCTCAGGCGGATAGGCGCAGGCGGTCTTGATGTCGGCTGCGTACTCGGTGAGCATCACGAAGTCAGCAAGCTTCGGGGTGACCTTGCGGGCAAAGCCGTTGAAGTCAGCGTTCACGAAAGCGCGGGTGATCTGGCGGGCGCGGTCGGCTCTGAAGTTCATGAAAATCAGGCTGTCGCCGTCCTCAAGGGGTACCTTGTCACCGATGACGGAGGCCTTGACGAACTCGTCGTTCTCGTCGCGGTCGTAGGCGGCCTGCAGTGCATCCTTGGCAGAGGCAAAAGGTGCGAAGGCGCTGATGCCCTGGGTGATTAAGTCATAGGCCTGCTCCACTCTGTCCCAGCGGTTGTCACGATCCATGGCATAGTAGCGGCCGACGATGGAGGCAAAGCGGCCCTTGCCGAGCTCTGCAAACTTCTTTTCAAAGACGTCGATGTACTCCATGGCGCTTCTGGGCGGTACGTCACGGCCGTCTAAGAATGCGTGGAAGTAGAGCTTGTCAGCGCCGCGCTTGGCAGCGAGCTCCAGCATAGCCATGATGTGATCCTGATGGCTGTGCACGCCGCCCGGTGACATCAGGCCCATGACGTGTACGGCTTTGCCGGCCTTCACGGCCTTGTCAACAGCTGCACACAGCACTTCGTTCTTGAAGAAGTCGCCGTCAGCGATGGCCTTGGTGATGCGGGTTAATTCCTGATAGACCACGCGGCCGGCACCGATGTTGGTGTGGCCCACTTCTGAGTTGCCCATCTGGCCGTCAGGCAGGCCGACGTCGATGCCGGAGGCATGAATGTCGGTGTGTGCATACTTGGCGCACAGACCGTCTAAAACCGGGGTCTTGGCATTGGCAACTGCATTAAATTCAGTGACCGGGTTGTCACCCCAGCCGTCCATAATAATAAGTGCTAAAGGTTTCTTGGCCATTGTGATTATATCCACGCAAAAATTAAAAACTGTCTTATTTTACCTTTATTTAGCGGGGGACAACGCATTTTGCTGGGCCTTATGCGCAAAAATTTCAACCGCTGTCCGCCGCCTTACAAAAAGGCTGCAGCAGACCCGTCAGGCCCGGTCAAATAAAGCGCTGCAAAATGCGCGCGCACCGCGCTTAAATGTGAATTTTTAAGCGTTCTTATGCTAAAATTGCGTACTTGTTTGTTAACACGTAAGTGCTTGAGGTGCAACAAAGTGAGTGAATTTTTCTCACCTGAAATGTGGAATGAGCTGTCAACCTTCTT
>JADINH010000155.1 GCA_017694225.1 Candidatus Avisuccinivibrio stercorigallinarum
TAACCATACTGAGGAGCAGAAAGCATATGAGGAGCAGGTGCAGCAGAGCTATGGCTGGATGCTGTCCAATGCCGTCAACGCCCACTTCTACGGCTTTGTCAATGAACAGATTGAAAGCATTGCTGCTTTAAAAAATTCACTTGCCGCCCTGGGCGCTGCTGTTGAGCGCCTGTCCGCCGGCGGGCTGTCCCGTCAGGAGCTGGAGCTTTATTTGGAAAGCCTGTGCGATGACAAACTGCAGGCCTTTATCTTCAGCAAGCTTAGTGAAGAGCGCAGCATCAATTTCACCGAGCGCTCCCGGGAGCTGTTGCGCGCGCATGATTTAAAAGGCCAGCCGCTGCTGCAGCATCTGCTGCGCGACCGCCTCTCCCCGGAGGGTTTTTACTTTTATCTGCACAACAGCAGTGATCACTCCTATGCCTCTTATGTAAAGCCGCTGTCTGCTGATCCAGAGCTCGTTTTTGCGGCGGCGATCCAGATTGATGACATCAGAAAGGAATACCGCGAAAACGGGCAGTACGGCATTTTTGAGTCCTTTAACCTGCTGATGGAAAATCTGCCGGCCTCCCGGGTGGGCAGTGTCTATATCGTGGATAAAAACCAGCACACGCTGGTCTCGCGCACTGAGCTTGCGGGCTTTGATCCGGCCTCACTGCCGCCTGATTTATTTGCCAGGGCGCGTGAACACCACCGCGCCTCGATGGAGCTGTTAAACCGGGGAGAGCTGTCAGTTGAGGTCAATTACGTCAAGCCGCTGGAGTGGTACGTGCTGCTGATTAAGCCTGAGAATATGCTGCAGATGCATCTGACCACCCTGGCAGTGTGGCTGTCGGTGTGCTGCGTGCTCTGCGCGGTGATCGCGGTCTTTACCGCCCTGCAGCTCTCGCGGGGCATTGAGCACACCTTTGAGCGCCTGGCCAAAGCCGCTGACAAGGTGGCCGATGAAGTGCTCTCCACCCCTTCAGCCCTCATCACCCGCACAGATCACTTCGACGAGTTCCCCGAGAGCGATCATCTGCGCGTGTTTAAGGCCTTCAAGCGCATGCTGCGCTCCATTCAAAATTCAATGCAGCAGCTGCTGCACACCCAGGCCCTGGAGCAGCGCTCACAGGTGCTCTCTGAGGCGGCCGCTACCTTAAAGCTTTCACAGCTGCCCTTTATCGATTCTTTAAATCTCGATCCGCGCCTGAAAATAGCGGTGGAACAACAGCGCGCGGCTGACTGCGGCGGTGATTTTTACGATGTGATTGAACTTGATCAAAACCGCCGCCTGATTTTGCTCGGCACGGTCTCAGGTTCCGGCATGCAGGCTGCCACCAATATTACGGTTACTTTGACCCTGCTGCGTCAGCTGATACGCTCGGGCAGCGGCTTTGAACAGGCCTTAATGCGCTTTAATGAACTGCTGCGGCGCAGCCATCACCGCGGCGACAGGGTGGCGCTCTTTGCCTGCTGCCTTAACGCCGCCGACGGGCGCATTGATTATGCGTGCCTGGGCATGCCGCACGCCTGGCTGTGCCGGCGCGACGGCATTTTGCAGCCCCTGCAGGTAAGCGATCACCGCCGCCTTGGCTTTGGCGACAACCGCTGCCTGACCTTTGGCGAGACCATGTTCAAGGGCGATGTCATTCTGGCCTGCACCAGCGGCCTTCTGGAGCTGCAAAATGAGCTTGGGGTGCAGCTGGGCGCAGAGCGCTTATATGATTTTCTAAGCCGCACCTATCAGCTCGATGAACTGGCATCAAAGCTCGGGGTGATGATGCAGACCTTCAGGCAGGAGGGCGCACTGCCGGCCGATGCCACGGTGCTTACCGCAGAACTGATGCCTGATCCTGCAAGATTTAACGGCTCTGTCAGCGCCAGCCGGGCACAGGCAGGTGCCGCAAAGCATGCTGAGGACAGCAGGCCGCATCCGGCGCATTAAGCGCGCAAAGGCCGGCTCAGGTATCATCCGGCCTTATTAAAACCGATTTTTACTGAAATTTGACGGTCGTTTGTGTACGATTGATGACTTTTGACTGGAATTTAACGAAAGACAGAAACGAGAACTGAGCGTGAAGATAGTACATCGTGAAAGAGTAGATGACAGCTGCCTGGCCGGAGTGATAAAAGATCCGCTGCTGCGCCAGCTTTTGGTATCCCGGGGTATGACCAGTGCGCAGGATCTGCAGCTGGAGCTTAAAGATCTCTACCATTACCGCACTTTAAAAGACATCGACAAGGCCGCAGAGCTTTTATGTGAGGCGCTGCAGAACAAAGATCATATCCGGGTTTTGGGTGATTATGATGTGGACGGCATGACGGGCACGGCTCTGGGGGTGCGCTGTCTGCGCGCCTTTTATGCCGATCCCGGCAAGGTTTCATTTCAGGTGCCCTCACGCTATGACGACGGCTACGGCCTGAATGCCCAGATGGTCAAAAAGGCCGCGGAGGACGGGGTCAAACTCCTGCTGACCGTGGACAACGGCATCTCCTGCCATGAGGCGGTGGACGAGGCCAAAAAGCTCGGCCTTAAGGTGGTGGTAACCGATCATCATGAACCCGGGGCCACTCTGCCCGCCGCCGATGCCGTGGTCAACCCCAAGCGCCATGACGACGCCTTTCCCTCCAAGAATTTGTGCGGAGTGGGGGTGCTCTTTTACGTAATGATTGCCCTGCGCGCCAAGTTAAAGGAAGCAGGCTATTTTGATGCGCAGCATGAGCCGCCGGTGCTCTCGCAGTTTCTTGACCTGGTCACCATCGGCACCATCGGGGATGTGGTGCCGCTGGACGCCAACAACCGCCGCCTGGTCAGGGCAGGGCTGCAGCGCATGCAGCATCTGCGCGCCCAGCCCGGCATCATGGCCCTGGCGCAGCATGTGAAGATCAACATGGCCGCCGTCAATGCCTACAATGTGGCCTTTGACATCTGCCCGCGCCTGAATGCCGCCGGACGTTTGAAGCTTGCTGACAACCCGGCAGTGGACTGTCTTTTGACCGATGACTATCAGGCCGCCTGTGAATACGCCGACCGGCTGAATAACTGCAACCTGCGCCGGGGCGACTATGAAAAGCAGTTTTTGGCGGAGGCCCGTGAGGATGCGGCGATGTGCTCGCGCGAGCATTCCATCATTGTGTTCAGGCCGCACTGGCTGACCGGCATTGCAGGCCTTTTGGCCAGCCGCCTTAAAGATCAATTTGCCCGTCCGTGCTTTGTGTTTGCCGGAGAGGGCGAGGAAGTGACCGGCTCGGCGCGCTCGGTGCCGGGCTTTCCGCTGGCCAGGGCTCTTGCCGAGATCAATGCAGAGCACCCGGGCCTTTTGATGCGCTGCGGCGGGCACAGCATGGCCGCCGGTGCCACCATTCAGGCCGCGCGCCTGGAGGAGTTCCGTGAGATCTTTGAGGAGTGCGCTGCGCGTTATTTAACCTGCTGTCCGGAGCCTGAGATTATCTCTGACGGGGTGCTGCCGCCGGGTTACTTCAACTTAGGCTTTGCCAGGGCTCTTGAATATTACGGGCCGTGGGGTCAGGGCTGCCCTGAGCCGCAGTTTGACGGGGAGTTCATGATCCAGAACATCCGTCTTTTGGGCAGCCGCAATCTGCGCATGCGCCTTACCGGGCAGTATGAGCACTTTGATGCCATTCGTTTCAGAGCCAGCGCGCAGGAGAAAATGCTGCAGCAGGGCATGAAGGTGCGCACCGTGTTCTCGCTGGTGGTCAACCGCTACAACGGCATGGAGCGCCTGGAGGCCAAGATCCACGCCATTGAGCCGGTGTAAGCAGAGGAGGGCTGCAGTACTTTAAAGCGCCTGCATGCTCACCATTTCACCGTCCTCACAGAGTACTGCAAGGCGGTGGATATGGGTAAATGAGCCCCATTCATCTTTGAGCTTAAAGGCTGCAAGCTTCGCTGCCAGATTGTCTTTGATTTGAGCGGCTTTAGCGGCTTTGTCCTCTTTGCTGCCTTCAGCGCAGTCCGCCACGGCAAAGCCGAAGATAAAGCAGTGCCCGTCTGTGGTTTTTACAACCGCGCAGGTCTGCCCCTGCAGGCTTACACTGTCATTGAGCAGCTTAAAGCCGCCGCAGCCGCGCAGCACCTGCATGGTCAGTTCTTTCCAAATTTCCGGCGCAAAGTGCTGGCGCGAGAGCTTGCTGAAGTCTGCAAAGAACCGCTGCAAACTGGGCAGCAGCATTTGCGGCTGATCGTTTTTTAGAAACTCATGACAGTCGTCACTGCTGCAGTCAAAGCCGTCCCGCCACCGCCAGCTGCCTTTGTTGAGCCCAATTTGGATCATGATCCGGGTCAGGAAATTCTTGATGGCAAGATTGGACAGGCACAGGCGCGGCGTGTCGTCCGGGCTGTTTTTATCGAGGGTGAGATAGCCAAACTTAAAGAGATCTCCAAGGCCGTCATAGGCCGGAGAGGCGCAGGGCAGCTGATCTGCAAGCACGCGCGTGAGCGGCAGTTTGGCGGCGATGCTGTCATTAAAGTCAATGAGCTCACACAAGCGCTCCTGCCCCATTTTGCTGAGCAGGGCGGTAAAGTAAGCGCGCATTCCATCTGGCAGATCATTGCCCCCGCTCTCCAGCCAGTAATGCCTGAAGCCGTATTTGGGGTCGTTTAAAAATAGCACCAGATCCCAGGTGTTGAAAAGCTCCGGGGTATGGCCGGGGGTAAATTTCCAGCCGGTATAATGCTCTTTGAGCTCCTGCATCAAAGCCGCGTAAGATGATGGGGCCTTAATACCTCTGTGCCGCATCTTCTGCAGGGCGTCCTCAAGATAGGGGTGGAAGTACTTTTCCACTTCCTCCAGCGTAAAGCCGACAATGGAGCTGTACTCAGGATCAAAGGTTAAATCCTGAATTTCACCAAAGGCAGACCCAAGGCCTTTTGCAGTAAATCTTACAATGCCGGTCAGATAGCAAAATCTGAAGCGCTCTTTGCAGGAGACGATCACCTCATAGAACTCAGATAAAATCTGCTGCCAGACGGCAAAGACTTTAGGATTGTCCTGAGTATAAGTCAGGGGTGCCTCGTATTCGTCGATAAGCAGCACTACACTGCGCTCAGGCAGCTGCTGCAGTTTCTGCCTGAACAGCTCCATAGAGCAGAGCTTTTCGTTCTCCTCTTTAGACCACAGCCCGGCCAGGCAGAAATCAAATCCGCAGTCATGCAGGATAAAGTTTTTGCGCACATGTTCAAGACCATCCTCGACCGAAATGCTGCAGGTTGAAAAATCCATATGCACTACCGGGTAGGTGTGATCTGTCCACACGCCGGGCTTTGCGGCATACAGTCCCTCAAAATCCTCAAGGCCGCGTGAGAACAGGGACTTTAAAGTCTGCAGCATCATGCTTTTGCCGTGCCGGCGCGGGCGGGTTAACAAAAACGGGCCGTTCTGTCTGGCAAGCTTGACGGCAAACATGGTCTTGTCGACGTAAATCTGCCCTTCTTTGTGCATGCCAAAATAGGTCCAGCGCTGCGGCAGCTTCGCCGTATCGGGGCTGCCTTGCTGTACTGCTGCAGGTTCGGTCATTTGTCCGTCCTCTTTATCCTTTTGCCTGCAGGCTTAGAGCGTTATGGTGTCAAGATCGCGCGGCACAAAGATCTGTCCTTTAAAGTTCTCTGCCGCCTCAGCGCTGTAGCGCCCGGCGCGGTGCGCTAAATCACTGTCCTCGGTGTGATAAAGGAGCAGGGCTTTGGCCTTGAGGCCGGCGGCCATCACACCGGCATCAAAGGCGGTGGAGTGGTTCTTTTCGTATGGCTTGAACTTGTCAGCCTCGGCTTTGAGGCAGTAGGCCTCAGAGAGCAGCAGATCAGCATTCATGGCGTCATTACGGCAGTGCTCGTTAAAGGGCTCGTCACCAAGGCACACCAGGATTTTGTTATCAGGGAGCTCAAGGCGGAAGCCGTACTGCAGCTCCTTGGTGGACAGGATGTCAAAGGGCGTGAGCCTGAACTGTTCAATGGCAAGCTCCTGCTCTGGCTGCACTTCAATGAAGTTCAGGCACTGCGCCATCACCGCTTTGTCCTTTTTGGAAAAGAGCTCGTCAATAAAGACGTGCAAAAGGCGCAGCACTTTGGCGTGGCTGTAGATATTGAGTTTGCCCTCATAGCGGCCTTTTTTGACCTGGCCTGAGACCGCACGCAACAGCCACGGAGCGCCGAGCAGATGATCGGTGTGGGCGTGGGTGATGAAAAGGTGGTGGATGCCTGCCACATCTATATTGGCTGCCTTTAACTGATGCAAAAGGTAATTGCCGCCGCCGGTGTCAATCAGCAGCTGGGACTTGTCACTGTGGATAAAGAAACAGGTGTTGAAGCACTCGGTGACCAGCGCATGTCCGGTGCCGAGCATGGTTAAGGTGGTTTGAAGTTTGGTCACGGTCATTTTCTCCATGATTTTGGTTTATTTTAAGCCATCCTGCGGGCTGTTTCGCAAATTCTGCATTAAGTTCAGTCTGCCCCGGCCGCGGCCTATATAATGGTGTAAGAATATTTCTGCCGGGAAAGAACAAGGGCGGCCGCCACAGGGCTGCAAAAAGGATTGATATGTTAGCAGAAGCATTAGAGATTAAAGGCTTGGTGGAGCTGATTGAAAATTCAGGCATTCAGTTCCTTGATTATAAGTTTTCCATAGACTGGTCGGACAAGAGCTTAAGTCCGGTGACGCAGGGCCGTTTTGCCTACAACGGCGCCGAGCCTCCGGTGCGCTTTGCCCCGACTGACGATCCGCAGCTGCTCTTTGATCCGCGCACGGGCAAAGAGATCTCGATCTCCGATGCCGAGGGGCAGACTGACAAAACCATCAAGATGCAGGAGAGCGCCGCGCTCTTTGACGGGGTATGGTTCCCGGTGCCCTTTTTTAACAATAACAATCATCAGTTAACCGGCCCCACCAACTGGGTCAGGGCGCGCGTGTTTAAAGTCTCAGCAGAGCCAAGCCCGGATAATCCTGACAAGACCATCGAGCACTACCGCATCACCTACGCCGTGGACACCACCACTTCCACACAGCAGCCTGGGGATGCCTATTACCTGCCCTGCGAGGGGGATGTGCAGGCCGGCAGCAACTTTGAGCTGTGCAAGGACTATGTCAAGCTGTGCAAATTCATCGACAAGGACGCGCGCGGCAATTCCTTTGCCGACAGCTGGTGTCAGAGCGTCTATCAGGATCTGGCACCCGAGCGCCTGCGCAATCTGCGCAAATCCCAGTGCGCCGAGCGCATTCTCAATAAAGAGCACATCATGCATTACCTCAATATGCTCGCTCTTTTGCAGCATCTGCCTGAATTTAAGCTCAATGAGCTGCATTTAATCGGCTTTGACCGCAATCAGACCGGCGGCCGGCGCCAGGTCAGCCTGGTTCTGGATATCGGCAATTCGCGCTCCTGCGGCCTGCTCTTTGAAGAGGGTGATGACAGCACCACCACCTTAAAGGCCCGCCGTCTGATGCTGCGCGACTTCAATGCCCCGCATGAGGTCTATGCCGAGCCCTTCCAGAGCCGGGTCGAATTTTCCAAGCCAGATTTTGACTATGACGGCAATTCAGCCAAGTCCGGCCACATTCAGGCTTTCTCCTGGCCCTCGGTGGCCCGCGTGGGCACCGAGGCTGCCAAACTTGCGGCCATGCGCTGCGGCAATGAGGGGCGCACGGGACTTACCTCCCCCAAGCGCTATCTGTGGTCTACCGATCCCATCACCTCCAATGACTGGAACTTCAATCCCTTCAGCTACTTGATTAAAAGCGAGGGCCTGCAGGAGAAGCGGCGCAACAATCACGAGCCGGTGTGGAGCCAGTCAGTGAGCCGCTTTATGTGCTCGTCGGGCAACACCTTTTTCAATCCGGCGCCTGATGACACCATTGCCTACATCAAGGCGCAGTTTTCCAAAAAGTCGATGATGACTTTTATGCTGCTTGAGATCTTCGCCCAGACCTTAATGCAGATAAACAGCCTTGAATACCGCCTCAAGACTGACAGCAAGGATCTGCCGCGCTGCCTGAAAAACGTGATCCTGACTTATCCCCCTGCGATGTCGCTGCAGGAGAAAAAGCTCTTTCACAGCTGCGCTGAAGACGCCCTGGGCATCTTGTGGAAATCCATGAATTACGACCGCTCCGCCCCTTACGTCAAGCCCGCTGAGAGCACGGACATCTACCCTGACCTGCCAAAGCTCTATCTTGACTGGAATGAGGCTGAAGGCGCGCAGATCGTCTACCTTTACAATGAGACGCAGGAGATCTTCGGGGGCAACGGCAGCAAGTTTTTACAGTTCATCCGCCGCGCTGACGCAGACGGGCGCTTTATGGAACACGCCCAGAATCCGGAGGACAACATCATCGCGCGCTTTGCCTCGATAGACATCGGCGGCGGCACCACTGATCTCACCATCCGCGATTATGCCTTCCCCAGGGGGCGCGCCGAAAGCGAGGCGCAGATTGTGGCCGCGGAGCTGTTGCGCGACGGCTTTAAGATTGCAGGCGATGACATACTGCGCGACATCATCAATGACACCATTGTGGAAAAGCTGGAGCAGATCTTCAGGGAGCACGGGCTGTCCACGGGCAATCTCACCAATGTGATTGGCAATTCAGGCGAGGGCTCGGATGAAAACATCCGCACCTTAAGGCAGCAGGTGACGCAGCGCATCTTTATGCCGGTGGCTCTGCGCATCATGTTCCACTTGGAGCAGTCCTTTACTCCTGGGTTGGGAATCCCGCGCGGCATCAAGGTGCGCGGCAGCATTGCAGACTTCCTTTTAGGCAGTGAGGTCAACCCGGTGGTGGATAAAGATCCCAATATTGAAAAACCGGCTGCGGCGCTGCGCTCGCTTGATGACATCAGTGAGGTGCTCGCCTTCATCAACGGTGACAAGGGCCTGGGGCACTACTTAAAGGACGGCTTTAAGCTGGAGGACATGGAGCTTGAGGTGGACTTGAGCGCCATGAATCAGGACTTTGCCTCGGGCCTTGGCTTTAACCTGTGCAAGCAGCTTGATTATCTGTGCGAGGTCATCGCAATGTACCGCTGCGATGTACTGCTTTTGACCGGACGGCCGAGCAAGATCTCAGGCATCCGCTCCTTCTTTGCCCAGAGGCTGAACCTCAGTCCTGCCCGCATCATCTCGATGCATCAGTATCAGTGCTCAGGCAGCTGGTATCCCTTTGCCACCGCAGGCGGGCGCATCGGCGACCCCAAGAGCACCGCTGCGGTGGGCGCGATGTTAAGCTTCGTGCGCCGCGAGTATTTTAGCCCGGTCAACTTCCGCTATTTCTCGCCCATCAAGAAGACCAATACCATGCGCTTTGTGGGCGTGACCGATGACAACAACAAGATGGAAAATCCGCTCTACCGCCTGGGCAGCCTTGAGGCCAAAAATCAGGTCAGGACACAGACCCCGGATGATTTTGAAGATGCCGGGGCGCCGGAGGAAATTACCTATGTGCGCTGCAGCCTGAACCGCGAGAGCGGGCAGTATGAGAGCTTAAAGCAGGATCTTGAAGCTGCTTTTGAGGTGATGCTGCCGGCCAATTTGGGCTACAAGCAGTTCTCCAGCCGCCGCTTTGATGCCCTGCCTTTATACCGCCTGGAGATCATCACCGATCCGGAACTGGCGCTTAAGAAAAACAAGGATCACGTCACCCTGCGCAGCGTGGAGCTTGACGGCTCCAATCCCGAGGCCTTCTTTGCCATGACAGACAAGCTCTCCTCAGTGCGCAAGGGCGGCGGAAATACGCATGATCAGAACATCGTGAATTTCGTTGTCGCAGCCAGACAGGAAATTGAAGGCCTGAAGACGCAAAGCACGCTGCAGGCTGCGCAGAATTTAACGGCGCAAAAGGACGCCCTGCGCACCCAGCTGATGGGGCAGCTGGAGGCTGAAATGAATGCCTTCAGTGCTTCACTGCAGCCGGTGGGCGGCCTGAAAAAGCTCTTTGGCGGCGGCCAGAAGAAACAGGAGGAGCAGATTGCTAAAAAGCGCACCGAGCTGACCCAAAAGTATGGCGCGCTCTTTGACAGTCAGTGTGCGGCGCTTGAGGCTGCCAGAAAGGATGCAGGCGCAGACGAGCTGCCCCCGCGCATCCGGGCGGTGTTAAGAAAATGCCGCAATCAGATTGACGAGGAGCTGCGCCGGATGGTGGAGGAGAAGCTGCAGCGCTTCAGACGCGAAGTCATCGGGCGCAATCAGAGCGTGGAGCTGTCTCTCAAGCCCGTGTCCGATGCCATCATTTCAGGCAGCGGGGACAAGGAGCAGGTAGTGAGCTTTGAGATTGACAATGCCGCAGCTGCTGGTATGTCTGATTTGGGCGGGCTGATTGATTTGCGGCTCTACACCGTCACCAAGCTTGATGAAAACTACTGGGTGGATACCGGCGCGGTGATGAATTAAGCAGCAGGCAGCAGTAACTTTAAGGATTTAAAAAGATGGATAACCAAGTTTTTTACAGTGCGGCTGCTGCAGCCAGAGCAGTGCAGTCATTTGTCTTAGAGCATCAGGATGTGCCGGAGCTGCAGCAGAAAACCCCGGAAATTCTGCTCTCTTCAGCTCTGGCGGGACTTGCCGCCAGGAGCACGGCTGAGACCCTGCCCGCGCAGCTTACCATCGGGGTGTTCGGCCCCTCACAGGCGGGCAAGAGCCACCTCGTCTCCCGCATGGCGGCCGACGAGGGCACGCTGGAGGCGGTGATCGGCGGGGAGCAGGTGGACTTTATCAAGCACATAAATCCGCCGGGCGGTGATCGCGAAGCCACCGGCTTTATCACCCGCTTTACCCATCAAAAGCAGGATGAGATTGAGGGCTTCCCGCTTAAGGTGCGCGTGTTCAATGAATGCGACATTGGCAAGATTCTGCTCAACTCCTTCTTTAACGATCTCGACTTAAAGGCCGAAAAGCCGGACTTTTCCCTGCAGCGTTTAACCTCCCATCTTGCTGCAGTGGAGCAGCACTGGCAGAAGGATATCGGACAAATCCGGGCTGACGCCCCGGCCTTTGAAGATGTGGTCTCGCTGCTGCAGTATGTGCTCAACAAATCCGAGAGCTGGCTGCAGGCAGTGTCCGATCCGCTCTGCCCCTTCTGGCAGAAGTTCTGTTATTTGATGCTGCGCCTGCCCCTGGAGGGCCGTGCTGAGCTCCTGTCAGGCTTATGGTGCAAAGCCAAGGTCTTTACGCTCTATTACCTCTACATCGTGCGTGAGATCTTAAAGTTCGGCGGGCGCGAGTATGTCTATGTCTCGCTCGATGCCTTTGTGAAGAAAAACGCCCAGGGCGTGCGCGACAACAGCGGCGCACAGCACAATTTGATCAATATCCGCTCGATGGAGCGCATCTTAAACGGCGGCGATGATTTGCTGCCGGTGGCCTTGGATAAAGATCATGTGATCGAGCTGCCCTTTGCCTGCATGGCAGCGGCCTCGATGGAGATCACTTTCCCGCTGGCGGACGGCTGTGCGGTGGACAACTTTGATGTGCTCGACTTCCCGGGCGCGCGCACCCGTGAGCGGCGCATCTTAAAGAACTTCCTCGATGACGAAGTGAATATGCCGGGCCCTGACAAACCCACCGAGATGATGATTAAAGACGGCTGGGAGTTCGTGCGCCGCGGCAAGGTGGCTTATCTCTTTGACCGCAGCTCCGAGCGCGGGGAGCTTGATATTCTGCTCCTGTGCATCTCGATGTCAAATCAGCTTGAGGTCACTGAAATTGTGTCGCTGGCCTCAGGGTGGATTGAGGACAATGCAGGCCGCACCCCCGCTGAGCGCGCCAGGCTGGCCCACAACCCCTTCTACATGATTTTGACGCGCAGCGACGAGCCGCTCACCAAGGAGCTCAATCAGGCCGAGAGCGGGGCGGGCTCAAACGCCAACCTCTTTATCAAAACTCCGTTTGAGCGCTTTACCGGAAGAGAGTGGCTGGAGGAGTGGACCCCGGGGCATCCTTTTAACAACTGCTATTTAGTGCGCAAGCCCGGCATGAACGGGGAGTGGATTGAGCGCGAGGGGCAGCATGAGCTTGCCATCAAGGCTGACAAACAGGAGCTTTTAAATAAGATCTGCGCGCAGATCAAAGCCGACAAGCTCTATCAGGAGCGCCTGCATCAGCCGGACAAGGCCCTCGATGCCATGCTCACTTTAAACGACGGCGGCATCAGCTTTGTGGCCTCAGAGCTGTGCGCAGAGTTTAAGGACAAGGCCGCGCATGATGAAAGGCTGGTGCGCCGCTGCCATCCGGCGCTGCAGCGCCTAATCGATCTGCTCTCGCCCTTTGCCTTCTTTGGCGGCCAGGCGGAAATGGCCAAAGCCGAAAAGCAGGGCATGTATGTGGCCGAGAGTCTGCTGCAGTGCGACGAGCGGGTCAGGATTTTGGGCATGCTGCGCGAGGCTCTGGAACTCTCTGACGAGCGTTTGAGTGCAGCTTATGATGCGGTGTACTCGGTGGGCTCCAACGCCGCGCAGTATGCCAAACGTGTGTGCAGCCTCTATGCTGAGAACGTCAGTGCACTCCCGCACTCACCCTTTGCCGAGGCCATGAAGAGCCAGCTTACGGACTTTCTCACCGGCTTTGCGCGCGGCAGTGTGGATTTTGATGACAATACCGTCAAAAAGAGCGCTTTCTTCTTTACCCCGGAGGGCGTGCTCAAAGCGCGTGACGTCTTTGCCCGCGATTTTACGGAACTCTTGGAGCTCTTTTCTGACCTGCTGCTTAAAATCTTCCGGGCAGAGCCTTTGCAGGTGGAGCAGATGTTAACTAAGAGACTTACCGAGACCGAGCATGCCTCCAGCGTCAGCGATGCCGAGCGCGCGGTGCAGTCCCATCAGGCGGCGCTTTTCATGTCAGATTTCACTTCACAGCTGTGCTTTAAGGAAGTAGAGAAGCTCTCAGGCAGCACCATCAAACGCCGCTTTGGCTTCAGCCCTGATGGGCTGTATCTGCTGCCGGAGGCTGAGCGCACCGAGGAGGTGTTTGCCCTCAGTCCGTCTGAGGATGAATATCTGCCGCAGCTCTCTGACACCGTAACCTATGCCCAAAGGCTGTGGGCGGATTATTTTTCCACCTTTATCTTTGCCTTAAAGCAGTTATCGGCCTCCGGGCAGAGCAAAGGCGCCTTCAGCGCTGAGGTGAATGATCAATTGTGCGCTATCGTAAATCAACTTAAGGCCGCAGCAGGAGAATAAAAGTGGCAGCTTATATCGGACAAATTATCGGCAGTGCCGACGGGCAGAGCAGACTGGTGTTTAAGGATCTGATTGACAACTTCAATCTCGATCTTTTGGACGCAATTGACCTTAAATTCCAGCTGCATGCTGAAAACAAAGATCAGGACAAAGAACTGCAGCAGGAGCTCAGCGCCAAAGGCCTTTTGGGGGCTGACAATTATCTGCATGGTCAGGCAGAGGGCGTGGATGCTGATCTTGAGGTCAAACTCACCCCGGCCTTAAATGATGTGCTGGTCT
>JADINH010000156.1 GCA_017694225.1 Candidatus Avisuccinivibrio stercorigallinarum
CCCCGTCACGGCGCAGCAACTTTAAATGCACCAGCCGCCTGAACGAAAACCTGCAGGGCGTCTATCTGCTGGTGCCTTTTTGCTATACCCACTACCGCTATAAAGACGAGGCCGGCTGGTTTATCGCTGACGGCACCGGCACTTATTCCACCCTCAAGGCCCCCAAAGACAACCGGCAAATAACCGCCCTGGTGCTGTGCGCAGCTGCCGGTGCAGCTTTGGGCCTGCTCCCCGGCCTGGGAGTTAATCTGCTGTACATGGCAGCCGGAGCACTGCTGGGAGCAGGCGGCTTCTGCCTCTATGCGGCCAAAAAGCGCCGGGACATGTTAAGAGCGGTTTTCCCGAAAGCCGCTTTGTAAGTTAAGGCAATTAGAAATAACAATGAGTGCAGATACAAGTACAGCAGCAGACAGCGTGCGCTGCATCAAGATCCGCGGCGCGCGGGTGCACAATTTAAAGAACATTTCGCTTGATATCACGCTGGGTGGGGTGACCGCCATTGCCGGGCTTTCAGGCTCGGGCAAATCATCCCTGGCCCTGGGCGTACTCTATGCCGAAGGCTCACGGCGTTATCTTGAGGCGCTGTCAGCCTACACCAGAAGGCGCATGACCCAGGCCCCGGAGGCCAAGGTCGACAGCCTGGAGAATATTCCGGCTGCCATCGCCCTGCATCAGCGCCCCTCGGTGCCCTCAGTGCGCTCTACCTTTGGCACCATGACAGAACTGTTAAACACCCTGCGTCTGATGGTCTCGCGCCTGGGGTCACACTGCTGCCCCAACGGCCATCCGCTGCCACCCTCCACCAATATCGCGCGCGACCTTAAGCTTACCTGCCCCATCTGTGGGGCAAGCTTCATGGGCCCGAGCGCCGAGAGCCTGTCATTTAACTCCGAGGGCGCCTGCCCGGCCTGCTCTGGCACCGGTGTAGTGCGCACGGTAGATGAGAGCACCTTGATCCCCGATGAGAACCTCACCATCGATGAAGGTGCAGTGGCGCCGTGGAACTCTTTGATGTGGTCGCTCATGACCGATGTCTGCCGCGCCATGGGTGTGCGCACCAACATCCCCTACAAGGACTTGACCCCTGAGGAAAAGGACATCGTGCTGCACGGCCCTGCGGTAAAAAAGCATATCTTCTACAAGCCCAAAAACTCCAATCAGGCCGGAGAGCTCGATTTCACCTATTACAACGCCGTTTACACCGTGGAAAATGCCCTCGCCAAGGTCAAAGACGATAAAGGCATGAAGCGCGTGGAGAAATTCTTAAAAGAAGAGATCTGCCCGGACTGCCACGGCACGCGCCTCAATCAAAAAGCCCGTTCGTCAACCTTAAACGGCAGAACCCTGCCCGAGCTCTGCGCCCTGCCGCTGGACGAACTGCTCTCCTTCATTAAGAGCGTGCCTGCTGCCATGCCCGCCGATCTGAAGGAGCTCGCTGACACCCTGGTCTTGCAATTTGTGCATAACGCACAGCGCCTGTTGGATCTGGGGCTGTCCTATCTGAGCCTTGACCGAGCAGGCTCAACCCTGTCCACCGGTGAGCTGCAGCGCGTGCAGCTTTCCCGCGCCCTGAGAAGCCGCAGCACCGGAGTGCTCTATGTGCTCGATGAGCCCTCCATCGGCCTGCATCCTGCCAACGTTGACGGGCTGATTAAAGTCATCTCTGATCTCAAAGCGCAGGGCAGCACCGTGGTAGTGGTCGATCACGATGTGCGTGTGCTCAAGGAGGCTGATCACTTAATTGAGATGGGCCCGGGAGCAGGCGTGGACGGCGGTGAAGTGATTGCGCAGGGCAAGCCCGCAGAGCTTAAAACCACCGGTCACGGCCCTTCGCTGATTGAGCCCTTTATCAAAGGAGAGGAAGCCCCGCGGGTAAGAGCACTGCCCGCCGCATCTGCATCTGCATCTGCCTCTGCCAGCGCAGCAGAGCATGAGCTGTTCAAGTACGGCAGCATTGAGCTTGAGACCGGGAAGATCCATACGGTAAAACCCTTAAAGCTCGTGCTGCCCAAAGGCCGGCTTAATGTCATCACCGGCGTCTCGGGCTCGGGCAAAACCACCGTGATCCTGGAAAGCCTGGTGCCGGCCTTAAAGGCAGAGCTTGCAGGTGAGCCGCTGCCCGCTCACGTCAAGACCGTCAGAACGGGCGGCATTAACACGGTCAATGTGATTGACGCCGCTCCCATTGGCAGCAATATCCGCTCCACCGCGGCCACTTATACCGGCATCCTTGATGATCTGCGCCGGCTTTATGCCAATACACCTGAGGCTAAAGCTGCAGGCAAAAAGGCCGCAGACTTCTCCTACAACACCGGCTCGCTGCGCTGCCCGCACTGTGACGGCACCGGACAGATCACGCTGGATATTCAATTCCTGCCCGATCTCGACCTGCCCTGCCCGGTATGTCAGGGCTCGCGTTACGCTGAGGCCGCCAAAGCCTTTAAGCTTGAGACCACCGCAGATCCGATCTCACTGCCCGACCTGATGGCACTGACTGCAGCGCAGGCCCTGAAACTTCTCAAGGGTAAAAGCAAAGTCTGTGAGAAGTTAAAACTGCTCTCCTTCCTGGGGCTTGATTACCTGGGGCTTGGCGAGGGCACGCCCTCGCTCTCAGGCGGTGAGGCGCAGCGCCTGAAGATCGGCGCTGAACTCTCGCGCGATCAAAGCTCAGCCCTCTTTGTCTTTGACGAGCCCACCATCGGCCTGCATCCTCTGGATATCAGAAGGCTGCTTGCGCTCTTTGACAAACTGCTCGCAGGCGGCGCCACGTTAGTGGTGATTGAGCATGACCTTGACCTGATTGCCAATGCCGACTACATCGTGGATATGGGCCCGGGCGGAGGCATTCACGGCGGCACCATTGCCGCACAGGGGACAGTGGAGCAGATCTGCGCGAGCCCGCACAGCCTGACCGGACGCTACCTCAAAGACTATCTGCAGGGGGCGCGTTAAGGCTGATTTAGAGCCTGCCGGGCCGGGAAAACAGAGGCCCGGCAGAGCCCTGCCTGATCCTGCAGCAAACGTCACCCTGTCAGCGTTAAAAGCGCATGAAACGGGCATTGATCACAGATTTTTAATCCCAAAAGCGATTTTTCTTGATCTAAAGCAAAAAGCCGTGCTAAGTGTGCAGAAAACCCCAGAGGAGAAAGGTCATATGTTCACCATCAGAAGAGCACAGCTGTGCGATCTCAGTGAGATCAAGGAACTTGCAGCCATTACCGTGCCCCAGGCCTTTGAGGGCATCTTAACTACTGAGCAGATAGATTATCTTGAAGATCTCTACTACTCCCAGCAGGCGCTGAGTGCGGCCTTTAACACCGAGCAGATTTTCTTTATCGCCCATGAAGGCGATACCCCGGTTGGCTATGCCAGTGTGCTGCAGGAAGGCCCGGATCTGTTTCACATGCCCAAGATCTATGTGCTGCGCGAAAAACAGCATCAGGGCATCGGCACCGCCCTGATTGACAACATCACCGCCCATGTCAAAAAGGTGCACCCCGGCCCCTGCACGTTAGAGCTCTTTGTCTCCAATTTCAATACCTCAAGGGGCTTTTACGACAAACAGGGCTTTGCCAAGGTGCGCGAGCGCCGCGTGGAGTTTGAAAACGGCTTTAACTTTATTCAGGATGTGCTGCAGCGCCCGCTTTAGCCAAGAGCACGCAGCAGCCGGGAAAAGCGCTTGAATACCGCGTTTTCAGCGCGCCGTCCGGGATTTTTGCCCGGAGGGCAAAATTAAAGCTTGCAAAGGAAAGTTAAATCCGTATAATGGGCACCCGTTGACCGGATGGATGGCAGAGCGGTTGAATGCAACGGTCTTGAAAACCGTCGAGGATTTACGTCCTCCGTGAGTTCGAATCTCACTCCATCCGCCA
>JADINH010000157.1 GCA_017694225.1 Candidatus Avisuccinivibrio stercorigallinarum
GCGCCGGGTCTGCCGGAGTATCCGGCCGGCAGTGGGGCTCGGAGAGCGTGGTGTCAGTGCGCGGCCCGTCAGCGCGCAGAGGCGGTTCTTCCTCCGGCTTGGGCGGGGGCAGCGCCCGTTTTGTCAAACGCGACAGCAGCGGGGGCTATCAGGTGCGTGAGCTTAATTTAAGCAGTGAGCACCGTGAGCCGCGCAGCGCCCGCGGCGGCAGGGATGCTTCCCGCGGCGGCCGCATTCCCGGCGTCAAGGTCAAGAGCTACAACAACGGGCGTATCAGCAGTGCACCTTATGTCAAGCGCGCAGCCCGCGGTTCGCGCGGCTGATCCCGCTGCTCCTGCCTATCTGACTTAATTTGAGCTGCAGGCTGTCTTCGGACGGCCTGTGCTGTTTTAAGGGCCGGAAATTTTTGCATTTTGCCGGACTGCATCACATTTAGCAGCACAATGTGGCTGATTTTTTGCCATGAGCTCTGCTTTAAGGTATATTAATTTCACTGCCATGAGGCATATTGGAATTAAGTAAGAAGAAAGTGTCAACCGACAGTTGTAGCAGCCCCGTTCGACGGGCTTTTTGTCAAAATTATTCATCTCTTGTTGTTTTTTCTGTTGTAAAGATCTGCCCGGAGGTATGCCGTGGATAGCGCTGCCGCCGTACATCATGTGATGTTTGACATGGCCTGGGTCAATGATCCCACGGCCTGGATGGGTCTTTTAACCCTGGTGGTCATCGAGATTGTGCTCGGCATCGACAACTTGGTGTTTATCGCCATTCTGTCGGCCAAGCTGCCGCCCAAAAGCCGCGACAAGGCACGCTATGCAGGTCTGGGCGGTGCCTTGTGCATCCGTTTGATCCTGCTGACCTTTATCTCCTATATCGTGACCTTTACCACGCCGCTGTTCCATGTGTTTGATTTTGCGGTGTCAGGGCGCGATCTGGTGATGATGATAGGCGGTCTGTTCCTCTTGTACAAATCGGTGCATGAGCTGCATTCCAAGCTGGAGGGCTTTGAAGAGGAGTTGTCGGCCAGCAAGGCCGCCGGCTCAGCCTTCTGGCTGGTGGTGCTGCAGATCATGGTGCTGGACGCGGTGTTCTCTCTGGACGCCATCATCACTGCAGTGGGCATGATCGATCACGTCTTTATCATGATGTTTGCCGTGGTGATCGCCATGGGCATCATGACCCTGGCCTCAAAGACCATTACCGAGTTCGTCAGCCATCATCCGACGCTGGTGATCTTGTGCCTGGGTTTCCTGCTGCTGATCGGCTTCTCGCTTATCATGGAGGCCCTGCACTTCCATGTGCCCAAGGGCTATCTCTATGCCGCCATCGGCTTCTCGATTTTAATTGAGATCTTCAATCAGGTGGCCCGCAAGAATACCTTAAAGCTAGGCTCCGGGGTCAATTCAATGCAAAGCCGCGAAGTGGCGGCAAATTTGGTGCTCCGGCTGCTTGGGTCCAACCAAAATCAGGTGCAGACCTTCAAGGAGGCCATTGTCTCCAAGACCGGCTCACAGGTGTTCAATTCAGATGAAAAGGAAATGGTCTCGCGCGTGCTGCAGCTCTCCTCCATGCCCATCGTGGCGGTGATGACCTCGCGCACTGATCTTGAAATGATTGACATCTCAGCTGACAAGGCATCCCTGGCCAAAGAGGCCAGACGCTTGAAGCGCTCGCGCCTGGTAGCTTACAAAAACGGCCAGAAGGATCAGCCTTTGGGCTACATCCGCCGCGTTGATCTGCTCGGTCTGGTGTCTGATCCTGATGACACACGGGAAGTAAGCTCGCTTATCCGTGAGCCCCTGTATCTGCCTGAGACCATCAATATCCTTAAGGCCATTGAGGAGTTTCGCAAAACCAAAGCCTCGATTGCTTTTGTGGTCGATGAGTTTGGCAACTTTGAGGGTGTGATTTCACTGCATGACATCATGGAGGAAATCGCAGGCGAGCTGCCGGAGCAGGCTGAGACCCCGGAGCTGGTGCGCCTGTCATCCGGGCTGTGGCGCATTGAAGGCGATGCCAACTTAAAGGATGTGTCGCGCCTGACCGGCTTTAATGTGCCGCCCTCTGATAACTATCACACCATGGCAGGCTTCATCCTGGATTATCTGCAGCGCCTGCCGCAGCAGGGTGAGGTGATCACCTTTGCCAAGTGGGAGCTTACCATCGTCAAGGTAAACGAGGTCTCCATCGAGGTGGTGGAGCTCAAGTCCTTAACTGCGCAGGCGGACAAAAAGAACGCATAAGCAGTCTGCAGCAGGGCAGAATCCCTGCTGATTGCAAAAGAACAGCAAAGACGGCCGGGCTCTGTTCCCGGCTTTGTTTTTGCAAAGTGTGAGCTTGCGCCAATTCAGCGCCTGCAGTACATGCAGCCTTAATAAAAAGTCTCTATAATCAGGGCAGTTAACTTATTTTGATCACATGATCTTTTGATCTTAAGGATTTTTTACATCATGGAAAAGATTGTCGATCTGGATGCCATTTCCATCCCCAAGGCCTTCCCGCTGCCCAAGCTTGATCTGGAGTATGAATGGACGGCCTATGAGACTACCCCGTATGAGCT
Organism: Candidatus Avisuccinivibrio stercorigallinarum; assembly: GCA_017694225.1. Lineage (GTDB taxonomy): Bacteria > Pseudomonadota > Gammaproteobacteria > Enterobacterales > Succinivibrionaceae > Avisuccinivibrio > Avisuccinivibrio stercorigallinarum. The sequence goes on from JADINH010000157.1 coordinate 2,561, forward strand.
TATCGTGGAGCGCGCCAAAGACGCCACCGTCATCATCACCAACAAGTGCAGGCTTGACGCCGGGGTGCTCTCACAGCTGCCCAAATTAAAGCTCATCTCCGAGATGGCAACCGGCTACAACAATATCGATGTCGACTACTGCAAAGAGCACGGCATTGCCGTGACCACCATTCAGGGCTATTCCACCAAGTCGGTGGCTGAGCACACGCTGACCATGATGCTGATGCTCACCCGCTCCATGCTCACCACCCGCAAGGCCATGGAAGGCGGACTATGGGTCAACGCCGACTGCTTCTGCAAGCTGCCCGCCCCCATCATCGATCTTAACGGCAAGACCATCACCATCATCGGCAACGGCGCCATCGGCACCTATATCGGCAAGCTTTGCAGCGCCTTTGGCATGCGCGTGTTAAAGGCCGAGCACAAGGGAGCAGAGGCTGTGCGTGAGGGCTACACTGACTTTGAGAGCGCCATCAAGGAAGCAGATTTCATCTCCGTCAACTGCCCGCTCAATGCCCAGACGGCAAACCTCATCACCAAAGATGTGATAGCCAAGATGAAAAAGAGCGTCTTTATTGTGAACAACGGCCGCGGCGGCATTGTCAATGAGCAGGATCTGGTCGATGCCTTAAAGTCAGGCGCCATCGCCGGTGCAGCTGCTGACGTGGCCTCCACTGAGCCGCTGCCTGCAGATCATCCTTTTGCCGGGGCGCTGACCCTGGAGAACTTCATCCTGACCCCGCATCAGGCCTGGATGTCCGACGCCTGCCTGACTGAGCTTGTGCGCCAGTACAAGGAGAACGTGGAGAGCTTCTTTAAGGGTGAAAGGGTAAGACGCATCGTCTAAGCCGTTTCCCTGTGCCAAAGCACCGGCAGGCGTGTTCTGTGTCTGCCGGGGCCCTGCCTTCAGAACCGGCCTTAAAGCTAAGGCCGGTCTGAGCTCGGCCTCTGTTCTTTTCCTTAACCCTGTACTGTAAACTCAATTTTGCCTGCTCTCCTGCTTATTTTGCACTGGCGACAAAGCTTCAGAAGTGTGCTAAAGTTAATTCGTGTTTGAAAAGCAGCGCGGGAAACTCCCAAACTGCATGGCGAAAGCCTAAGGGACAGTGAAGCCCCTGCCCGTTAGACCTTGGGTGTTTAAGGTCGATTTTGATTAGGAAAAATATATGCAGACTATTACATTAGTCGAGCTGCAGAGCAGACTCGATCATCTTGACGCATCTAAAGATCTCACTGTTCGTTATGAGCCGGTCTCTCGTCCTCAACCTGCTGTAGATGAGGAGCTTCGTTATATTAACTTCGGGAAGGCTGAACTCCTTCTTGCTTCAGCAGATGTCTTTTTTAGGGCTGATCTTAAGGGCGGAATTGAACTGGAGGTCTGCTGGCAGGCAGATTATTACGGTAATAAAACTCTCAAGAGGCCAGTCTCACCGCAGTATGTTTTGCGCGGTGCCGAACTTGACAGTGATTCTTTGGAAGAGCTTAAACTGCCAAGAGCCATGCAGAGTTCAGCTGTTTCTGAATCCAAGGTCTGCGGGGCCTGCGGCTTTGAGTATCTGCGCGATCTTGACAAAGAAATAAAGCCGCTCAGCCGGGATAAGTTTATCGATCTTCTGCCTGAAGGCCGCAAAAATAACAAGCCTGAAAGAATCATCTGTCACGATTTTGGTAAAAGACCGGATCTTATTTTTTCCGGTGTGCTGGTAGCACAGGGTGGTCCCCGTGTAGGCGAAAAGTTTGGAAAAGTGAGCTATATGGATGTTTACCTGATGCTTGACGGACGCTATTTTGCCAGTCTCTTAGATGAAAAACCTGCTAATTTCAGAACCTTGAGTTACGGTACTGGTGCTGTATGTGAAGATCTTGAGGATGTGAAAAAATTCTACGGCCCTGACAGGATGGAAAATCTTAATCTGTTTCCTCTGGAGAAAATAGATCGCAAAGAGCACACTTTCCTCTTAACGGTGGACAATCAGCCGGATCTTCAGTTCACAGGATCCAGGATTACGGCAGTAAGTTCCTGCAAGGGGGAGTTAGACAGACGCTGGACCGATCTGCATCTTTACCGCACGCGGGGAGGAACGTTCGTATGTCACCGTGTGGGCAAAAGCACGTTTACTGGAGAGCGTACCCGCTATGAGGGCAAGGTGTGCAAGAATATAGAAGAAATCATTGAGTTCTTCGGACACAGCCGCCTGGCCAAGGCGCTGTTCAGCACAACCAACATACGTGATGTTCAGACAGTAGATTAGCCTGAGCAGCGATATTGGCCGGACGGAGAGGCGCAGCCGCGCCTGCTGCAGTGCCGCCCGGCCTTTTAGTTTTCTTGCTGTTCTGCTTTAGCATTCACTGCAGGGCGCGTACTGCAGGTTCAGGCACATCAGATCGACTTCAATAGGCAGCGGGCAGGAGAGTATCAGGATGAGTTGGTGTTGCCATCCAGAGAATGTAATTAAATAATTCATGAATTTAAATATTGGTCTTATGCTATACTGCTTTTATGAGCGATACCACCCAGGATTTAGTCCTCAAAGATCTGACCCCTCTGATTAAGTTCATTAATTCAGAGCTGGACGAGCGCAGGCGCAGAATGGCGCTGGGTGCTTTGGTCTTGTGTTTTAAGCATGGGGCCTCAAAACAGATTGGTGCGCTCTCAGGCGCATCTAATACCACGCTGACACAGGGCAAAAAAGAAGCTTTGGCGCTGCTTGATGGTCAGAAAAACGGTGACCAGGGCACGGATGACGCCGGCGGTAAAAGGCGGATCAGAGCGGCAGGCGCTGGACGTAAAAAGTCAACAGCCTTGATCAGCAATCTTGAGAGCGCCATCAAGGAAATCATTGAGGGTGCAGCAGGCGGTAATGACGGCCCGCTGAGCTGGTCAGTCAAAAGTCTGAGGAGCATTCAGCAGATCCTTGAGCGAGATTATCACATCAAGGTCAGCCATACAGTCATCGGCGAAATTTTAAAGGATGCCGGATATGTGCTTCAGCAAAATAAGAGAACCGCAGGCTCGATAGCAGCAGATGAGCGGGAAGCACAGTTTAAATTCCTCAGCAGCCGCTGCCAGGTCTTTTTGCAAAATCAGCTGCCGGTAGCAGCAATCGAGCTCAGAAAGAAAGTTGCAGTACAGCCTGAGCGGCATGATGGCAGGGCAGCAAGCGGCAGCGGCAGTCCAAATGAGTTTTTTGTTCCTGCAGCTATCAGCGATGACAGTGCGGAGTTTGCCGTTTGCAGCCTTAATCAGTGGTGGAGCCGTATGGGGCAGGAAAGATACCCTGAGGCTGGCAGTATTCTTGTTGCCGCAGACTGTGCTGACAGCCGCGGAAATATAAACCTGCGCTTTAAACATCTGCTGCAGGATTTTGCCGATCAAAGCGGCCTGAAGGTTCACTTCTGCCTGTTTCCTGCAGGGACAGCCAAATGGCAGCGGATTGAGCAGCGTATGTCCTTTCAGCTCTCTCTTTCCTGGCCGGAGCGGGCGCCGGAAATTTACGAAATAGTCGTCAGCTTAATCGGCAGCAGCGCATCCGAGGTGGCGCAGGGTGGGCAAAAGGCTGCAGGTACAGCCAAAGTTAAATCAGACGCTCAAAGGGCTGCTCAGACAGTGTTTAATCCCCCGGATGGCAGCGCCAAAAGCCTGATGGCGCAGTGGAACTGCTGCCTGAAGCCCAGGGCTGCAGGCGTGCAGCAGCAAGCCCAGTGCTTCTCTGGAATGGAGCCTTAGTCATGCTGAACTTTAATGCAGATAAGGTGCTTATGCACCTGCAGTCTGATGCCTTAGCTGAGCTGGAGCAGGGTTCCGGCTGCTCTGCCCGCTCTGTGCTCAGAGTGCTGACGCGCTGGCTCAACACTCAGCCGTTGAGCCTTGATCTGTTTATTTATCTGCGCGGCAGGGAGCTTTTCATGCAGCGGTTGTTTGCGCAGGCAGGGCTTGAGGAGCGGGCGCTTAAATCTGCTAAGGCGCGGGCGCTGGCTGCACAGCAGGGGCTTTCAGAGGATGAGCTCCTGCCAGCTCTGGGCCTTGAACTGAGCCTGACCTCCTTGCTGCTGCAGGGAGAAAAAGCTGAAGAGCATCCGGAGCTGACTTCTTTTGCCTTCCCGAAGGCTGAGGAGGAGCTGATGCCATTTGATGAGCTGTTTGACCGGCGTGAGTTGTCAGGGCAGCTGCTGCCTGCAGGTTACATGCGCGCCAGGGGCTTTGCCAAGTACGAGCGCTGAGCTCAGCTGCTCAGTAAAATTGAGTTCGGCCTTATTTCGTCAGCCCAAAACAAAAGAGGGCAGCTTGTTTGCCGCCCTCCTTTTTAGCTGTCAGAACTCTTTAGCTCTGCTGAGCCTTAATTTTCTGATGCAGCTCCTGCAGTGAATGCACGGTGCTGAACTCATCCTCAGTGATGGCTTCCATGGCTGCTAATGCAGCATTCATGGTGGTGCAGTAGGCTACGCGGTACTGCAGGGCGCCGCGGCGCATGGAGCGGGAGTCCATCACAGACTGGCGTCCCTCGGTGGTGTTGATCACCCAGGAGTAATTGCCGCTCTTGATGCCGTCCAGGATATTCGGGCGGCCCTCATACACCTTCTTGACATGGCGTGCCGGGATGCCGGCCTCGGCCAGGCACTTGTAGGTGCCGCCGGTTGCATCGATCTCAAAGCCGGCCTTGATTAACAGATCACCAAGACGCGGCAGGGCAGCCTTGTCGGAGTTGCGGATGGAGAGCAGCACACGGCCCGAGCGCACCAGCTTGGAACCTGCTGCAAGCTGTGCCTTGGCGTAGGCCTCCGGGAAGAGCTTGGCAGTGCCCATGACCTCACCGGTGGAGCGCATTTCAGGTCCCAAAATCGGGTCGGAGCCCGGGAACTTCATGAAGGGCAGCACCACTTCCTTGACGGAATAGTAAGGAGGCACGATCTCCTCGGTAATGCCCTGATCCTCAAGGGACTGGCCGGCCATGATGCGGGCTGCAATCTTAGCCAGCGGCAGTGAGGTGGCTTTGGAGACGAACGGCACGGTGCGGGCGGCGCGCGGGTTGACCTCGATTAAGTAGATCTTGTCTTCACGCACAGCCAGCTGCACATTCATCAGGCCGCGCACGTCAAGCTC
>JADINH010000158.1 GCA_017694225.1 Candidatus Avisuccinivibrio stercorigallinarum
AACGGTAATTCTTTTCAGTGCCGAGCTTGGTGATTGGCTCGCCTTTATATTTTTTAAAGGTATCGTAGAGAGAATAGATGGCGGGGCCCCACGGCCAGGCTTCAAAGATCCCATCCACCAGGGGTTTGTGCGTGTTGCCCAGATACCAGCCGTGTGCATAAAAAACTAATTTCTGCAGCTTCATCGGCGTGACAAGATTTGCTTCAGTGAGCGACCACAGCAGAAAAGTATTTGCCACGGCCAGAGTTTTTTCCATGATCAAACCTCAAAAATGAGTAAAGGATTAGAAGTTTTTGCGCTTATCTTAGCACAAATAATGATGCTGAGGCGGTTTTGGGATCTGCAGCGCTTTTGCCTGCAGTCTCTTTGCCAGGAGCTGCAGAATGCTCAGCGGCAGCAGCTGACACCTGACAGCAAGTCTGCAACAAAGTAAGATAAAAGAAGCTTTTATCCTGGAAGTTTTGCTTTTTGCCGGAGTGATGCCTATGAACGCTGTCGAAGCCCGCTATGTGCCAAGCACTTTCAGTGACTTTCTTGGCAATCCTTTTATTCAGGCGCTGACCGATCACCTGGCCTGGAGAAACACAAGCCTCATTGAGGCCCTTGAGCAGTCTGATTTTTCCAAACTCGTGCCCACAGCCTCCAGAGGGCAGAGAGATCTCTGGCTTGACAGCCTGCCGCGCAACTTGTTTATTGCCCTGCCTCAGCACTTGAGGCTGCAGCGCCTTGTGGATATCTGCATCCGCTCGGGCTATGTCCGCAGTGTACAGCTGCACAAGCAGGCAGAGGCGTTAAGAGGTATACAAGAGGCTTACACCAGGATGCAGCTGACCCGCAGCAAGGAGATTGTCAGGTTTAATGAGGTAAAGCATGTGGACAGATCTCTGCCGGTCATTGCCCTGAGCGCGCTCTCCGGCATGGGAGCCGGCAGCAGCATCGATCGCATTTTGCGCCTGTATCCTCAGGTGATCCGCCACTCCAGCCTGCCGCATGGGGAGGTGCTGCAGCTGGTTTATCTTAAGGTCTCCTGCCGGAAAAAAGGCAGCATAAATGACTTATGTGCCGATATCTTAAGCGCTCTTGATGCGTGTTTGGATGAGAACCACCAGGCCCACCCCGGCACAGAGGACAGTAATGTCAATGAGCTGACCGGGCAGGTTGCAGCACTGCTGCGCTCCTGCCGCCTTGGCATTTTGGTGATCGAGGATGTGCAAAACCTCCTGTCGCGCAGAAACGGCAGAGCAGAGCTGCTTACATTTCTGACAGGGCTGTCCAGGAAATGCTGCATGCCCGTGCTGCTTTCAGGCAGCCTGGTGCTGAGCTCATTTGTAGAGCGTGAACTTGCCTCCTGCGGGCACGTGAGTGTGGCAGATACGCTCTTATGGCAGCCGTTGCCCCGCGGCAGTGAGCAGTGGGAGTTTTTGCTTTCCAGGCTGTGGCGCTGCAATGTTTTAAAGGACAGCCCCGTCATCATTCCCCAGGAGATTAATGATGCCTTGTATGCGTATTCGCAGGGTGTCATTGATCTGCTGGTGCAGCTTTTTGTGCTCAGCCAGAAGGCTGCCCTGCTGCGCACGCAGCAGACAGGCGGGCTGGAGCTGCTGACACGCGACGATCTTAAGTGCGTATATGAAGAGGCTTTTGCCCGGGTGCAGCCCTGGCTTGCGGCCTTGCGGGCCGCTGATCCCAGGGCGCTGAGCCGCAGTCCTGATTTGGGCGCCCTGCATCAGGACTGCGCAGCGTTTGCCGGGCGCTGCAGCACCAGGCTGTATCAGGCAGTTCAGCGCGAAAGGCCGTACTTTTTGGAAGGGGAGCGCGCACTGGCGGCACTGCGTTACCTGCATTTAAGCTGCAGTGCGGAGCATCAGCCGCTGCCGCCTGAGGCAGCAGCAAAGCTGCGCCATTACAGCAAGGCACATCCCGATGTCGATCTCGGTGAACTGATTGCCTGGGGCGTTAAAGCGCTTCAGCAGGCGCACTGAGCTGCAGCCTGAGGGGCAATGGAGCCCGCTTTGGTCTTATCAGTTGTGACATTGCACAAGCGCAGGCTGTTTTTGCAGGCAAAAGCGAACCTGATGCCGGTGCCGCTTTGAGCCTTAATTTGAGCAGATGACTTGCAGGCGTGCATCCGCCATAGTGCAGTGTGCCGGGTGCAGTGCTGCTGAGGTAAGTTATGCAGGCGGCAGCAGGCGGTGCTGCGCTGCCGCCTGCCTTGCAGCTAAGAAGGGTGCTTTAAAGAGAGCAGATCTCTTGCAGAGAGTTTGCGCTGCCCAAGCTCAGCCTGAGCTTACGGCGCCCAGCGCTCGATATCCCAGCCGCTGTCGGTTTTGGTGTACATAAAGCGGTCGTGCAGCCGGTTCTCGCGGCCCTGCCAGAACTCCACGCTGTCAAAGGTGACGCGGAAGCCGCCCCAGAAGGAGGGCAGGGGGATCTCGCCGTCCTTGAACTTTTCTTTGATCTCGTGAAAAGCCTTTTCCAGCACGGAGCGCGCTGAGATGCGCGAGGACTGATGCGAGGCCCAGGCGCCGATCTGGCTGTCGCGCGGGCGGGAGTGGAAATACTTGATGCTCTCGGCAGCCGACATGCGCTCGGCGGTGCCGGTGAAGATCACCTGACGCTCAAGATAGTACCAGGGAAAGAGCAGGCAGACCTTGTTGTTCTCTGCAATATCATGGGCCTTTCTGGAGCCGAAATTGGTGTAAAAGATCAGACTTTTTTCATCATATCCCTTGAGCAGCACCATGCGTGAGTGGGGCTGTCCCTGTGCATTGACCGTGCTGACCACCACACCGTTGGGATCATACAGCCCGGCATCAATGCATTCCTGCAGCCATTTTTCAAACAGCGGAATCGGCTTTGAGGTCAGATCACTTCTGGAGAGTCCGGCGCGGGTATAAGAGCGGCGCAGGCCTGAAACATCGATCATTCGATCACCTTTTGAGTTTTTGTATGTAAAAATGTTGATTTGTATCACTAAAACGAACTTTTGCCGGTTGTATTATACCGCGGCTTGTCTGATCAATGCTAAAATAGCGCCCGTGATTGAGCCGCCCTGGCGGCATTTTGGTAAAGATTTTTTGATTTGTTTAAGTTCAAGTAAGGTTTGTCATGTCTGATTTAAAACTGTGTCTGGTTATCAACTGCGGCAGTACTTCCGTTAAATTCGCCATCATCGATCCGGCCGACGGCCACGTCTATTTAAGCGGCCTGGCTGAGGCCTTAGGTCTGCCTGAAGCTGAAATCTCCTGGCGCTTTGGTGATGATCCCAAGAGCAAGGCTAAGATCTCCGGCGCTGATCACAGCCAGGCCCTCGATTATTTAGTAAAGGAAATCTTAGCACCGCATCCTGATCTCTTATCCGCCATCGTGGCCTGCGGCCACCGCATTGTGCACGGCGGTGAGTACTACTCTGAGCCTACCTTAGTTGATGACACTGTAGTTGAGAACATCAGAAAGGTCATTCCGTTTGCTCCGCTGCACAACCCGGCCCACATCCTGGGCATCGAGGCAGCCCGCAAGTCATTCCCGAACATTCCGCATGTCACCGTGTTTGACACTGCCTTCCATCAGACCATGCCGCCTGAGGCCTACCGCTTTGCCATTCCTGAGGAATACTATAAGGAGATGGGCATCCGCCGTTACGGCGCCCACGGCACCTCCCATCAGTACCTCTCACAGCAGACAGCAGAGTATTTAGGCAAGAAGCCTGAGGAAGTCAACGTCATCACCTGCCATTTGGGCGGCGGTGCTTCCGTCTGCGCAGTCAAGGGCGGCAAGTGCATGGACACCTCCATGGGTCTTACTCCGCTTGACGGCCTTGTCATGGCCACCCGCACTGGCTCGATTGACGCCTCAGTGGTGTTCTTCCTGTGCGAGCGCCGCGGCATGACCCCGAACGAAGTGCAGGAGCTCTTTAACAAGAAGTCCGGCCTGCTGGCGCTCTCCGGTGTGTCCTCTGACATGCGCCCGATCTGCGAGGGTTATGAGCACGGCGATGAGAAGTGCACTCTGGCCATGGACACCTTCTGCTACAGATTAGCCAAGTTCATTGCCTCCTACTATGTACCGCTCGGCCATGTCGATGCCATCGTGTTTGCAGGCGGCATCGGTGAGAACTGCTGGGAAGCCCGCAAGATCACCTGCGAGATGCTCCGTGAGCCTTTAGGCATTGAGCTTGACGAGGAGATTAACGAGAAGGCCCTGGCCCGACTTGGCTTTGAGGGCGGCCTCATTTCCAAGCCTTCGTCCAAGGTCAAGGTCTTCATGATCCCGACCAACGAAGAGCTGATGATCGCCCGTTCAGCCTTCAAGTTCCTCTAAGCCTCAGCGCTTAAGAGAAAACCGTGCTGCGGCCTGATATAATGACCGCAGCAGCAAGATCCCTGCTCTCTGCAGGGATTTTGTGTTTTAAGGCACCCTAAAAAAGCCCACAGCGCAATAAAGGATAGAAAAGTGCAGGATAAGCAGGAACAACAGCTGCCGCAGCCTGAAAGCAAGCAGGCTGATACCGTCAATTCCACCACGCCTGATAATAAGGAAGCTCAAGCCGCACCCGCTGCAGCCGCAGCCGGGGCAGAACAGGTTTCTGCCAAGGCGGCAAATGCTAAGGCTGCTTCAGAGACCGCTGCTGCCACAGCCGCTGAGGCCGAAGCTCAGGCTGAGGCTCAAAAGGCCGATGACAAGACCGACCGCCGCTACTATCCCATTATCCTCTCTGACACCAAAAATCAGGATGCCACAAGCTTTCTGCGCGGCTACAAGCTCTTCTGGCCGTTTTTAAAGCCTTACTGGCCGCTGGCGTTATTGGGCATATTGCTTACCATCCCGGTAGGTGCGCTTGATGCGGTCATCGCTGCCTTTTTAAAGCCCTTTACCGATCAGGTGATGGTGGCGCAGGAGGCCTCCTTTGCCGCCTATGTGCCGGCGGTGATCATCGCCTTTACCTTAGTGCAGGGCCTCTTTATTTATTTGTCGTCGCTTACCAACGGTTATGTGGGCGGCAAAATCAATCTTTTGATCAGAACGAGGCTGTACTACAAACTTCTGACCTTTGACACCAGGTTTTACGATGCCAATAATTCAGGCAGCGTGATCTACCGTTTTTACAATGATGCCGAGCAGGCCTCAAGCGGCCTGATTTCCAACATCAAGCTCTTTTTGACCAAGTTCTTCTCCTCGCTCTCCCTGGTGGCGGTGCTTTTGTACAACTCCTGGGAGCTGTCGTGCTGCGCCATCGGCGTGTTGGTCTTTCTCATTCTGCCGCTGCGCGTTGTGCGCCGGCGCATCAAGAAGATCATCTCCAAGTCCGTGCAGGGCAATACCTCGATCATTACGCTCTACAATGAGACCACGCAGGGCAGCCGCGTGATTAAGGCTTTCTCGCTGCAGGGCCTGATGCAGCGCGCCTTTAAAGACCGGGCGGAGTTTATCTTCCGCATGAACGTCAAGCTGGTGCGTGACACCAACTGGCTCTCCCCGGTGATGCATTTTGTCAGCGCCATCGGTGTGGCTCTGGTGCTCTACTTTGGCGTGCATTTAATCTTAACCGGCGCCATCACCTCAGGCTCCTTTGTGGCCTTCCTCGCCGCCCTCATTATGCTCTATACGCCCTTAAAGACCATCGGCAACAACTTTATCTCGGTGCAGCAGGCGCTTTTGGCACTCGATCGCATCTATCAGCTGCTTGACTACCGCTCCTTTGAAGACGAGCAGGACAAAGGTGAGACCTTGACGGAGGTCAAAGAGGGCCTTGAATTTCGCGACGTGCACTTCTCTTACACCAAAGAGCGCGAGATCTTAAAGGGCATTTCGTTCTCCGTGCCGATGGGGCGCAAGCTGGCTTTAGTGGGCAATTCAGGGGGCGGCAAGACCACGGTGTGCTCGCTCATTCCGCGTTTGTACGAGCCTGACAGCGGCGAAATTCTGCTTGACGGCAGGAACATCAAGGACTACAGCTTAAGCTCATTGCGCTCACAGATTGCGGTAGTGTTCCAGGACAGCTTCCTCTTTCAGGGGACTATCCGCGAGAATATCGTCTGCGCCAAACCCGATGCAACTGACGAGGAGATTGCAAGAGCGCTGGAGCAGTCCTATTTGACTGACTTTGTAGCCTCACTGCCCCACGGGCTGGAGACGCAGATTGGCGAGCGCGGCATTTCGCTCTCCGGCGGCCAGAAACAGCGCCTGTCCATTGCGCGGGCGCTCATCCGCAACGCCCCCATCGTGATCCTCGATGAGGCCACCTCAGCGCTTGATAACAAGTCAGAGAAAGTGGTGCAGCAGGCCCTTGATGAGTTAATGCGCGGGCGCACCACCATTGTGATCGCCCACCGCCTGTCCACCATCCGCGATGCCGACGAGATTTTGGTGGTCAATGACGGCCTGATCGCCGAGCGCGGCAGCCATGAAGAGCTGCTCAAAAAGGGCGGGGCCTATGCAGCGCTCTACATGTCACAGTTCAAGAGCAAGGAAGATGAGCTTGCAGATATCAAGAATCTTAATATCGCAGAAGGATCTTCAGGCGCCCGGGCATGAGTCTTGCACACAGCACAACAAGTCAGGTTTTTGGCAGAGGTAAGAGATGGCAGATGCAGTAAAAATCGTGGCAGACAAGCTCGATGAGATTGAAAACGAGCTGCGCCGTTTGGGCTATTGGCAGGGGGCAGAGGGGCGGCCTCAGGAGGCAGCTTTTTTGTCCACCACCCCTTTCTGCCTTGATACCATGGAGCTGCAGCAGTGGCTTGAGTATGTGCTGCTGCCGCGCCTGCGCGCGCTGATTGAGGCCGGACGCCCGCTGCCGGAGGCTTTAAAGATAGCCCCGATGGCGCAGGAGTTCTGGCGCGGGCGCTGGGCTGAACACCGTGCGCTGATTGGGCTGCTCAAGGCCCTGGATGACTGCTTTGGCCGCTGAGCCAGGTTAAGTTTTAATGCAGGACGCTGAAACCTGAAAGGCTTACAATTTTCAGCAGGATAAAGACGCAAGGCTTCGCGTCAGTTAGTTGTTAGTTTGGGTAAACATGGCAGTATTAGACGTTTTACGGCAGAAGATTAAGCTGTCGCCGGTGGTGTCCGAGACTTTGGGAAAGGTGAAGGCCAACCCCAAGGTTGCCAAGGGACTTGCCATCGGCAGCACCGCCTACAAGCGCGCTTTAATGCTCAAGATGGGCACGCCGGTTCTGGTGCTCGCCTGCCTGGCCATGATCACCCTGCCCATGCCGCCGCTGCTTTTGGACCTGCTCTTTTCCTTTAATATCTCGCTCTCCATGGTGGTGCTGCTCGTTGCCATCTACTCCAAAAAGCCGCTTGATTTCGGCTCTTTCCCCACCGTGCTGCTTTTAACCACCATCCTGCGCCTGTCCCTTAACGTGGCCTCCACCCGCGTGATTTTAATTCACGGCCAGGAAGGCACCGCAGCGGCGGGGCATGTGATCGAGTCCTTTGGCCAGGTGGTGATGGGCGGCAGTTATGTGGTCGGCATCATCGTGTTCTCCATCTTGATGATCATCAACTTCATCGTGGTCACCAAGGGCGCAGGGCGCATCTCTGAGGTCACCGCCAGATTTACCCTGGACGCCATGCCGGGCAAGCAGATGGCCATTGATGCCGATTTAAACGCCGGTCTTATCAATCAGGAACAGGCCAAGGAGCGGCGTCAGGAGGTTACGCGCGAGGCTGACTTCTACGGCTCCATGGACGGTGCCTCCAAGTTCGTCAAGGGCGACGCGGTGGCCGGCCTCCTCATTTTAATCATCAATATCGTAGGCGGCATTATTATCGGCACGCTGCAGCACGGCCTGCCGCTGTCTGAAAGCGCACGCATTTACACCATCCTCACCATCGGTGACGGCCTGGTGGCCCAAATTCCTTCGCTTTTGCTCTCCGTGGCCTCAGCCATCATTGTGACGCGCCAGAGCGGCACCGAAAAGGAAATGGGGCAGCAGGTGATGGGCGAGCTCTTCTCTGAGCCCAAGGTCCTTTTCATCGTGGCCGGTGTGCTCTTTGTGATGGGCATTGTTCCGGGCATGCCCGCGGTGGCTTTCCTTACCCTGGCGCTGATTGCCTTTTCGCTTGGGCAGCTTATCAAAAAGAAGCGCGCCAAAGCCGCTGCTGCCGCGGCGGCAAAGGACAAGAATGCCGCCGAGGTGATGCCGCTGCCCGAGCAGAAGGAGCTGTCCTGGGATGATGTCTCAGAGGTGGATGTGGTGGGCCTTGAGGTGGGCTACAGGCTCATTCCTCTCGTTGACAAAGCTCAGAACGGCGAACTCCTGGGCCGCGTCAAGGGCGTGCGCAAAAAGCTCTCGCAGGATCTTGGTTTTCTCATTCCGCCGGTGCATATCCGCGACAACCTTGACTTGGGGCCGAACTTCTATCGCATCACCTTAATGGGCGTGACCTTTGGTGAGGCTGAAGTACAGCCCGACCGGGACATGGCCATCAACCCCGGGCAGGTCTTTGGTGAAATTGAGGGCCTTAAAACGCGCGATCCGGCCTTTGGCCTTGATGCCGTGTGGATCAACAAGTCTGACAATGACCGCGCGCTGGGCCTTGGCTATACCGTGGTGGACTGCTCAACTGTTATAGCCACCCATATGTCGCAGATTTTGGCCAATAACTGTGCGGCGCTCCTCGGGCAGGAGGAAGTGCAGAATATCCTCGATATCGTGGCCAAGACCCAGCCCAAACTGGTAAACGGCCTGGTGCCGGGCGTAGTCTCCCTGGGGCTTTTGACCAAGATTTTGCAGAACCTGCTCAATGAGGGCGTGCCGGTGCGCGATATGCGCACGATTTTGGAGACGTTGGTGGAATATGCGCCCAAGAGCCAGGATCCGGAGGTGCTCACTGCTGCCTGCCGCATTGGCCTTCGCCGCCTCATTTTGCAGGATATCTGCGGCGGGGCGGAGCTCATTCCGGTCATCACCCTCGCGCCCGACCTGGAAAAAGTGCTGCACAAGTCATTGGAGACCGGCGGTGCGGCCGGCGTGGGCATTGAGCCGGGCCTTGCCGACCGCTTGCAGAAATCGCTCTATGACGCCACCGCCACGCAGGAGATGCAGGGCGAGCCGGCTATTCTGCTTACCTCCGGCATTTTGCGCTCCACGCTCTCGCGCTTTGTCAAAAACACCATTCCGGGTTTGCGCGTTTTGTCCTATCAGGAAGTGCCTGATGACAAGCAGATTAAAATCGTCTCGGTCATCGGCAGCGGACAGGGGGCCATCGCGCGCTGACAGCCTTGCTGTCAAATTTCTGACGCTTTGGTGTGCACAAATTCAGAACTTTTAAGCAAAAATGTGAACCTGACGCAAAACGCGGCGCACTTTTTGCTGTTAAGATGGACAGCGTGCAGCAGGATCATGCATCCGGCGCTGAGCGTAAACAGCGCACTCTGCACCTAAAATTTTAAATTATTAAAATAAAAGATTGCTACAGGCTTCGAGCATAGAAAAATTTAACAGGCAGGAAACCTTTATATGAGGCTTAAACGCTTTACTGCAAAGGATATGCGCTCTGCGCTCACGCTCATTAAAGAAGAGCTGGGCCCGGATGCCGTGATCATGTCCAACAAGCGGGTGGACGGCGGAGTGGAAATCGTCGCGGGCATTGAAGATGACAGCCCTGCCAAAAATACGTCAGCAGCCTTCAGTAAAAAGCCGCAGCATGGCACAAATCCGTCAGTGCCTGGCGGAAATTTGACAAACAACTCCCCCTTTGAGCGTGATCTGGGCGATGACGAGGTCTCTTTGAGCACGGCAGGCAGCGCGGGCGCCAAAAATACGTCAGCCGCGTCAGGCGCCGGCAGCAGCACCCATGGCGGTGCGGCCTTTGCCCAGAGCCTGCTTGATATTTTAAAGCGCCAGCAGGCGGTGCAGGAGCAGCTGCAGAGCCCAGAGACAGCTGCAGCTGCACCGGGCAGCGCCTCTGCCGCAGTTTCCGCTGCGCCTTCCGCAGCACCGGCAGCGGCCAGGCGGCGCGACACTCCGCCTAAAACCTTAGGGGAGGACAGTGATTTAGCGGCCTTGATGGAGCGCGATGAAAAGCGCCGTCAGGCCCAGAGCGCGGTGATGCGCGAGCATGGCATTGAAAGTTTTGCCGCTCCTGACACTAAGAGCGCGGGCGCGGGTACTGCCGCAGCCTCCGCACAGGGCGGCGCGGCGCTGCAGCAGTTAAGTGATGAAATGGCGCAGCTTAGGCGCCTCCTGCAGTTTGAACTGGCCGGCCTGATGTCAGAGCAAAAAAGCCGCTTGGAGCCGGTCAAGGCCATGGTGTCACAGCTCTTGCAGTCAGCAGGCTTTGACGGGGCGCTCTCTGATGAATTTGCCGCGGCGGTGAGCCCGGATGCCTCCTTTAATTTTGCCTGGAGGGAGCTTGCCAAAATCCTGGCCCTGCGCATTCCCACGGGCGCTGATGAAATCATTACCGAAGGCGGTATTGTGGCCCTGATAGGACCTGCCGGAGTGGGCAAAACCACCACGCTTGCCAAACTGGCCGCGCGCTTTGTGATGCGCTACGGCCCCGAGCGCGTGGCCCTGGTGACCGCCGATCATTTCCGCATCGGCGCAGTGGAGCAGGTCAAAACCTACGGGCGCATCATGGGCTGCGCCTCCTTTGCGGTCAAGTCCTTAAATGAGCTGCCTGAGCTGCTCTATACCCTGCGCGACAAGAGCCTGGTGTTAGTCGACACCGCTGGCGTGGGTTTTAAGGACGAGCGTTTTGGCACGCAGCTTGCACAGCTCAAGCTGCAGACTAAGCTTAAACTCAAGCATTATCTGGTGCTGCCCGCTACGGCGCAGAAAAGGGTGCTCGAAAAGGCCTATGAGCAGTTCAAACCGCTCGGCCTGTCCGGACTTATCCTGACCAAACTCGATGAATGCGGCAGTTTGGGCGATGCCCTGTCACTGGTGATAGGCAGCAGCATCAGGCTGTGCTACATCACCACCGGGCAGCGCGTGCCGGAGGATCTGGCCGTGCCCTCGGCGCAGAGCATGGCCTTAAAGGCTTTGGCCTGCGTGGAAGATGATGCAGTGCAGAGCGCACTGCAGCACTGACAGCTAAAGTTATAAGGAAAAATTACATGTCAGCAGTAAGACGCAACCGGAGAGTAAAAGTCATCACCGTAACCGGCGGCAAGGGCGGAGTTGGCAAATCCAGCGTGTCTTTAAATTTAGCCGCGGCTTTGTGCTCCCTGGGCAAACACGTCATGCTCTTTGATGCAGATCTGGGCCTGGCCAACATCGATGTGATGCTGGGCCTTAAGGTGGAGCGCAATTTGGGGCATGTGCTGCGCGGGGAGTGTGAGCTTGCCGATATCATTCAGACCGGCCCCCACGGCCTGCGCATTGTGCCGGCCTCCTCGGGCCTTAAGGAAATGGCACAGCTTTCGGTGGACGAGCACGCAGGGCTCATCCGGGCTTTTTCAAGCCTTGATGAAGACATCGATTTTCTGATTGTCGACACCGCAGCGGGGATCTCGGATATGGTGCTGTCCTTTGCCCGTGCGGCACAGGATGTGCTGATGGTGGTGTGCAATGAGCCCACCTCGGTGGCCGATGCCTACGCCCAGATGAAGGTGCTGCAAAAAGACTACGGCGTGCAGCGCTTTAAAATAATCGCCAATCAGGTGCACAGCCTGGAGGAGGGCAAGCAGATGTTCTCAAAGCTCCTCTCGGTCACGACGAGGTTTTTGGATGTGACCCTGGAGCTTATCGCCTGCATCCCGAGCGATCCCAATATGCGCAAAGCGATTAAGCAGCGCTCGTGCGTCTATGAGCTCTATCCGCAGTCGCCTGCTTCCATTGCCTTTAAGGCCCTGGCGGTGCGTGCGCTGTCCTGGCCGGTGCCCGAGCAGGCCGGGGGGCATCTGGAGTTCTTTGTGGAAAATTTGATCCGCAGGCCCGAAAGCGGCAGCAGCTCCAGCTCCATGCCCTTGATTTGAGCACAGTGATAAAGCGGCGCGCCTTAGTGCGCCTTAACGCTTAAAACCTGACTTGCGCGGGTTTTGCCGCGTCAAGTGCAGGGGAAAAGAAACAAAAGGTTTTAACCGGGGCTGTGCCCCAAAAACAGGCTCCACAATGTGGACAGGGTGAGGCCGGCAGAGCTGGCGGCCCATCCCCGAAAAACTGCGCAAAAAAGTGCAGTTTAGAAAATATAGCGCAGATTTCTGCCCAATTTTGTTATTCAGCTCAGCTTTTTGCGTGTCTGACATTAGACAAAAGCGGCCATTGTGCTATATTTTGCAACAGGTGCACCACTGCCGCGCACCAAAATACACGGCAGAGTGTTAGGCTTCGACATTAAAATTAGAATAAAAGGATTGGGAATGTATACCGGCGCTAAAGCCTATATGCAGCAAAAGCGCGATCTAACCGCACAAAAGGTGGAGCAGTATGCCCCGCTGGTCAAGCGCATCGCTCTGCACTTAAAGGCCCGCCTGCCCGCGTCGGTGGAGCTTGATGACCTGATACAGGCCGGCATGCTCGGCCTGATGTCCGCGCTGCAGAACTTTGAGGACGGACACGGCGCTGCTTTTGAAACCTATGCCACCATCCGCGTGCGCGGTGCGATGATCGATGAAATGCGCCAGGCCTCCTGGGCCCCGCGCTCCGTGCATCAAAATACCCGCCAGATCTCCGATGCCATGACTACTCTGTCACATAAACTGGGCAGAGAACCTAAAGACAGCGAAATTGCTGCCGAATTAAAAGTAAGCCTGGAAAAATACTATCAAATGCTGATGGACAGCTCCAATTCCCAGATTGTGGGCATTGAAGATCTCGGCATCAGCGATGACGTCATCGGTGAGAGCAGCGACCACCGTGAGGACAAGCTGTTCAATCTCTTAGCCTCCTCACAGTTCAAGCAGGCCTTAGCTGAGGCCATCAAGAAGCTCCCCGAGCGTGAGCAGCAGATTCTGGCCTTCTACTATGACGAAGAAATGAATCTGCGTGAAATCGGTGCGATTTATGGTTTATCCGAGTCGCGCATCTGCCAGATCATGTCACAGGCCATGGCCCGCCTGCGCTCCATGTTAAAAGACTGGCGCAACTGAATAAAAAGCTGAAGTCCTGCCTCCGCAGGTCCAGATGCGGCGGCTGGGTTTCAGCTTTTAAGGCACTGCTGTTACTGCGCCTGCAGTGCTTTTAAAGAGGCAGAGCCCGTCAGCAGGGCTGCCAGGACGCAGCTTAAATTAAAAGGAGCTTAATCTTGAATAAGAATATCAAGATTTTAATTGTAGATGACTTCTCTACAATGCGCCGCATTATTAAAAACCTGCTGCGCGATCTGGGGTACAACAATACCCATGAAGCCGACGACGGCTCGACGGCGCTGCCGATGCTCGAGTCCGGCGACTTTCAGTTTGTGATCACAGACTGGAATATGCCGGTGATGCAGGGCATTGATCTGCTCAAGGCGATCCGCGCCAACCCCAAGCTGCGCTCGCTGCCGGTGCTGATGGTGACGGCTGAGGCCAAGCGTGATCAAATCATTGAGGCCGCCAAGGCCGGCGTCAACGGCTATATCGTCAAGCCCTTTACCGCTGCCACTCTCCGGGAGAAGCTCGACAAGATCTTTGAGCGCTTTGAGTAGAGCGTAAAGCAAAAAGGAATGTCTTATGGATAACGCAGCTGAAAACCCTGAAGTTCAAGAGAAAAAGGCTTTAATCACCCTGGATGATGCCAGGGAGCTGTGCATGTACCTTGAGGCCGGCATGCAGGAGGAGGCGGACAATAAGTTCATCACTCTGATGCATAACTATGAGCCCAGCCTCTATAACGAGGTCGGCACCTTAACCCGCGATCTGCACGAGGCAATCCGCTCCTTTGCCGAAGATCCGCGTCTGCGCGATATTGCTGACATAGAAATACCTGATGCCTCCGACCGCCTGCGCTACATCATCAAGATGACCGACAAGGCTGCAAACCGCACCCTCGATGCCGTGGATGCCTGCACTCCTCTGGTACAGAAACTGACGCAGTCAATTGACAATCTGATGCCGGTCTGGGACCGGCTGATGCACGGGCGCATTGACCGCTTTGAATTTGTGGCGCTGTGCCATCAGATAGATGAGATGCTCAACGACACCAAGGGCAATGTCGATGTGCTCTCATCGCAGCTTAACGAAATTTTAATGGCCCAGGATTATCAGGATCTGACCGGCCAGATGATCCAAAAGGTGATCGCCCTGGTGACTGAAGTGGAGAATGAACTGGTGAAGTTCCTGGTGTCCTTCAGCCGCATTGAGGGCATCAACCCGCAGCTGCGCTCACAGAGCGTGCAGCTGCTTGACGAGGCCAAGCAGGTGCAGAAGGCCATCGAGGCGCAGGGGCCGGCCACCGAGCAGCAGGTGCAGAGCGGCGCAGTGATGACCTCGCAGGACGACGTGGACGATCTGCTGGCAAGCCTGGGCTTTTAATACAAGGGGGAAGAGGAAATGGATGAGGAAATTCTGCAGGACTTTCTGGTAGAAGCAGGCGAAATCATCGAAAAACTCGATGAGCAGCTGGTGCAGATTGAAAAGACGCCGGATGACAAAGATTTGCTCAATGCCATCTTCCGCAGCTTCCATACCGTCAAGGGCGGTGCGGGCTTCCTCGACTTAAAGGAGCTCGTGG
>JADINH010000159.1 GCA_017694225.1 Candidatus Avisuccinivibrio stercorigallinarum
GCGGTGATTTCGCTGTCACCCATGCCGTCGCCGATTAATAAGATCACATTCTTGGCATGCTTCTGTGCAGCATGAAGGAGTTCCTTCTGATAAAGATCAGTCATGTCACCGCTCAGTCTGCGGGCACCGGCGAACTGAGTGATATCGCCCTTGGCGGCTCTCTGATACAGAGCACTGTCATCAACGTTTGCAGACTGGGAACCTGCACAGGCAGTTAAGGCAGGAATTGCAGCGGCTAAAGCCAGGGCAAGCACAGATTTGGAAGTAAACATAGAATTAACAACCTCTCGATTAAAAATGTTGAGGCTATGTTAAAAATGCTTTGTAAACTAAAAAGTGCCAGGTTGTAAATTTTTTGTAAAGCCTGCGAAATTTTTAAAAATTACTTTGATTTTCAAGGAAATTTTTCTTGACTGCAGCTCTTATCAGACACCAAGCACCTTTTTAAATTGAAGCCTGCCGGAAAAAGCTCTGCGTGCTTATCGTGAAAATTTGTTGAAGAATCAAGAACTTTTACAAAAATCAGCACTCTTTACAGAGATTTTACAGAGATCGCCATCACAATTTTACAAAGAATTTCTAATCTATGCGCAGCTTAAAAACCACTTTGGAGTTTAGAAATGAAAAAACAACTTTTAGGTCTCGTTGGCGCTGTATGCATGACTGCTGCTTTTGCAGCCCCTTCATTTGCAGCTGATTATTCTGTTTCAACCGACGGTTCTACTTCCATGGAGAAGACCATCGGCTCTTTAGGCGAAGCCTTCATGGAGAAGTATGACGGCGCGGCCTTCACCTACAATCCTACCGGCTCAGGTTCAGGCATTGCCGCTGCCAAGGAAGGCCGCTGCGACATCGGTCTGTCTTCCCGCGCTTTAACTGAAGACGAGATGAAAGATTTAAACGGCACCACCTTAGCCTTAGACGGAATCGTGCTGGTGGTAAATAATCAGAACCCGGTCAATGACCTCACCGTTGATCAGATCGCCAAGCTCTACAAGGGCGAGATTGCCAACTGGAAGGAAGTCGGCGGCGCTGATGCTCCGGTGGTGTTAATCGGCCGTGAGGCAGGTTCAGGCACCCGTGACGGCTTTGAGACCGTTACCAACACCAAGGATCAGTGCAAGTACCGCCAGGAGCTGACCGCTACCGGCGACGTGATCACCACTGTTTCTCAGAACCCCAATGCTATCGGCTATGCTTCCTTAGCTGCTCTGTCTGACAAGGTCAAGGCTCTGACTGTTGACGGTGTTACCGCTTCTGAGGAAACCGTTCAGAACGGCAGCTATAAGGTACAGCGTCCGTTCGTGCTCGTGACCCGCAAGGCCGACAAACTCTCTGAAGGCGCCCAGGCATTCTTCGACTTTGCTTTATCTGAGGAAGCCAAGCCCATCATTATTCAGTCCGGCGTGGTGCCTTTAAAGTAATCTCTGCACAACACACTACGCACATACTACTGAAGGCAGGGGAAACCCTGCCTTAATTAAGTCAACAAAGAAAGCAAAGAAAATGAATCTCACAGATAAAAATAGCAAGGACAGCATCGAGGCGATAGCCAGTACCATCTTCCTGGTACTGGGCATCATCAACATCGGCTTTGTGCTGCTTATCTGCGTCTATCTGATCATTGCAGGCCTCCCTGCAATCGTTAAGATCGGCCCTATAGATTTCCTGTTTGGCAGCAAGTGGGCTTCAACTGCCGCTGAACCTCTGTTCGGTATTCTGCCTTTCATCTTAACTTCCATCTACGGTACTGCCGGTGCCATCGTGCTCGGTCTGCCGCTTGGATTTTTCACTGCTGTATATCTGGCAAAGCTCGCTCCGCGCAAGGTGCGCTTTACCATTGAGCCGCTTATTGACCTGCTGGCCGGCATCCCTTCAGTAGTGTACGGCTTTATCGGTATGCTGGTTCTGGTGCCGAGCATCCGTTACGTCTTCGACCTGCCTGACGGTGCCTCACTCTTTGCCGCCATCATCGTGCTGGCCGTGATGATTCTGCCTTCCATCATCAAGGTATCCATCACCGCCCTGGAGGCAGTGCCTGAGGAATATGAATTAGGCTCCCTGGCTTTGGGCGCCAATGAAATTGAAACTTACTACCGCGTGGTAGTTCCTGCTGCCAAGAGCGGCATCGCCGCTGCCGTGGTGCTCGGCGTTGGCCGTGCCATCGGTGAGGCCATGGCTGTAATGATGGTCGCAGGCAACGCAGCCAACATGCCGTCACTCTTTGAGAGCGTGCGCTTCCTGACCACCGCTGTGGCCAGCGAAATGTCCTACTCTTCAGGTCTGCAGCGTGAGGCCCTGTTCTCCATCGCCCTGGTGCTCTTCGTGTTCATCATGCTGATTAACGCCGCCCTGAACCTGCTGCTCAAGCACGGCCGCGTTAGAAGAAAGTAAGTACTGCGGAGTAAAAAGAAAATGACTGACATTGTAAAATCAGACGCCATCCCGGATAAGATCCCGGCCTCAAGAGCTCTGCATACTAATCTGCTTAAAGGCTGCATGCTGGTATGCGTCAGCTTGACCATTGCTCTGGTTGGTTTCTTAATCCTCTATATCTTGATTAGAGCCATCCCGAATTTCTCCTGGGAAATTCTGACCACCAAGCCCTCTTACTTAAAAGGCACCATTGGTGTGCTGCCGGACATTTTAAACACCATTTACCTGGTGGCCACCGCCATCGTGATCGTGCTGCCTTTAGGTGTGGGCGCCGCCATTTACCTGACTGAGTACGCCAAGTCACCCAAGTTAGTCAAGGTGATTGAGTACGCAGTTGAAACTCTGGCCGGCATTCCGTCCATCATCTACGGCCTCGTGGGCATGCTCTTCTTCTGCCAGTTCTTAGGTCTGCAGACCTCACTGCTTGCAGGCTCTCTGACCCTGGTCATCATGAGTATTCCGGTCATCATCCGTACTACTCAGGAGAGCTTGAAGACAGTACCCAACGGCTACCGTGAAGGCGCCTTCGGCCTCGGTTCCGCCCGCTGGCACATGATCCGCACCGTGGTGCTGCCCTGCTGCATCGACGGCATCGTCACCGGCTGTATCTTGGCTGCCGGCCGTATGCTCGGCGAATCAGCCGCCCTGCTCTTCACCGCAGGCTTTGCCCATGCTCTGCACGGCTATATCGACGGCATCACCAGCTCCGGCGCAACCTTGACCGTTGCTCTGTACGTATACGCCAAGGAACAGGGTGAGTTTGAAGTGGCCTTCGTCATTGCCGCCATCCTGCTCATTCTGTGCTTCATCACCAATTATCTGGCCCAGGCTTTCGGCCGCCACATGCAAAAAGTTAAGTAATTAGGTAACACCATGGAAACTATTTTTGATGTAGAAAATTTCAATCTCTGGTACGGCGAGAACCACGCGCTGCACAACATCAACATGAAGATTGAAAAAAATGCCATTACCGCTTTAATCGGACCGTCAGGCTGCGGCAAGTCCACATTCATCAAGACTTTAAACCGCATGAATGACCTCATCCCCAGCGTGCGTCTTGAAGGCTCCATCCGTTACCGCGGCCAGGAGATCGTGAACTCAGACATCAATGTCTACAATTTAAGAAAGGAAGTGGGCATGGTATTCCAGAAGCCTAATCCTTTTCCGATGAGCATTTACGACAACATCGCCTACGGCCCGCGCACCCACGGCATCAAGAACAAGTCTCAGTTAAATGAGATTGTGGAAAAGTCCCTGCGCGATGCCGCCATTTTCGATGAATTAAAGGACAGATTAAAGGACTCAGCCCTAGGCCTGTCCGGCGGTCAGCAGCAGCGTCTGTGCATCGCCCGCGCCCTTGCCGTTAAACCCGATGTGCTCTTAATGGACGAGCCAACCTCAGCCCTTGACCCGATTTCTACCTCCAAGATTGAGGAACTGGTGCTTGAACTGAAGAAGGATTACAGTATTGTCATCGTGACCCACAACATGCAGCAGGCCGTGCGTATTTCCGACTACACTGCCTTCTTCCTCCTGGGTGACTTAGTTGAGTTTGACAAGACTGACAAGATCTTCAACAAGCCTTCTGACAAGCGTACTGAAGATTACATTACAGGGAGATTTGGTTAATATGCGTACTCATTTTGACGCTCAGCTCGCTACTTTGAACAATGAGCTCATTTTAATGGGCTCACTTTGCGAAAATGCCATCGCCAAGGCCAGCCAGGCCCTGCACGATCACAGCAAGGACATGGCTTTCAATGTCTACAAGTCCGACACTGTAGTCGACAAGAAGGAGCGTGACATCGAGGCTTTATGCCTGTCACTTATCCTGCATCAGCAGCCGATTGCCTCAGATCTGCGCTTTATCAGTGCAGCCCTGAAGATGATCACCGACATGGAGCGCATTGCCGATCAGGCCAGCGACATCGCCGAGATCACCTTGAACTTTGACTTTGATGAGGCAGGCGACATCTCACTTATCGATGAGATGGCCAAGGCCACTATCAAGATGGTCAACGGCTGCATCGATGCTTACATCAAGCGCGACCTGAAAACAGCTCAGGATGTGCTGGAGCATGACGATGAAGTCGACGAGTTCTTCTACAAGATCAAGACCCAGCTCGTTGAGCGCATCCGCGCCCACGATCAGGACGGCCAGACCTCTCTTGATCTTTTGATGATTGCAAAGTACCTTGAGCGCATCGGCGATCACGCCTGCAACATTGCTCAGTGGGTGATCTTCGCCATTACCGGCAATCACAAGAACGAGGAATAACAGCAAATGATTTATTGTGTAGAAGACGACGTTAATATCCGCGAAATTGAAATCTACACATTACAATCGATGGGCTTTGAAGCAGCAGGCTTTGCCGACGGCAAGGCCTTCTTCGAGGCATTGGATCGCGAGCTCCCGGAGCTCGTGCTCCTCGATGTGATGCTGCCCGATCTCGACGGCATACAGATTTTAAAAATGCTGCGCCAGCGCACCAAGACCAAGGATCTGCCGGTCATCATGGCCACTGCCCGCGGTGCTGAATTTGAAAAGATTCAGGCCCTCGATTTAGGCGCCGATGACTACCTGGCCAAGCCTTTTTCCATGATGGAAATGGCAGCCCGCGTCAAGGCAGTGCTGCGCCGCACCAACAAGGATGTCAACGAAAACTGCCTTAACATCGGCGCTCTTTCTATCGACAAACTTGGCCATAAAGTCACTTTAAACGGTGAAACTTTAGAGCTGACCTTAAAGGAATATGAGCTGCTGCTCCTGCTGTGCAGAAGCCGCGGCCGCGCCTTTACCCGCGAGCAGATCCTTGATGTAGTCTGGGGCACCAACTACGACGGCGAAACCCGCACGGTTGACGTACACATTAAGACTCTGCGCCAGAAGCTGCAGAGCATGGGCGAAATCATCAAAACAGTGCGCGGTGTGGGCTACAAAGTAGAATACAGCGAATAACACAGGGGGAAAGCGGCAGGTCAACTGCCCTTTTTAACTTTTGAATCAGAAAATATTCCGTGCCATCTTCCTCTCCACCCTGCTGTCTTTAATCCTGGCATTAGGAGCAGTATTATTCATCACCCATGAGGAAATCTCATCCAACGAAATCGACCGCCTGGAGCACGTGCACGAAATTTTAGCGGCCGGATATGAGGATGTAGGACTCCCCTTTTTAACAGATGCGCCCAAGACCCCCTACCGCATCACCCTGATTGCCAAAGACGGCACCGTGATCTTTGACAATGAAGCTTCAAGCGAGCTTGACAATCATCTTAACCGCGAAGAAATTATTGAGGCAATGCAAAGCGGACACGGCAACAGTGAGCGCTGGTCTGATACGCTTGAGACCCAGACCTATTACTGGGCGGCTCAGTTAAAGGACGGCAATATTCTGCGCACCGCCATTACCACTGACAGCATGCTCTCCTTAACCTACCGCATGCTCGCCTACTTCGTGGTGATCATCATTGTGCTCTGTGCGCTGTCAATGTGGTTTGCCTCCAAGATTTCCACCGCCATTTTGATGCCGCTGTACAACATTGACTTAAATCACCCGCTCTCGCAGGACTGCTATGATGAAATAAAGCCGTTCTTAACTGAAATTGACAAAAAGCAGCGGCAGATTGATGAGCACACCAACATGCTGCGCAACAAGAATGAAGAGTTCCTGACCATCACCAAGAGCATGTCAGAGGGCTTGGTGCTGCTCAACAGCGAAGGCGTGATCCTGACCATCAACAAGACTGCCCGCAAGATCTTCGGCATCAGCGATGACTGCATCGGCAAGAGCTTCATGGCCATTGACCGCGGTGAGCAGGCCCGTGAATTTTTCAATCCGCAGAGCAAAGTAACCAAGCGCTCATGCGAGATAGAAAAGGACGGCCGTGACTATCACCTGCGCTTTAATCAAATTCGTCTTGACGACAAAGTATGCGGCTACGCGCTCATTATCATTGACGTAACCGAAACCAAGCGCGCCGAAGCCCAGCGCCAGGAGTTCACCGCCAATGTCTCGCACGAGCTCAAGACCCCGCTGCAGGCCATCATCGGCTCAGCTGAGTTAATTGAAAGCGGCATCGTCAAGCCGCAGGATTTAAAGCTCTTTGCAGGCCGCATCCGTGAGCAGGGCACGCGCCTTATCTCTTTAATTGAAGACATCATCTTCCTCTCCGCCCTCGATGAAGGCTCAGGCTCGGCTCTGTTTGAGAATGTATCACTGCACAAGATAGTAAGCGAAGTTTTTGAAGTGCTTGCCATCAAAGCAAAGAAGCGCAATGTAAGCTTAAAGCTTGAGGGCACTGATCTTATATTCCCGGCAGTCTACCGCTACATTTACGAGCTTATCTACAATCTGTGCGACAACGCCCTAAACTACAACAAAGAAAGCGGCTCTGTAACCGTGCGGCTGACTGAACTTGAAAACAAGTATGTTATCGAAGTTATCGACACCGGCATCGGCATCGCCAAGGAGCATCAAAGCCGCATCTTTGAGCGCTTCTACCGCGTGGACAAGAGCCACTCACGCAAGACCGGCGGCACCGGCCTGGGGCTCTCCATTGTCAAGCGCACCGTGCTGTTCCATCACGGCAAGATTAAGCTCAAGAGTGAAGTGGGCGAAGGCACCACCTTTAAGGTCACCTTCTACAAGCGTGAACTGGTCAAGCTCTCCACCGCCCGTGATGAGCCTGCCAAGGAAGGCAACAGTGTGCTGCAGTCCCGTGAGAATAAGCTCAGCTTCTTCAAAGAAGAGGCCAAACTCAAAGATGTCAGCAATAAGCCCGCTGTTGGGTCTTCACCGGTACAGACAAAAGATGCTGCACCTGCTGCCAAAACAAAGAGCAGCCGGACAAAACGGACAGCAAAAGAAAAGCCGCGGCGGATAACTCCGAGGCGCCGTGCACTGCAGAAGCTCAACCTGCAATAGACTTTTATCCCTGAGATTGCGGCTCAGGGATTTTTATTTACGCAGCGCTCCTGTTCAGTTATCTGCAGGTCAACGCTCACTTGAGCGGTACAAAAGTTCGTTAAAATCATTGTGCTCCATTGGCGGCAGATCCGTGCGGCCGTGCGCAACGCTGAACTGATTTCACTTTTCAGCCTTAAGCTCAATACACAGGAAATAACAGCAGTCTGACAGAGATGCATCAATCCCATCAGAAGTGACTTTCAGCACTCAGACAAAATTCATCGAAATAGCCAAAAACAGCGTCCTTACTTTGGATTTCTTAACAAAGATCAGCCTGCTGTGCTAGAATCGCGACAGTTTTTAACTTTGCGGCATATAGAACATTGCACACATGACTGATACCATCATTACAACAAAACAGCCAGAGACATATGCAGGCTCTATATCCCGTACCGGCTTTTCTCTCTATATACTTGAACTCTCCCGCGGCCTGCTTGATGATTTGCCGGCACTGCTTGAACAAAAGATAGTGCCAAATCATGAAGCTTACCGCGAGCGTTCCTTTGTGCTGGATGTTTCCAATGTAAGCTTTGCAGAGCTTGAAGCAATGGACTTTGCAGGCATGCACGCAGAGTGCCTGAAGCACGATATCTATCTTATCGGGCTCTCCGGCGTGACCACGCAGGAGCGTGCAGATCTGCTTGCAAAAAAGAAGGTTCCCGTAGTCAACAGCAATCATGCAATGCGCGTGCGCGAGGAAAATTTAAAGCCAAAGGTGGTGGTTGAGCGCGTAGAGGTCAAAGTGCCGGTTGAGGTTTTGGGCAATACTCCGCTTACCTTGATAAGCCGCACGGTGCATTCAGGTGAAACCATTTCAGCCCCGGGCAACAGCATTGTCATTTTCGGCTCTATCGGCCCTGGTGCGCGCGTTATTGCTTCGCATCACATCATTGTCTTTGGGGACATCAAGGGCGGTGAAGTCTATGCAGGCAGCCCGCGCAATGAAGCCGATCCCGGATTTACCGAAGCTTTTATCTATGCCTCAGGACAGTTCAATCCCTCGCTGGTCTCCATTGCCGGGAATTATCAGACCGCTGAGGACATGGAAAGCGACCCGCTGATAGGACCGCTGCAGGGAAAGGACGTCAAAGTGGTAGTATCACTTGAGGGCACCTCACTGCGCTATTGGCAGGCAGAAGAATTTTCGCCGAAAAAAGCAGCCCGGCGTTATCAACCAATTTAAAGTTAAGCAAAGGATAGACACAAAATGTCAGAGGAAAAGGACTTAAAGGATACCGAGAAAAAGGTAAATGACTCAGCCGCCAAAGCTGAAAGCAAAAAGGCTGAAGAGAAGACCGCAAAGGCAGATGAAAAGAAAACCGATGAAGTGTCAGGCAAAGAAGCTCAGGCAGCAGCTGAGAAAAAAGCTCCTGAGCCTGAAATCGCTCATGCCCCCAAAGAGCCGCTGCCAGAGATGCCGGATCGTGAGCCCTTCAAGTGCCGCGTGCTCGTCGTAACTTCCGGCAAGGGCGGCGTAGGCAAAACCACATCATCTGCCGCCATCGCCACCGGTCTTGCCTTAAAAGGCTACAAAACCGCCGTCATCGATTTTGACGTGGGGCTTCGCAACCTTGACCTTATTATGGGCTGCGAGCGCCGTGTGGTCTACGATTTCATCAATGTGATCCATAAGGAAGCCAAGCTCAATCAGGCTTTAATCAAAGACCGCCACGTAGACAACCTCTATGTGCTGCCGGCCTCCCAGACCAAGGACAAGGATGCCCTCACCATTGAAGGCGTCGGCCGCGTACTGCGCGAACTTGACAAGGCCGGCTTTGAATATGTGGTCTGCGACAGCCCGGCCGGCATCGAATCCGGCGCCCTGATGGCGCTCTATTACGCCGACGAGGCCATTGTAACCACCAACCCTGAGGTCTCATCCGTGCGTGACTCCGATCGCATCATCGGCATCTTAAATTCAAAGTCCCGCCGTGCAGAAATGGAGTGGGAGCCCGTTGAAGCCAAGCTGCTGCTCACCCGCTATATCCCGCAGCGCGTAAGCAAAAACGAGATGCTCTCGGTTGAGGATGTGCAGGAACTGCTGACCATACCGCTTTTAGGCGTCATTCCGGAGTCCCCTGACGTGCTCAAGGCCTCAAATGCCGGCAACTCAATCATCCTCAATAAGGAATCCGATGCCGGCAAGGCCTACGATGATGCGGTGGAGAGACTGCTTGGCAACGAGGTTGAACTGCGTTTTGTCACCGAGAAGAAAGGCCTGTTCAGCCGTCTCTTTTCCAGAAATTAATTAAGAGGCAAGCTTATGTCACTAATTAACGTAATTTCAGAAGCCATCTTCGGCAAGGAAAAGGAAAAATCAGCCCGCGAGGAGGCCAAGCAGCGTCTGCACCTGGTGCTCATCAACGATCGTGCCGGCATGAACACCCCGGACTTTCTGCCCAAGCTGCGCATGGAGATCATTGAGGTTTTAAAGAAATACGTCCCCATTGCCGGCGAGGATGATGTCGAGGTGAACATCGCGCGCAAGGACGAGACCTCCATCATGGAGCTCTCGGTTTCACTTGACCGCAAGCAGGATGACAACCTAAAAGGCGCAGACTAAAAAGACCTTTACAAGCCGTGTAATTTTAGTAGAATACACAGCGTTGAAAATTTGAGCCCAGGTGGTGAAATAGGTAGACACAAGGGACTTAAAATCCCTCGAACCTTATACGTTCGTGCCGGTTCGACTCCGGCCCTGGGCACCACTGCAAGAGAGACCCGCAAGGGTCTTTTCTTTTTTCTGCATTCTACAGCCCCAGACGCAGGGCAGTCCTACGCACCTGCTCCACTTCCTCAAGCTTATACCAGCGCGGGATCGGATGGGTAAAGTCATTAAAGTCCCGGCACAGACGGCGGCTCTGGCGCTCTGCCGCAGCCAGACTCTGCTCAAACTGCGCAAGATCAAGCTCCCCTGCTCTCTGCCGTGCCTCCCGCCCGGCAAGCTCGGCCGCCAGCCCTGCGGTGGCGTAATAGGCGCAGTACAGAGCAAGCGACAGCCAGAACTTGGTTTTATCCATTGCGCCAAAATAGCCGTCCACCGCCCCGGCAGTAAAGCACGGAAAGTCTGCGCTGTCCGCTGCAGAGAGCTGCACAAAATCCCGCACTGCCGGAGCGGCCTTAAGCTTGAGAAGCGGACGCAGCACTATCTGCCCTTCAGCCCCGACAAAGAGCAAACGGCTTTTGATGCTGCCTGCAGTCAGCACCAGCTTTTGCGCGAACATGAAGTTAAGCCGCCGCTGCAATGAAGTCAGCGCAGCTGCATCATTTGCAAAGCGGTACGGACTTTTAAAGTAGGACAAGATGGCCGCCTCACACTGCTTACGCCACTGCCCCGGCGTCTGCGTCAGCTCAGAGGGCATCATCAGCTCATGCAGCTTGCGGAGCATAAAGCCCAGCCGCTTACCGGCGCTGTACTGCTGCAGAAGCGTCCCCTGCTGCAAAAAAGGCTGCAGCTTTGACAAACTCTGACCTTCAAATACCGCCTGCGCCAGCTTCTGCTCCGGCGCAACCTTAAAGCTAATGGGCTTTAACACATGCTCCGGCAGCTGTGGATGGAGAAAAGAACAGGCCGCACCGCTCTTTTCTATTCTGCGTGCAGCGGACAGCGGCCCCTGCAGCAGGATGGAGCTAAAAGAAGGCGAAGACAGGGACAGAAGCTCAATGCCTCCTGCATACTGTGCCAGTCTGCTGATGCTGATGCGTGCCATCAAAGCTGCCCGAAACTCTGCTTTTATCTTGGTATGGCTCAGTATAGCATGCAGGAAACGGCTGTTTTTACCCGGTTCTGGTACACCATTGAGGTATAATGCGCCTACATTTTTCTTTAGCGAGGTTTTTTATGTCTGAGCAAAACTCAGCCCGCCATCCCCTGCTGCAGGCTTTCAACAAAGTCCCCTTTATCATGCAGGTGGTGCTTGGTCTCATCCTTGGCATTATCATCGCCTTTATCTACCCTTACGATACCACTGTGCTCCCGGCCCTCGGTTCCCTCTTCGTGTCGGGCTTAAAGGCCATTGCACCGCTTCTGGTGCTGGTGCTGGTTGTTGCCGCCATTGCAGGCCACCGCAAAGGCACCAAGACCAATATGCGCCCCATTCTGGCTATGTACTTCATCTCCATGGCTCTGGCCTCCATGCTGGCCCTGGTCATGTCCTATGCCTTCCCCAGCACCTTTACTGAGCTGGCCTCTGCCGCCGACGACATCACCCCGCCGCATGGCATCTCTGAAGTGCTGCTCAACTTCGTGCGCCAGGCGGTGGACAATCCGGTCAATGCCCTGCTTAGCGGCAACTATGTGGGCATTTTGTTTTGGGGCGTGATCTTTGGACTGATCCTGCGCTCTGCTCATGAGAATACCAAGCTGGTGCTCGATGATCTGGCCAAAACTGTCGGCGGTGCCGTGCGCGTTGTGATCCGCTTTGCCCCCTTAGGCGTGATGGGCCTCGTCTACTCCTCCTGCACTGCAGAAGGCGGTTTCTCCAACCTGCTAAATTACGTGCATGTGCTGGCGGTGCTGGTCGTGACCATGCTGCTGGTTGCCCTGGTGATAAACCCGATCATCGTCTTTGTACGCACCAGAAAAAATCCCTACCCGCTGATTTTCACCTGCATCTCGCAGTCGGCAATTACCGCTTTCTTCACCCGCTCATCTGCAGCCAACATCCCGGTGAACCTGGAGCTGTGCGAGAAGCTTAAAGTGCCGCGTGAGACCTACTCCATCTCCATTCCATTGGGCTGCACCATTAACATGTGCGGCGCTGCCGTGACCATCGTGGTCATGACCATGGCAGCTGTCCATACCTTAGGCATCGAGACTGATTTCCTGTCTGCTCTGCTGATGTGCATCGCCGCCGTACTCTGCGCCTGCGGCACTTCCGGCATTGCCGGCGGCTCACTGATGTTAATACCGCTTGCCTGCTCCATCTTCGGCATCAGCAATGACATTGCCATGCAGGTGGTAGGCATCGGCTTTATCATCGGCGTGCTGCAGGACTCAACTGAGACCGCCTTAAACAGCTCGTCAGACGTGGTATTCACCGCAGCAGCCTGCGGCATCACCAGTGCAGTGCAGGACGACAAATAACAGCAGCGTAAAGACCTTCTGCTGTGATCTTAGGGGCTTGCAGAAGGCCCGGCGAAAAAGGCAGGGGCTTTGTGTACCTCTGCCTTTTTCATATAAAGCTAAGTACGCTTTCAGGCAGCGTCCCGGCCCTCTGGCTGCTGTACTCTGCGCTTAAAGATCCCGGTGCTGATGCTCTCAGAGGGTGCCGCTTCGCGGGTGTAGCGCGGCAGTTTTAAAGTAAAGATGGTCGGAAACTCTGCAGAGCTTTCCAGATAGACACTGCCCTGATGCACCTTGGCCACAGCACGCACTACCGCCAGCCCAAGGCCGGTGCCGCTGCTCTTTGAGGTGTAAAAAGGCTCAAAGATCTGTTCTTTTAAACTCTCCGGAATTTCAGGGCCGTTATTGCCCACCCGGATGTAGATAAAATCATGGTCTGCACTGAGGCTTAATTTGACCGTATCTGCCCCGGCTTCAACCGCGTTGGTGCACAGATTGGTCAAAGCCCCAGACAGCGCCACGGCGTTAGCCAGCATGATCATCGGTTTTTCACCGATCTCGGAGATAAACCTGGCGCCGTGTTTTTGCGTCACTGCCTCAAGATTGCTCACAGCATCCGAGATTAAATCCACTGCATCCACCCGCGATACCGTCTGTTCACCAGTGCGGGCAAAAAGCAGTACGTCACTTATCTGTCCTTCCAGGGCAGCCAGGCGCTCCATCAGCTTTTTCTGAAAGGCCTGGCGTGAGGCCTGCGGCAGTTTCTGATTGCCAAGATTGGCCGCATAGAGCATGGCCGCTGACAGCGGTGTTCTGATCTGATGCGCAAGGCTCGCTGCCATTCTGCCGAGCGATGACAAACGCTCCATATGATTTAACTTATCCTGCAGCGCTCGGGTCTCGGTAAGATCGGTCATCTGCACCAGCTGGCCGTGACTGAGCGGCATGGTGGAGACTTGCAGTCTTCTGCCGTCGCGGGTGGAGATCTCATGACCGTCATCGCGCTTGGGACGGAATACCGCATTGATCACCTCAACCCAGCGTCTGCCCTCCAGCTGCTTTTCACCCAGCAGCACATGCGCCCCGGCATTGGCCTTTTTAATCATCCCGCGGGCATCGATCACAATGATGGCAGACGGAACCTTTTCAAACACCTCAGTCATTAAGTCTGCACTTTCAGTCATGATAATTCTCCTGACAATTTCAAATACAGACTGACTTAAGCAAAGATAAGGCCAAAACTGAAAACCGTCAGCTAAGTCCTTGTTTTAACAGCAAATTTTCATTGAAGTGTGCTGATATTTGCTGCTTTAACCTTGACAGAGCTCAAGCCGCTGTCAAGAAAAGAACATCTGACCATAAGATTCTGTGCGGCCTGTCAATATGCTAGAATGTGCTTAGAAAGCATCGATGTGCGTTAACGTTTGATTTAGAGACCAGGACATGAGTGAGCAGAGCGTAAAGGATCAAGACATCTCAGAGATCACTGAAACTGAGGCCGAACCCAAACGCAAAAGAGGCCGCCAGCCTATTGATCCGGCCGACAGGAAAATACAAATCACCTTTACTTTATCCCCGGCCCTGCTTGCAAAGGTCAATGAAAAAGCGCGCGAACACAGCATGTCGCGTACTGCCTTCATCAATCTTGCCTTAGACAATGCCTGCCGCTGCGGCATTGCCCCCATCTCCAAGGCAGATCTCATCTCTTTCTTAAAGGAAATCAACAAATAAACTTCGCAGCAGTACAGCTGCGGCCCTGGGAACAAGCCGGGCACAACCCGGCCCTCACTTTAAGCTAAACCCCCTCAGGCAGAGGGAAAGAGCGCATGACACCGCGCTCACCGGCATTTTCAATCTCAGTCATGCCGTGGTCGCGCAAAAAGTCCAGCAGCTCGGTGATCACATACTCAGGCACTGAAGCACCCGCGCTGACCCCGACAACTTTGGCATCTTTAAGCCAGTTCAAATCGACCATGCTGTGATCTTCCACCAAATAAGCTCTGCAGCCTGCCCGCTCCGCCACCTCGCGCAGCCGGTTGGAATTTGAGGAGTTGGCAGACCCTGCTACCAAAATGAGATCGCAGATTTCAGCCAGATCCTTGATGGCGCTCTGCCGGTTCTGCGTGGCAAAACAGGTGTCATCCCGGCGCGGACCTTCAATCTCCGGAAAGCGCTGCTTTAAGGCCTGCACAGTAAGCGCCGTTTCATCCACCGATAAAGTGGTCTGCGTGGCAAAAATGACCTGGTTAGAAAGCAGGGTCACTTGCTGCACATCCTCAGGGGTCAGAACCACGTGCACTTTAGCCGGATCACCTGAATACTGCCCGATGGTGCCGAGCACTTCCTGATGGCCCTGATGACCGATCACCACTACATCCTTACCCTGCTGCGCGGCCTTATTTATCTTAAAGTGCACGCGCTTGACCAACGGGCAGGTGGCATCGATGATGGTAAAACCAAGAGCCTTTGCTTTTTCCACCGTGGCAAGCCCCACCCCGTGGGCAGAGAAAATCAGCACCGCGCCCGCTGGAACATCATCAAGACTCTCCACAAAATGCGCGCCGCGCTGCTTTAAATTACTGACTACATGAAAATTATGCACCACCTCATGCAGCACATACACTCTTTCCGGCCCGTATTTGTCGAGTGCCAGCTCCACGGTTTTGATGGCACGTTCCACACCGGCGCACATACCGCGGGTGTTTGCCAGATATACCTTAAATCCCATATCAAACCTCTAACTGCTGAAAACTGCTTCAGCTTAAACTAAAAGACCTGCACAAACGGCAGGCCTTTGAAAATTAAACTGCAAAAGCGGGCTAGACCCGCGGCAGACCGTCTGCTTTGCTCTTTGCTTCCTGCTTTTTGTCATGCTCGTGTTTGCCGAACAAGGAGAGCAGGATAAGCAGAGCTGCGCCGACGCAGACTGCGATATCGGCAATATTAAAAGCCGGATAGGCCCAGAAGAAGTCATCGCCTTTGATGTAAAACAGCAGGAAGTCGATGACATAACCAAGATGAACCCGGTCAATTAAATTGCCGGCTGCACCGCCGACGAACAGCGCAAAAGCGGTGCAGGTCAGACGGTGGCTTTTAGGGGTGCGCAGCATCAGCACCACAAAACACAGGCCGATCACCACGGCAATGCCGGCAAAAAACCAGCGCTGCCAGCCTCCCATTTCAGCGAGGAAACTGAAAGCCGCGCCGTGATTATAGACGTGCACCAGGTTGAAAAACGGGGTGACGCTGATGCCCATGGTTCCCCTTTCAATATAGGTCACGCACAGATACTTGCATACCTGATCGATGATCACGATCAGGATGCTTATAAGTAAGTAGCGTGCGCCGGACTGACTGAGCGGCAGTTTAGACATGCTTATGCAAACTGCCTCTTCTCGCCTTCGCCCTTGATATTCTCAATGCAGCGCGGGCACAAACCAGGATACTCGGGGTTGGCACCAACTTCTGCTTCATAGTGCCAGCAGCGCTCGCACTTGTGCGCCTGCGACTTAGTCACCACAAAGGCTAAAGTACCGTCCTCAGACTTCACGGCACCAGCCGGAGCCTCACCGTCCATCACGTCGGCACGTGAGGTAATAAGCACAAAGCGCAGCTCGTCACCCAAGGCCTTTAAGGTCTCAGTTAAGGCCGCATCAGTGCAGTAAATCTTAACCTCAGCCTCAAGTGAGCCGCCGATGGTGCCGGCTGCACGGGCCTGCTCGATGGCGCGGTTAGCCTCATCGCGGAAGGAGAGCACCCGCTGCCAAAACTCATGGCTGAATTTGGCATCATCAGGCAGGCCCTTCAGGCCGTCAAACCAGGTCTGGGTGAACACAAACTCATCGCGCTCTCCCGGCATAGCCTCCCAGGCCTCCTGGGCAGTAAATGACAGGATAGGAGCGATCCAGCGCACCAGGCTCTCAGCAATTAAGTACAGAGCGCTCTGGCAAGATCTGCGGGCCTTGCTCTCGGCCTTGGCGGTGTACTGTCTGTCCTTGATGATATCAAGATAGAAGGAGCCCAGTTCAATGGAGCAGAAACGCATCAGGCTCTTTACCACCAGATGGAAGTCATAATTGTCATATTCAGAGATAATCTCCTGCTGAGTACGCAGTGCCTGTGACACTGCCCACTTGTCAAGCTCAATCATCTCCTCAAAGGGCACCATATCCTTCTTGGGCTCAAAGCCGTTTAAGTTGGCCAGGAGGAAGCGGATGGTGTTGCGCACGCGGCGGTAGGAGTCAGATGCACGCTTGAAAATCTCATCTGACACTGCAATTTCACCGGTGTAGTCAGTGGAAGCCACCCACAGGCGCAGCACGTCAGCGCCAAGTTTATCCATCACAGTCTGCGGAGCGATTACGTTGCCCAGCGACTTTGACATCTTGCGGCCCTGACCGTCCACGGTAAAGCCGTGGGTCAGAACTTCGCGGTACGGTGCCTCATTCTTCATGGCCACCGAGAGCATTAAAGATGACATGAACCAGCCGCGGTGCTGATCAGATCCCTCAAGATACATATCAGCCTTGTGCTTGAACTCAGGACGCTTGTCCACCACGGTGAAGTGAGTGGAACCTGAATCAAACCACACGTCGAGGGTATTTGGATCTTTGTAGTACTTGTCTGCCTCTTCAGGGCCGATTAAATCCTCAACAGAAAAATCCCACCAGGCCTGAATGCCCTTCTCTTCAACTGCCTTGGCAACCTTCTCGATGATTTCAGAAGTCTTGGGATGCAGTTCACCAGTTTCCTTATTGATCAGGATGGTAATGGGCATACCCCAGGTGCGCTGACGGGAAATACACCAGTCCACACGCTGTGAGACCATGGCCTCGATGCGGTTCTGGCCCCAGGCCGGAATCCAGCGCACCTTCTTAATCTCCTCAAGGGCACGCTTGCGCAGTCCGTTGCCGTCCATGGTGATGAACCACTGCTCGGTGGCACGGAAAATCACCGGAGTCTTGTGACGCCAGCAGTGCGGATAGCTGTGCAGAATGGAACGGGCACAGATTAAGGCATCGTTCTTTTCAAGCAGTTTGATGACTTCAGGATTGGCCTTGAAGACATTAAGCCCCTCAAAGAAAGGCGTGCCCTTAATAAAGCAGCCGTCAGGGCCTACCGGATTGAACACCTCCAGACCGTACTTCTGGCCCACATTGTAGTCGTCAATACCATGAGCCGGAGCAGTGTGCACGCAGCCGGTGCCGTCTTCAATGGTAACGTGGGCACCCAAGATGATCGGCACTTCACGCTCCAGGAAAGGATGACGGAACTTTAAAAGCTCAAGGGCAGAACCCGGCACTACGGAGAGCACCTCATAATCTGCAAAACCGGCGCGCTCCATCACCTTGGAAACGAGCTCCTGAGCCATGACAAGGCGCATGGGCTTGTCACCCTTAACCTGCACTAAGGCATAGTTGAAATTGGCGTTAATGCAGATGGCCATGGAGGCAGGCAGGGTCCACGGAGTGGTGGTCCAGATGACGCAGGCGACGGCACCTTCACCATTATCAGTATTGAAGGCCTTGAGCACAGCGCTGTCATCTACCGCCAAATAACGCACATCAATGGCATCAGACTTGACATCGTAATACTCAACCTCAGCCTCAGCCAAAGCTGACTGGCAGTCCAGGCACCAGTACACCGGCTTCTTGCCGCGCACGAAGTGGCCGTTTTCGATCACCTTGCCCAATGCCCGGATGGTGTCAGCCTCAGTGTGAAAATCCATGGTGATGTAAGGATGCTCCCAGTCACCGAGAACGCCCAGGCGCTTGAAGTCCTTCATCTGGCCTGCAATCTGAGTGCGGGCATACTTGCGGCACTCCTCGCGGAACTGAGCGGCATCAACCTTGACGCCGGGCTTGCCGACCAGTCCTTCGACCTTGAGTTCAATCGGCAGACCATGGCAGTCCCATCCCGGTACATAAGGGCTGTCAAAACCTTCGAGGGTTTTGGCCTTAACAATGATGTCCTTTAAAATCTTATTAATGGAATGGCCGATATGAATGCTGCCGTTGGCATACGGAGGACCGTCGTGCAGAATGAACTGATTGCAGCCAGCGCGGGCGGTTCTGATCTTCTGATAAAGGCCGCGCTTTTCCCAATCTTCGAGCATCTTAGGCTCTCGCTTTGCTAAATCACCGCGCATCGGGAAGGCGGTAGTCGGTAAATTTAAGGTTTGCTTATAATCAGCCATGTGTATTACCTTGCTTGTACCTGAATTTTTCGCTGTTGTAAAACCTGTGCAGCCTGAGCGCAGTCACGCCTGAGCTGCTCCTTGAGAGCATCCAAATCGGCAAATTTATGTTCAGCACGCAGTTTGGCCATAAAGTTGACCTCTATTTCACGCCCATACAGATCTGCACTGAAATCAAACAAATAGACCTCAAGCAGAGAGCGCGTGCCGTTTACTGTCGGCCGGCTGCCTACATTAGCTACTCCGTCAAATACCCCGTAAGGAGTTTTGACCTGCACCGCAAAGACACCGTCAAGCGGACTTACTTTGCGCAGCAAATTGACATTGGCCGTCGGAAATCCAAGCTTTCTGCCCAGCATCTGTCCGCGCACCACACGCCCGGACATGGAGAAGGGACGGCCTAAAAGCTGCTCGACTTTGTCAAGCTGACCTTCATTTAACAGAGCACGGATCATGGTGCTGGAGATGCGCTGCCCCTCAGAGGAAACAGCATTAATGGCAAAAGCACCGATGCCTTTTTGGGCACACAAAAGCTTTAAATCCGGAAACTCAGCAGCACCATTGCGCCCAAAAGAGAAGAGCGAGCCCACCACGACGGTTTTAACATTGAGCGTGTACAGCAGCTCAACAAATTCCTCCGGGGCAAGCGAGCAGAAAGCCTTAGTAAAAGAAACACAGAACACCAGATCAAGCCCGGCCTGTTTAAAGGCCTTAAGCTTGTCGCGCAGGGTATACAGGCGCGGCGGCACGGTGCGGCCGAAAAACTCCAAAGGCTGCGGCTCAAAGATCATGACAGCGCTCTTAAGGCCGTGTTCACGGGCCTCAACGAGCATTTTGTCGATGACGGCCTTATGCCCC
This sequence comes from Candidatus Avisuccinivibrio stercorigallinarum, assembly GCA_017694225.1. Classification (GTDB taxonomy): domain Bacteria; phylum Pseudomonadota; class Gammaproteobacteria; order Enterobacterales; family Succinivibrionaceae; genus Avisuccinivibrio; species Avisuccinivibrio stercorigallinarum. The sequence goes on from JADINH010000159.1 coordinate 19,523, forward strand.
TGATGAAAACCGTCAAAATTGCCTACAGCGAGGGCAATGCCCTGCGATCTGTCCTGATAATCAGCAAAGTGACGGTATAAGCGCATCTTTTACTAAAACCTGAAAATTTTGAGCACAAAAAAGTTGATAAAGCTCATATTATAGCCAAGAAGCGTGAGCCTGTGCACAATATTCGCAGGTTGTGCACAATTAGCGGGCACGCAGGTCAGTACTGAGGTACTGCAAAATAAAAGACTGCACACAGGAGAAAAGTGCGTTACATAATTTTTGTGCGCCTTTTACTTTTTGAGATATTTCTGGTAAAATGCCGCGTTCAGTGCCACCTTGATTGGAATGTGGCTGGTTTTAAGTATATATTCAGGAGCTATTTGTGCCTAATATTAAGTCTGCAAAGAAGCGCGTCATCATTTCAGAGAAGGCACGTCAGCGCAATGTTGCTGCACGTTCCAAGATGCGCACTTTAGTCAAGAAAGTTTTAGCCGCCTGCGCCGCCGGCGACAAGGAAGCTGCCAAGGCCGCCTTCAGGGAGGCAGAGCCGGTGTTGGATCGTGCCGCATGCAAGGGCCTTATTCACAAGAACAAGGCCGCTCGTCATAAGAGCGCACTTTCTGCCAGAATCAAGGCTTTAGCTTAATAAAGACCTTTATTTAAGCAGACAAAACCTCGCAGTGATGCGGGGTTTTGTGCTTTCAGGGCGCTAAAATCCAGGACAGTGCCTCGGGCAGA
>JADINH010000160.1 GCA_017694225.1 Candidatus Avisuccinivibrio stercorigallinarum
GCGCGCCTCCACCATCAACCCGCCGCTCAAGCTCAATGTCATTGCCAAGACCGGCACGCTGCAGAATGTGTCCAACCTGGCGGGCTATGTCAGAAGCAAAAGCGGCAAGCTCATTCCCTTTGTGATGTTCACCAATGCCATCACCTATACCGAGCGCACCCGCGATCTGGTCAAATTCAGACGCATGGCCTCGCCGCATCTAAATTACGAGCGCTATGTGTTAGAGCACATCTACAATGAAGAAGTGATGGGCCGGGACTTTTAAGCCCTGTCTCCGGCGCGCCAAAGCGCGCCGGATCTCAGATCCTGCTTTACATTATTTACATTTTTCTTTGCGTTTTTTATTTCCTTCCCAGACTTTCAGCACCGCCCTGACCGCCCCGCCCGCCCTGACACTGACCGCCCTCTCCTCCCCCACCTCCCTTTGCGGCCTTTGCACCATCTCCGCCCGCACTGTCCTCCCCGGTGCTCTGCTCTTTCTGCCTTTTTTCCTGCTTTTTGTGTTGAGCCCTGCATCGGTGCTACAATCAGTTCACTGCTCTTTAGACTGGGCAGGATAAAAGCAAAAAACCTAAGGCTTGAGTGCTGTCTTAGATTGATTTGCTCCAAGGCAGATGGCAGCTTAAAGCCATTTTTCGGGCATAGATATAATTTGGAGCCCATGGTAATGAAGAACATCGATAAATCACACAAGCTTGATAATGTCTGCTATGACATCCGCGGCAAGATTCATCAGGAAGCCTGCCGCATGGAAGATGAAGGCGTCAGAATTTTAAAACTCAATATCGGCAACCTGGCCAGCTTTAACTTTGAGGCACCGGAAGAAGTGGTGCGCGATGTGGTGCGCAATCTTCCCAACGCCCAGGGCTACTGCGAGTCAAACGGCATCTTCCCGGCCCGCAAGGCCATCGCCCAGTACTATCAGCAAAAGGGCTTAAAGCATGTGGATGCAGATGATGTCTTCATCGGCAACGGTGTGTCCGAACTTATCACCATGTCCATGAATGCCCTGCTCAACAACGGCGATGAGATTTTGGTGCCCGCCCCGGATTATCCTTTGTGGACTGCCGGTGTATCGCTGGCAGGCGGCAGAGCCGTGCACTATATGTGCGACGAGCAGGCTGACTGGTTCCCCGACCTTGAGGACATCAAAAAGAAGATCACATCCCGCACCCGCGGCATCGTGATCATCAACCCCAATAATCCCACCGGCGCAGTGTACAACACCGCCCTCCTGCAGGACATTATTGAGATTGCCCGCCAGCACGATTTAATCATCTTCTCGGACGAAATTTACGACAAAATTCTCTATGATGACGTGGCCCACCGCTCCATCTGCACCCTGGCAGATGACGTCAATGTGGTGACCTACAACGGCCTGTCCAAGGTCTACCGCGCCTGCGGTTTCCGTCAGGGCTGGATGGTGATCACCGGCCCCAAGGCCCCGATCAAGGGCTATGTCGACGGCATCAAGATGATGATGGCCATGCGCCTGTGCGCCAATGTGCCGCTGCAGTATGCCATTCAGACGGCCCTGGGCGGTTATCAGTCCATCAATGAGCTCATCGTTCCGGGCGGACGGCTCTACACCCAGCGCGAGGTGCTCTACAACCGCCTCTCTGCCATTGACGGCGTGAGCGTGGTCAAGCCGCACGGTGCGCTTTACATGTTCCCGAAGCTTGACATCAAGAAGTTCAACATCAAGGACGATCAGAAGTTTGCCCTTGACCTGCTCAAGCAGGAAAAGATGCTTATCGTGCAGGGCACCGGCTTTAACTGGCCGGCCCCCGATCATTTCCGCATCGTGTTCCTGCCGCAGGTGGATGTGCTCAATGACGCCTGCGACCGCCTGGAGCATTTCCTCAAGACTTACCGCCAGTAAGCCGCCGCTGCAGAAAGCCAGCGGTAAGGCTGAGCGCTGTTCCCTGAAGAGCAGGGGCAGCGCTCTTTGCACACTAAACTCAAGCTTAGGTCAGGATGTCAGGCTTTAAGCTGCAGGCTCATACAGGATCTGAAAAATAAATAAGGAGACAGCATACGATGACTGCTTTTAAATCAACCTTTTTGGCCTGGATCGTGCGCATGTCGCTGATCAGGCGCTGGGCCTTAATGCACTGTTTCCGCCATGAAAATGTCTCTGAGCACAGCCATCAGACCGCGGTGATTGCCCACATGCTCTGCATCATCAAAAACCGGCTTTATGGCGGCAGCGTGGATGCCAACAAGGCGGCGGTGCTTGCGTTATATCACGAGGTCTCGGAGACCAAGCTGCAGGATCTCAATACCAAAACCAAGTACTTGAACCCGGAGTTTACCCGCCAGTACAAAAAGCTTGAGGCCATGGCCGAACGCGAGTGCCTCAATACCCTGCCCGACGAACTGCAGGCTGATTTTGAACATCTCATTATTCAGGATGAAGTGGATCCGGAGCTCAAAAAACTGGTCAAGGCCGCCGATCTGCTCGCCGCCTTCATCAAGGCCAATGATGAACTGCGCTTTAACAATCAGGAATTTGCCCATGTGCGCGAGGGCTTGATCCCGCGCCTGAATGAATTTGCAAGTCAGATGCCTGAAGTGCAGTATTTCATGGACACCTTTGTGCCCAGCTGCTGGGCTACTGTAGATCAGCTCACCGGCATCGATCAAAAGCGCCAGAGTTAAGGGGCCAAAGCATGGCAGAGCACGGTGA
>JADINH010000161.1 GCA_017694225.1 Candidatus Avisuccinivibrio stercorigallinarum
GACTTGATGCGCTCGGATTGTCAGCGGCAGGCCTTGCTGTATTCTGCGACTGTGCCGCGGACTGCTGCGGCTGCCTGCTTTGGCCCTGTACGCTGCCAACTGGAGTTTGCGCCTGTTTAAGGCTTTCAGTACGCTTAGCGGAGACAGCACTGTCCGGCGCCGCAGTTCCCGCCTTGTCGGCCTGCTGCTGGCGCTGCAGTCTTTCTTTGTTCTGCGCACTTTGAATTACCTGCATGGTGGAGTAATCAAAAGTGCTGTTGAGGCTGCCTACTGCCATTGCCTTGTACCTTTATGTGTTTAATGGTTTTTGCCCTGCTCTGAGAGCTTCTTCCAGGTCACTTCATTGCGGATGTACACCGGCTGTGCATCCTGTGCATCCACGCCGCCTGAGGCGGCAAAGCGCCCTGCAGCGATCTTTATTATAGCCCATGGTTCCGGAAAATTATGCGGATCTGTATCACAAATAAAGCCTGATTTTTGCAGCACAGCAATGCCGGTGCCGCAGGCGGCAAAATCCTGCCCCGAGGTGACAGCTTTAATCTGCTCCAAGGCCTTTTCAGGCTTTAACACCTGCTCGGCGCACAGCGCCACGAGCTGGTCATTTTGCCGCTGATAGATGCCAAGGTAAACCTCACCCATGCGCGCATCGATGGCCGCCACGGCAATATCTTTGCCGCTCTCTTCCAGCGCTGCCAGCGCCATGGCCTCAAGTGAGCTTACCCCCACAAGCTTTTTGTTAAGAGCCAGAGCTATGCCCTGTGCGGCGCTCACGGCAATGCGCACGCCGGTAAAGGAGCCCGGCCCCTGTCCGTAGGCGATGAAATCAAGATCTGCAAGCCTGGTGCCGCTTTCTGTTACCACCGCATCGACCATGCCGAGGATCTCGGCTGCATGCTGTTTTACTGCGGTGCTTTTGCGCTCATACAATCGGCCGTCAATAAACAGCGCGGCTGAGCACTGCTCAGTGGCACTGTCCAAAGCTAAAATCTGGGTCATGATTTTTGGTCCTGAAATCTTTGTCTAAAAAAGAGCCGCATTTCCTTAAGGCTCTGACAGCGGTGCATCGGCGGCAGGGCTTTTAAAATCTGCCGGCTGTAGCTTTTGTTATCCACAATGCGCGGATCGCAGATGATAAGTCCGCCCTCATCCGTCTCTGAGCGGATCAAACGGCCCACTCCCTGACGCAGCGCTATTATAGCCTCAGGCAGGCAGATATGTGCAAAGGGGCTGCCGCCCTGCTGCTTTAATTTGTTATAGCGCGCCTCCTCAAAGGGATCGGCAGGCGAGGCAAAGGGCAGCTTGTCGATGATGACTAAAGACAGTGCCCGTCCCGGCACATCCACCCCCGCCCAGAAGGACGCGGTGCCCACCAGCACCGCCTGGCCGTTTTCCTTAAACTCGCGCATGATGCGGGCGTTGGATTTGCCTCCGGCCTGAGCGAGCACCAGCCGCCTGCTGCCAAAGTGCAGGTTTAGAAGCTGCGCGCACTCCTGCAGACTCTTGTGTGAGGTGGTAAGCAAAAAGATGCCGCCCCTTACCTCTTCCATCAGCGGGTAGAGCTGCGTGAGCAGCTGTTCATTGCGCTTTTCATCGCCCACCGCAGGAAAGGCGGAGGAAACATAGAGGCAGGCCTGATGCTCATAGTCAAAGGCGCTGGGCACTATCAAAGTCCGGGGATTGAGCCCGGCCGCGCCGATGTCAAAGGCAAATTTCTTAAAGGACTGATTGACGCTTAGGGTGGCTGAGGTCATGCAGATGCCGGTGCGGGAGGTAAGCAGCATCTTTAAGTCGTGCATGAAGTAAGGGCCGATTTCAATCGGGGCGTAGGTAAAGACAAAGCCGTGCTGATCCACTGAGGCGTAACAGACGTGATTATCATCCTCTTTGCCGTCAGCGTCGGGTTCATCGCAGCGCATCACCAAAATTAAAGCCTCAGTCTGCTCTTTTAGCTCCTTGATGAGCATGCCCATCACTTCCTGGGCGCTTTCCTTGTGCTCCTGCAGCTTTTTATAAATGTCAGAAAGGCAGCGCCAGACCTTGATCATCAGGGCGCGAAAACGCTTGTCCACGATCAGATCCTGCTTTTTCATGTCAGGATCGTAATTTTCGTATTTGAACTTCAGGAAATTATGCCGCCCCTCAAAATTGCTCTCCAAAAGATAGGTGCGCACCGCCAGAATGGCAGTGATGAGATCCTGCGTCAATTCCCGGAAATTCAGGCGGCCGGCCAGCTGCAGCCCCTTGAGCTCACGGTTTAACTGCCGGCACCAGCTCTCCACGGCATAGCTGTCAAATTCCAGCGAGTAAAAGGTGCGGCCAAACTCCGGCAGCATGTGCGCCTCATCGCACACCAGAGCCTTAAAGCGCGGCAAAAACCAGTAATGCGGCTCAATTAAGCCCTGCGCCAGCTGCTCTTCGAGCTCCTTTATATCCATGCCGTTTTCATCGACGCGCACGCCGTCGCAGGCCATATAGCACTTGGAGGCCAGCGCGGCAAAGAGCAGTGCATGATTTACCACCACAATACGGCTTTCAGCTGCATAATGGCGGGCCTTGAAGGGAAAACACTGATCGCCAAAAAATTTGCAGTCCTCTCCGATGCACTGCTGGCGCGAGACGGTAATCTTCGGGGCAAGCGCAGGCGGCAGGCCGGCGTTGACGTCACCAAAGGAACAGCTGCGCGGATTGGACATCAGCTCAGTCTCTTCGCGCTGTATAAAGCGCTGCACCAGCGCATTTTCTTCGTGGGTCAACTCCCCAAATTTCACCGCCTGCTCGGTGCGGCGGTGGCAGAGGTAATTGCCAAAGCCCTTCAGGCCGATATAGCTCACCTCTTCCATGCCCAAAAGGCGCAAAAGCTTTGGAATATCGCTGTTTACCAGCTGATCCTGCAGCGCCTTGGAGCCAGTGGAGATCACCACCGAGCGCCCGTCAAGCAAAGCCGGGATCAAATAGGCATAGGTCTTGCCCGTACCGGTGCCGGCTTCAGAGAGCAGAAGCTCACTGTTAATTAAGGCATGCCCCACCGCATGGGCCATCTCAAGCTGGCCGCGTCTTTCCTGATAGTGAGGCTGACGCTGGGAAAGCAGGCCGCCTGCGGCCAAAATCTCATTGATTTCAGCATCAAGCGCCGCAAGCTGCGCCTCATGCTCAGCCTTGAGCCGGGCTTCGGCCTCAGCCTGTGCCCGGCTGTGCTGCGTCTGTGCTGTAAAC
>JADINH010000162.1 GCA_017694225.1 Candidatus Avisuccinivibrio stercorigallinarum
AGCTTACCTTTAAATGTTCTGTTTGTGTCTGCTGCATAAGCCTGGAAATTTAGGTTGGAAAAAATGGAAAATGCGCGCAGATTGTACCAAAAATGCAGCCTCCGGGCTGCATTTTTGCAAAAGATTGTAAGTCAGGCAGGTATTGATCCCGGAGCTTTAGCCTCAGGCCTGCGCCCCGCTTACTGCCCCTGCTCTCCGGGGCCTGACCCAAGGCTCAGATTTAAACCTGAGCCCCTTTGTCTGCAGCGCTGAAAACTTACTTGGCAGCCTCTGCCCCTGCAGCGGCTTTGGCAGCTTCGGCACGGGCGGCGCGGCCGTCTGGATCGAGCCAGCCCTTGAACACGCCGACAATAGGCAGCCAGCGCTGGGCCAGCGGCCCCACGATAATGGCGCCGATCACCGTGCCCTCACGGATGCCGACAATCTCAGTAAAGCCAGAGCAGATAAAGCTCATGGCAGCGGCAGTGCCTACCAAAATTAAGTCATAGCAGAGCTTTACATTGCCCATTTTCTTGTTGATATGCTGTGACAGGCGCAGCACAAAGGCATCACAGGCCAGCATGGCCACCGAGGCCGTGGTCTGCATGGCAATGTTAAGGGCAATGACGAGCGATCCGATAAGCAGCATGCCCATCTTAAAGGCGTAATTGTAAGTGGGCAGATCTTTTAGGATGTACATCCAGATATCGACCATCACTCCAAAGACGCAGATGGCCGGCACCTGCATCATCAGGTTGATAAGCTGCATGCGCCGCTCTTCCTTGGTGAACAAAAAGAGCTGGCCCACCAGCATCAGTGCGTTGAAGGCAATGGTAATGGTGCCCATGGTCACCGGGAAATAGACTGAGGTGACGTAGGAAAAACAGGCCACTGAATTGACGCCCAGAGTGGAGCGGGTCACCAGTGACACACCAAAGGCTCCGACCACCAGAGCCATAAGGAAAAAGGCATAGCGCCTGCAGAGCTCACGCTTGCTCATAAAAACAACTCCGTATCAAATCCTGTCCGCTGCGCACTGCTCTTTGCAGCAGCTGCGGCCCCCCAAACGGCGGCCTGCGCACTGCAGTGATCAGCTGAGTTTTCTCAAAGATATCTGATCACCTTGCGGGTTTGAGCAGTATAGAGAGTTTTACAAAGCTTAAACAGTACCGGCTGCAAATTTTGCGCTTAAGTTCACACGCTGAAGTTGCAAAGAGTTTGCTGCTGTCCGCTGCTGCGCTGAGCGGCAAGCGGCTGTGCACAGGGCCTGCAGGCTGCACGGCCATGAAAAAACCGGAGCTTTTGACCCCGGTCTTGCTTCTCAAGCGGCGGAAAGATACGGCGGCTGTCTGCGCCTGCCGTCCCCGCTTAAAACAAATTAACTTTACTTTGCAAAGTGCTCAATGGCCTTGGCAATGCGCTCCAGGGCACGCTCACGGCCGCACAGCACCAGCGTATCGCCGATGCCCGGGCTCATGGCAGAGCCGGTCAGCGCAATGCGCAGCGGCTGGCCTACCTTGCCCATGCCAATCTCAAGGCGCTTGGCCAGATCAGAAAGAGCCTCATCAAGGGGCTGGGCCTCCCAGCTTGCTGCACTCTGCAGTACAGTCAGGGCCTCACGCAGCACATCCACGGAGCCTTCCTTCATCCACTTCTTGACACCGGCCGGATCGTATTCTGTGATGTCCTGATAGTAGCAGGCAGCCTTCTGGGCCATTTCCTTTAAGGTGTGAGTGCGCTCGGCATAGCACTTGACCACGAGCTTGGGATCCGGGCCGTTCTTTTCATCAACGCCGATGCGCTGCAGATGCCAGGAAAGCTCAGAGGCCACTTCCTCAACCGGCAGGGTCTTCATGTAATGGGCATTAAGCCAGTCAAGCTTCTTGGTGTTAAAGGAGGATGCTGACTTGTTGATGGCCTCGGGGGTGAAGTACTCAATCATCTCCGGGACGGAGAAGATCTCCTGATCACCGTGTGACCAGCCCAGGCGCACTAAGTAGTTCACCAGGGCCTCGGGCAGATAACCGTCCTCGCGGTACTGCATCACGCTCACGGCGCCGTGGCGCTTGGAGAGCTTGGTGCCGTCATCGCCTAAGATCATGGCTACATGGCAGAACACCGGCACCGGTGCGCCTAATGCATGATAAAGATTAATCTGACGCGGGGTGTTGTTTACATGATCATCGCCGCGGATGACATGGGTGATGCCCATGTCGGCGTCGTCGACCACCACGCAGAAATTGTAGGTCGGGGTGCCGTCAGAGCGCTGAATGATGAAATCATCAAGCTCAGCATTGTCAAATTCGATATGGCCCTTGACCATGTCATCAAAAGCGACCTTGCCCTCAGTCGGGTTCTTAAAGCGCACGACATAGGGCTCATCGGGGCTGTGCTCTTCGTGACTGTCGCGGCAGTGGCCGTCATAGCGCGGCTTCAGGCCGTTTTTCATCTGCTCTTCACGCATCTGTTCCAGGCGCTCTTTGGAGCAGTAGCACTTGTAAGCCTTGCCCTCGGCCAGAAGCTTGTCAATTACTTCCTGATAGCGGTCAAAACGCTTGGTCTGATAGTAAGGGCCCTCATCCCAGTTGAGCTTCAGCCACTGCATGCTCTCCAAAATGGCATCGATGGCAGGCTGAGTGGAACGCTCCCTGTCGGTATCCTCAATGCGCAGAACGAACTGACCGCCGCAGTGTCTGGCATACAGCCAGGAGAACAATGCGGTTCTAGCGCCGCCGACGTGCAGATAGCCGGTAGGCGACGGTGCAAAGCGAGTTTTCACCACCATGGAAAAATCCTAAAAGTAAAACTGTTAAAACTTTGTTATTGTTGTAACGAAAAACTGCCGCTATTCTATCACTGAACAGCTGATTTAGCCCAAAATTTGCCCAAGCTCACAGAGCACGGCTGCAAATCTCCAAAGACGGGCCGTTTCAGCTTAAAATGCAGGCTTTGTTAACGAAGTTACGGAAAGACACAGGAGAGAGCGTCTGCAAATTTTTGCAGTCCGTAAGGCACAAGATGGCGAAGGATGAACACAATAAACTGCAGGGCACCCCGGCAAGCCGCGGTATTGCCTTTGGCCGTATTACCTTTTTAAAAAGACAATGTGAGCCCTCAGAAAAGCTGATCATTTTAGACAGCGCCGGTGAAATCGAGCGTTTTGAAAGAGCGCGCACCGATGCAGTGGCCCAGCTCGGCGCCCTGTATGATGCCTCACTTGAAAAGCTCGGCGAGCAGAACGCCGTGCTCTTTCAGATCCATCAGATGATGCTCGATGATCCGGACTACGTGCTGCAGATTAAAGATCTCATCACCAAGGATCAGTGCAACGCCGAATACGCAGTCTATGAAGTGGCTAAGCGCTTTGCCCAGATGTTTGAGAACATGGACAATGACTACATGCAGGGCCGCGCTGCCGACGTCATGGATGTGTCCTACCGTGTCATCAACAATATGCTCGCCGAACGCGGCATCACCACTGCCCATCAGATTCAGACCTACGGCGATGAACTGTTAATCCTGGCCACCGACGATCTGGCCCCGAGCGAAACCGTACAGCTTGACAAGCATCAGGTGGCAGGCATTTTGACCTCAGCCGGCTCCACCCGCTCGCACACCGTGATCTTTGCCCGCACCATGGGCATCCCGGCCGTCATTTCCATGGGCGAGGCCTTAAATGAAAGCCTGCAGGGGCGCTATGCCGTAGTAGACGGCGCAGCCGGCATCGTCTACCTTGATCCGGATGCAGATCTGTTAAAGAGCTATCAGGAGCGCAAACGCACTGAAGACGCCCTGCGCGCCCGCCTGGAGCAGTTTCGCGGCAAGGAGACCTTCACCCTGCACGGACGCAAAATCCACCTCTATGCCAATATCGGCTCAGGCGATGACATTGAACTGGTCAAGGCCTCCGATGCCGAAGGCGTAGGCTTGTTCCGCAGCGAGTACATCTACCTTAAATCCAAGGATTTCCCGGATGAAGAGACGCAGTTTAAGATCTACCGCGATGCTGCGGTGAGCCTGGACGGCCGCAAAATCATCATCCGCACCATGGACATCGGAGCTGACAAGACTGCCGACTACTTCATGCTAAAGCACGAGGAAAATCCTGCCATGGGCATGCGCGCAGTGCGCATCTGCCTTAATCATCCTGAGATCTTCAAAACGCAGCTGCGCGCCATTTTGCGCGCCTCAGCCTACGGGCAGATTTCCATCATGTTCCCGATGATCACCTCAGTGGACGAAGTCAAAGGCTGCAAAGCCCTGCTTGAGGAGGCCAAAGAGGAGCTGCGTGAGCGCGGACTGCCCTTTAAGGATGATCTGGAAACAGGCATCATGGTCGAAACCCCGGCTGCCGCCCTGATCTCCGATGAACTGGTAGATTACGTGGATTTCTTCTCCATCGGCACCAACGATTTGACGCAGTTTACCCTGGCCGTCGACCGCCAGAACGCCGAGGTGGGCAAGTTCTTAAATCC
>JADINH010000163.1 GCA_017694225.1 Candidatus Avisuccinivibrio stercorigallinarum
ATTCAAAGGTAAGCTGCGGCATATAACGAAGCTTAAGGCGCGAGGCCAGGGTGCTGCGGATAAAGCCTGCCGCGCTCTGCAGACCGGAGAGCATCTCATTTGCCGAGCTATCTCCGCCTGCCAAGGTGGAGACATAGATTTTGGCGTTGCGCAGATCCGGGCTTACCGACACCTCGGTGACCGTGGCCTGGCGCACCCGCGGATCTTTTAACTCCTGCTGCAGAATTTTGGCAGTCTCCTGCAGCATCAGGGCAGCCACCCGCTCATTGCGTCCATATTGTTTAGGCATATTTATTATCTCCCAGACCGCAGAACCAGCCATCACAGGTAGTGCTTGTGCCGGCCCTGCGGCCTGTTGTTAAAAACAAGGACAGAGTACCATTCGGATGCCCTGCCCTCAGATCAGACCGCCAAAGGCTCACGCCCTGAGCGGCCCGGTTAATGTGCGCAGCTCTACAGAGTGCGCTTGACTTCGATGTTTTCAAACACCTCAATCTGATCGCCGACGCGCACGTCCTGATAGTTCTTCACGCCGATACCGCACTCGGTGCCGGACTTGACTTCAGCGACATCGTCCTTGAAGCGGCGCAGACTGTCGAGCTCGCCCTCGAAGATCACCACGTTGTCACGCAGCACGCGGATCGGTGCAGAGCGCTTGACCACGCCTTCGGTGACCATGCAGCCGGCAATGGAGCCGAACTTCGGGTGGCGGAAGACATCGCGCACTTCAGCCAGACCAATGATCTCCTGACGCACCTCAGCCTTGAGCATGCCGCTCATGGCCTGCTTCACGTCATCAATCAAATCGTAAATCACGCTGTAGTAGTGCAGATCAACGCCTTCAGTCTCAATCACGCGGCGGGCAGGGCCATCGGCACGTACGTTAAAGCCGATGATGATGGCACTTGATGCTGCAGCCAGAGTGGCGTCAGTTTCAGTGATGCCGCCCACACCGGAGCCCACGATGGAGACCTTGACTTCATCGGTGGCCAGCTTGTTGAGGGCATCGGAAATGGCCTCAACTGAGCCCTGGGTGTCGCACTTTAAGACCACATTAAGTTCAGAGGCTGAATTGTCCTTGAACATGTTCTCAAGCTTGGCCTTCTGCTGCTTGGCTATCTTCAGCTCACGGAACTTGCCCTGGCGGAAGAGCGCCACTTCACGGGCCTTCTTCTCATCGCGCACCACGGTGACCTCGTCACCGGCATCAGGCACACCGGACAGACCGTAGATCTCAACCGGCAGTGAGGGGCCGGCCTCGGTGAGGTTCTGGCCCTTTTCATTGCGCAGCGCTCTGACGCGGCCGTATTCAAGGCCGCAGAGCACCACATCACCCTTGTGCAGGGTGCCCTCGCGCACCAGCACGGTGGCCACCGGGCCGCGGCCCTTGTCAAGGCGGGACTCGATCACCACGCCCCCGGCCATGCCCTGGCGCACTGCCTTGAGCTCCAGCACTTCAGCCTGCAGCAAAATGGCCTCCAGGAGGTCATCCACACCCTGTCCGGTCTTGGCTGACACCTCAACGAACTGGGTCTCGCCGCCCATGCTCTCGGGGATCACCGAATGGGCAATGAGCTCATTGATGACGCGGGTGGGATCGGCACCGGGCTTGTCAATCTTGTTGATGGCGACAATCAGCGGCACCTTGGCGGCCTGGGCGTGCTGAATGGCCTCAACAGTCTGCGGCATCACGCCGTCATCGGCTGCCACCACCAGCACCACGATGTCGGTGACCTGGGCGCCGCGGGCGCGCATGGCGGTAAAGGCCGCATGGCCCGGAGTGTCCAGGAAGGTGATGCCCGCGCCACGGGTCTCCACATGATAAGCACCGATGCGCTGGGTAATGCCGCCTGCTTCACCGGCTGCCACCTTGGACTTGCGGATGTAGTCCAAAAGTGAGGTCTTGCCGTGATCGACGTGTCCCATGATAGTCACCACCGGAGCGCGCGGCTCGGCCACGGCCTCGGTCTGGCGATCGGCCAAAATCTCCTCTTCAAGCTCATTTTCCTTGCGCAAAATGACCTTGTGGCCCATCTCTTCGGCTACCACCTGGGCGGTGGCCTGATCAATCACCTGATTGATGGTCACCATTTCACCAAGCTTCATCAAGGTCTTGATGACTTCAGCAGACTTCACGGCCATCTTCTGGGCAAGCTCAGCCACCGTGATGGTCTCGCCTAGAACCACATCACGCGACACCGGAGCTGCCGGGCGGTTGAAGCCGTGCTGCTGCTGATTTAACTTGGCAGCACCCTTGGCATTCTTGCCCTGTTTGCCCTGCTTGCGGTTCTGGCGGCCGTTATTATTCTGCTGATTGTCCTGCTCATCGCGCTTCTTGCCGCCCTTGCGGTTGTCAGAGCCGCCGGTGCGGTGGCGGCCGCGGTTTTCGGCCTCGCGCTCCTGCTGCTCTTCAGCCTCGCGCACATACTTGGAGGCGCTGCTGCTGTCATCCTGGGCCTCAGCGCGCTTGCGCTCTTCCTCTTCCTTGGCCCAGCGGGCTTCATTTTCCTCGGCCATGCGGCGGTTGCGCTCAGCCTGCTCAGCCTCTTCCTGCTCCAGCTTCTTCTGGCGCTGCAGCTCCTGCTGGCGCTTTAATTCATCCTGAGCGCGGACTTCCTTGTCCTTTTCGGCTTTGGCGGCAGCTTCAGCGGCCTGGCGGCGCTTTAATTCTTCAGCTTCCTGCTTCTTCTTTTCTTCAGCAGCGCGCTGCTCTTCTTCAAGGCGGCGCTTTTCTGCCTCCTCGCGGGCTGCGCGCTCGGCCTCCTGGCGCTTCTTTTCTTCAAGCTCCCTGGCCTTGCGGGCTGCAATTTCGCCCTGATCGATGATCTTGCGCTTGCGCACTTCGACCTGCACCACCTTGGAACGTCCTGCATTGCCCTGCAGGGTCAGGGTGCTGTGGGTCTTCTTGTGCAGCGACATGCGCTTGGGTGCATCCTTTGTATTTTCCGTCATATAGAGCAGCCCTCCTCTTACTTGTTAAACCAGCACTTGTCACGTGCAGCCATGATAATTTCACCGGCCTTCTTTTCATCAACGCCCTCGATGCCCTCAAGATCGTCGGTAGCCTGCTCAGCTAAGGCCTCCGGATCGGCAATGCCGTGGGCAAAGAGCTGCTTTGCCAGCTCCTCAGAGACGCCCGGCAGCTCACACAGCGCCTGAATGCCGGCTTCCACCGCCTGCTGATCTTTCTCCTCAAGGGCCAGGCGGGCATTTTCCTGCAGCTGATCGACCATCTCAGGCTCCAGGCCTTCAATAAAGTCAAACTCCTCAGGCGGCACATAGGCAATTTCATCAAGCGAGGTGAAACCGGCGTCAGCCAGCACCGTGGCAAACTCTTCATCGACGTTCAGGCTGTCCATGAACAGCTGCACGGTCTTGTCCATCTCAGCCTTTAAGGCCTCCTCCATGTCAGAGTTGGTCTTGACCTGCAAATTCCAGCCCAAAAGCTGGGAGGCCAGGCGCACATTCTGACCGTTGCGGCCGATGGCCAGAGCCAGGTTTTCATCTGCCACGGCCACATCAATGGAGTGGGTGTCTTCATTGATGATGATGCGTGAGACTTCAGCAGGCTCCATGGCATTGGTGACGTACTGCGCGAGGTTCTCATCCCAGAGCACCACGTCAATCTTCTCGCCAGATAATTCATTGGACACGGCCATCACACGGGCGCCGCGCATGCCGATGCAGGCGCCGCGCGGATCGATGCGCTTGTCCTTGCTGCGCACTGCTATTTTGGCGCGGGAGCCGGGATCACGGGCCACACCCATGATCTCGATGATGTCCTCGCCGATTTCCGGCACTTCAATGGCAAAGAGCTCACGCAAAAACTCAGGGGAAGTGCGCGAGCAGATAAGCTGTGCGCCCTTGTTGTCAGTCTTGATGTCAGAGAGCAGCACCTTGATGCGATCGCCGCGCCCGAAGGTCTCATGCGGAATAATCTGCTCGCGCCTTAACACCGCCTCGGCATTGTTGCCAAGATCAAGCACCAGGAAATCACGCCCCTGCTTTTTGACCGTGGCATTGACCACGTGGCCGAGGAGCTCACGGTGTTCTGCAATCATCTGCTCGCGCTCGGCGTCCTTGACCTTCTGGGAGAGCACCTGCTTGGCCGTCTGAATGGTGATGCGGTCAAAAGCTACGGAAGGGATTTCATCCTCGATGATGTCGCCCGGCTGAATGTCCGGATGCTCGACCTGGGCGGCGGCCAGGGAGATCTCAGTGGCCGGATTCTCCAGCTGGCCGTCGGTGTCTACCACCGTCCAGCGCCTGAAGGTTCTGTATGAGCCTTCCTTGGGGTCAATGGTGACGCGCACAGCGATCTCCACCGGATACTTCTTCTTGGTGGCGGTGGCCAGGGCCTGCTCTAAGGCCTCAAAGATCTTCTCACGCGGAATGGCGCGCTCGTTGGACAGCGCCTCGGCAATTGCAATTATTTCCTTGCCCATGTTCTTCCTCCTGCTCTCTTCGCTGTTAAGGCTTCTTAGGCTTGTCAAAACTCGGGACGAGACGCATCAGCGCCACGTTTTCAAAGGCAAGCTTGATCTCGCCTGCAAGCTTGTCGGCAATCGTGAAGGTGCCGTCCTCAGACATCTCACCCATCACGCCCGAGAGCTTGCGCCGGCCCTGCACCGGGATGCGCAGCTCAGCCTTGACCTCGCTGCCGGCGTACTGCCCTGCCTGCTCTTTGGTAAATAAAATTCGATCCAAACCAGGGGAGGACACCTCAAGCATATAAGCCGGGGCAATGAGATCGGCGGCATCCAAGGCCGGGGAAATGAGAGCGGTGATGTCACCGCACAGATCTGCATCTACACCCTCTTTGCGGTCAATAAAGATCTGCAGCTTGGCTCTGTCATGGCCGCCGCGAAAGCGCACCCCCCAGAGTTCTGCACCCATTGACGAAATGAGCGGTAAGACCAGCTCAGTAATCTTATCCTCGATAGTTCCTGCCATTAAAACCTCAATACCTCGTTTTTACAGCTTTTATCCATAAAAAAAGCCCCTGTCTCTGGGGCCTCTTCAAAAGTTCCACCTGATTGTTTGCACAGCAGGCTGAAAAGCCCGGCTGTCTGCCTGCATCAAGTCACAAAGGCTTGTTGCAAGTCGGCTCTATTTTAGCATAAAGTGCCGCTGTAACAAGCACAAATTAAAGGAAAAATGGCAAAAATACGCGGTTTTTGACCGCTTTCAGGCAGATTTTGCAGCTTCAGGCAATAATCTGCGGCCAAAAGGTGAGATCCGCGCTGCCGCCGGAGCTGAGCGGGGACTGAACCCAAATGAAGCACAGGCGGTATAAGGCGCCCGTCCCACAGCAAAATTTTGCAGCTAAAAACCCGGACAAAAGCACGGCAGGTTCCACGCAATACAGCGTCCTCACGCTAAGAAGCGGTGACACTGGTGCACGGATGGGCAAAGGCAGTATACCTTAAAAAGCAGAAAACGGCAGGTGCTCACAGCTGTGCGCTTTGTCTGTATGCCATTGGATCAACAAGCGCCCCTGCCTGACATAACTGCGAAAAACTTGCAGCTGCGCACAGGACTGCAAATTGTGCCTATAATTGCAAAAATAACAAATGTTTTACAAAGGCTTCGTGAAAAATAAAAGGGGATTTTACCAAGTATGCGCGTCAATCTGCCGGTTATTGATCAGGAAACCAAATTTCCTGAGAACGAGCCCAACGCCAAGATCATTTCCGTGACCGACGTTCAGGGCAATATCACCTACGTCAATGACACTTTCTGTAAGGTTTCAGGCTTTTCCCGTGAGGAGCTGGTCGGCCAGCCGCAGAATATCGTGCGCCATCCGGATATGCCCCCGGCGGTCTTTGCCCACATGTGGGCGCAGTTAAAGGCCGGCAAAACCTTTCACGGCATCGTCAAAAACCGCTGCAAGGACGGCTCCTATTACTTTGTGGATGCCTATATCTTCCCGATCTTCAAGCACGGGGAAATAGTGGGCTATGAGAGCGTGCGCTCGCGCGCAGATCCCGAGGACATCAGGCGCGCCTTAAAAATTTACAAGCGCCTTGGCAAAGGCAAAGGCTACAAGCGCCTGAGCTTTGATTTCATCTCCGCCTTCTTCATTTTGGTGATCCTCGCGGCCTTTGCTGCCGATCTCTATGCCCCGTCTACGCTCAACACCGTGGTGATGTTCATCGCTATGCTCGCCTTTACGCTCTTCCTTTGCGTAAGAGCAGGAACTTTCCACCGCAAACTGCGCGAGCTTTTGCATCAGAGCGATGATGATATTGCCGTGGGCTCCTTTGCCTCACAGCCCGGACAGATGGGACAGCTCTATTATGCCGTGAAGGCATCCAATCAGTACTTTGAGGCGCTGCTCACCCGCGTGCAGGAGATGGCTGGGCGCGTCAAGGAGCTGGCACAGGTCAATTTGCAGAACTCACGCTACAACGCACAGCAAAAAGAAGCGCAGCTGACCGAAGCGCAGAGTCTGGGCAAAGAGATGAACAGCATTTCATCGACCATCAACGAGATGATGTCCAATGTGCGCGCCCAGGTGCAGCAGACTGCGCAGCATGCACGCGACACTGAGCACAGCGTGGAAAACGGCAAAGTCACCACTGACAACGCCCTGCAGGCCATCCTTAATCTGCAGCAGAGCGTGGAGGAGATTGCAGCTGCCATTTCCAATCTGGCCGAGCGCGTGGATGACATCGCCAAGGCCGCCGATCTGATTGAAGAAATTGCCGATCAGACGAACCTCCTGGCGCTCAATGCCTCGATTGAGGCTGCCCGGGCCGGTGAGCACGGACGCGGTTTTGCCGTGGTGGCAGATGAAGTCAGAGCCCTGGCGCAGCGCACGCGCAAGAGCACCCATGAAATCCACGACCTCATTTCCACCTTTAAGGATACGGCCAAGCAGACTTCTGATGCCGCCCTGAAGGGGCAGGATGCCGCCAGCGATGGTGCTGCGCAGGTGGAGCAGAGCGCACAGATGCTGACCTCAGTGGTGGGCTCGATGCATGAGATCACCGAGCTTACTGACAATATGCAGGTCTCCATCAACGAAAGCGCGGATACCGCACATGAGATCAAAGACCGGGTGCAGAGCATGGTGCAGATCTCCGATGAAAACCGTGAAGTCAGCATCAAGAGCTTTGAAGGCATCAGCAACTTAAACGACATTGCCGATGAATTAAGCGCCATGGCCGCCCGCTTTGCTGAAAACGGCATGCGCCACTGATCCACCCCGGATCATCTGAGCTGTTGGTACAAGAAGCGGCCCCAAGAGCCGCTTTAAGTTAAGTCTGTGTTTAAGGGCCGCAGTAAGACTGCGGCCCGGCTCATTTTTGCGGGCGTATAATGATTTGGCAGAAAATACCAACGGTTAAAGCTCACCTGCGTAAGGCTTAGGCGCACCAATGCTGACTTTTGCCTTGCCTGCTTTAAGGGAGGCTGGTACATGAGCTCAAAAATTAAAATAGCCAAAATTATCTGCCCGCACTGCGGCAGGCAAATCAGCAGATTTAACAGCAAAGCTGACACCCTGCTCTGCCCTTTCTGCGGACAGAAGTCGGTGAACCCCCTGGTGAAGAAAGGCAGCATCGATGCCCCGGAGCTGGTGCTCCCCTTTTCTCTTTGTACAGAGGATTTTGTAAATATGTTTGCCAAGTCCTTGTGCAAAAAGCCCTTTCTGCCCTGGGATCTGCTGGAGGCGGTACAATTTGAAGAGCTGATGCAGCTCTATCTTCCCATGTATCTTTACACCGGCAGCTTTACCTCTTCCTGGAACTGCACTGAACACTACAGCGTCAAATTAAAGTCCGGCAAAACCTCACAGAGAACCCGCCAGGCCCGCGGGCGCAGTGAAGGCAATTACGCCGTATTGTGCCTGGCCACAGCCGATGAGGAGCTGCCCCCGGAGCTGCGCGCTTTTGCCAGCACCATGAACTACCCGGAAGCAGCATCCGAGGGCAGTGAGGCCGACACAGCTGCCCTGCAATCGGGCGAATTTTACACTTATGAGCCCACGCTCGATCCCCGGCAGCTCTGGCAGAGCCGCGGCAGAAAACACGCCCTGCAGGAAGCTGAGGCCGCAGCAAAAGCCCAGGCCCCGTCACGGCGCAGCAATTTTAAATGCACCAGCCGCCTG
>JADINH010000164.1 GCA_017694225.1 Candidatus Avisuccinivibrio stercorigallinarum
TGTTTGCATTTGCGGCACGATCTTTTCATTACTGCAGCATGAAGCCGCTGCAAAGCAGGGGGTAAATGCAGCTTATATTTTGCGCTAAGTCCTTGATTTTAAAGGGAAAAATTAGAAATAGCACTTGCAGATCATTTCATTTTTGCAAGGTTTTATCAGCTGAAAAAACGCCTCAGATGAAACAATTTATGCAGCAGGCGCAAGAACATGCGTTTTGCCATTGTCAGCCCGGACAAAAATTTATATGATGTGCTCACTTTCAGGGCAGAGCACCTGATACAAGAAATTAACCAAACAACAGCGGCGCAGGCCGTATACAACAACTTTACGGAGTTTATTTATGAGATCAGAATGGCGTGGCTTTAAAGGAACTCACTGGCTTGAGGATGTAAATGTTCGCGATTTCGTGCAGAACAACTACACCGAGTACAACGGTGACGAGTCCTTCCTGGCTGGCCCTACCGAGGCTACTGAAAAGCTGTGGGGCGTACTGCAGGATTTACAGAAGCAGGAGCGTGCCAAGGGTGGTGTGCTCGACATGGAGACCGAGGTGGTTTCCGGCATCACTGCTTACAAGGCAGCCTACATCAGAGATGATCTCAAGGATTTAGAGAAGGTGGTCGGCCTGCAGACTGACAAGCCCTTAAAGCGCGCCTTCATGCCTTACGGCGGCATCCGCATGGCTCAGGAAGCCTGCACCACCTACGGCTATACCCCGAACCCCAAGTTTGAGCAGATCTTCAACGAGTACCGCAAGACCCACAATCAGGGTGTCTTCGATGCTTACACCCCTGAGATCCGCGCAGCCCGCAAGAACAAGATCATCACCGGCCTGCCTGACACCTACGGCCGCGGCCGCATCGTCGGCGACTACCGCCGCGTGGCCCTCTACGGCATCGATTACTTAATTCAGAAGAAGAAGGAAGATCTGGCCAACTGCGGCTGCGGCGTGATGACCGATGACATCATCCGCCAGCGCGAGGAACTGGCCGAGCAGATCCGCGCCTTAGCCCAGATGAAGACCATGGCCTTAGACTACGGCTATGACATTTCAGGCCCGGCCAAGAACGCCCGTGAGGCTGTGCAGTGGCTGTACTTTGGCTACCTTGCTGCCATCAAGACCCAGAACGGCGCTGCCATGTCAGTCGGCCGTGTGTCCACCTTCCTCGACATCTACATCGAGCGTGACTTAAAGGAAGGCACCTTAACCGAGAGTGAGGCTCAGGAGCTTATCGATCATCTGGTGATGAAGTTCCGCATGGTTAAGTTCGCCCGCATTCCTTCTTACAATCAGTTATTCTCCGGCGATCCGGTGTGGGCTACCCTCGAAGTGGCCGGCATGGGCATGGACGGCCGTTCAATGGTTACCAAGAACGACTTCCGCTTCCTGCACACCCTGGAGAACATGGGCCCGTCACCTGAGCCTAACCTCACTGTGCTCTACACCAGGCACCTGCCTGAGGGCTTCCGCAAGTACAGCGCTTCAATCTCCATCCGCACCTCTTCCGTGCAGTATGAGAACGACGATGTAATGCGTCCGATTTGGGGTGATGACTACTCCATCTGCTGCTGCGTGTCCGCCACTGAGACCGGCAAGGAGATGCAGTTCTTCGGTGCACGCGCCAACCTGGCCAAGTGCATGCTTTACGCCATCAACGGCGGCGTGGACGAGAAGTCCTTAGCCCAGGTCGGCCCTGAGCTGCGTCCTATCACCTCTGAGTACCTCGATTACGACGAAGTGATGCACAAGTTCGACATCATGATGGACTGGCTGGCCGGCCTCTACGTGAATGTGCTCAACCTCATTCAGTACATGCACGACAAGTACTACTATGAGGCAGCTGAGATGGCCTTAATCGATACCGATGTGCGCCGCACCTTTGCCACCGGCATCGCCGGCTTCTCTCACGTGGTTGACTCCCTGTGCGCCATCAAGTACGCCAAGGTCAAGTGCATCCGCAACGAGCAGGGTGTAGTGGTGGATTACGAGACCACCGGCGACTTCCCGCGCTATGGCAATGACGACGACCGCGCCGATGAGATTGCAGTATGGCTGCTCAAGACCTTCTTAACCAAGATCAAGAAGCACCACACTTACAGAAACTCTGAGCCGACCACCTCAATTCTGACCATCACCTCCAACGTGGTGTACGGCAAGGCCACCGGTTCACTGCCTGACGGCAGAAAGGCTGGCGAGCCTTTATCACCGGGCGCCAATCCGTCATACGGTGCAGAAAAGAGCGGCCTGCTGGCTTCCCTGAACTCTGTGGCCAAGCTGCCTTATGAGTATGCATTGGACGGCATCTCCAACACCCAGACCATCAGCCCGGATGCCTTAGGCCACGACCTGGCCGAGCGCACTGCAAACCTGGTCAACGTGATGGACGGCTACTTTGAGAGAGGCGCCCACCACCTGAACGTCAATGTCTTCGGTACTGAGAAGTTAATTGACGCCATGGAGCACCCGGAGAAGCCTGAGTACGCCAACTTCACCATCCGCGTATCCGGCTATGCCGTTAAGTTCATCGACTTAACCCGCGAGCAGCAGCTCGACGTGATTTCCAGAACCTGCCACAAGACCATGTAAGTCTGGCAAGTTCTGCAAACTTAAGTTAGATTGAACGAAGGGCTCAGACCTTTAGGATCTGGGCCCTTCTGCATAATCACTACAGGAGATTTGGAATTTAATGAGCGTAAGTGCACACATTCATTCCATGGAGACTTTCGGCTCGGTAGACGGACCGGGAGTCCGCTTTGTGCTCTTTATGCAGGGCTGCCGCATGCGCTGCAAGTACTGCCACAACCCTGACAGCTGGAAGCTTAATGCCGGTGAGGAAAAGACCGCTGAGGAGATCTTAAAGTTTGCCCTGCGCTACCGCAGCTACTGGGGCAAAGAGGGCGGCATCACCGTAAGCGGCGGCGAGCCGCTGCTGCAGATTGATTTTTTGCTGGAGTTTTTCAAGCTCTGCAAGGCCGAAGGCATTCACACCACCATTGATACGGCCGCCGGGCCCTTTACCCGTGAGGAGCCTTTCTTCTCCAAGTTCAATGAGCTGATGCGCTATACCGATCTGCTGATGGTCGATATCAAGGAGATAGACCCCGAGCGCCATCTGGAGCTGACAAAGGTTAAGCTTGACAACATTTTAGACTGCATCCGCTATCTTGATGAAATCGGCAAGCCCATCTGGCTGCGCCATGTGCTGGTGGCAGGCTATACCGATGATGATGCTGAAATTTTAAAATTAAAGGAATTTGCCCAATCTTTGTCCAATGTGCGCAAGATTGAAGTGCTGCCTTATCACAGCTTTGGCATGTACAAATGGGAGAGCCTGGGCTTTAAGTATGAGCTGGGTGACGTGCAGCCGCCATCGGCTGAGCGCACGGCGCAGGTGCTCAAAATGCTGGATGCATCAAGCTATCCGGATTTTAAGTAGTAAATAGAATTTTTTGAGGGGAGAACGGAGCAGTCGGCTTTTGATGCTTCGCCTGTGAGGTGTAAAGCGCAGCTTCAGGCCGGAGCCTTCAGGCTGCGCTTTTTGGCAGTTGTTTTTATGAGAGTATTAACTGCAGACAGGGGCCTTAAGGCCCCCATCTGAAGATTTGAGTGCGCCGCAGAGCGGCGCCTCAGCTGTAGCGGCGGCTGTGTTCGGCAGCCTACGCTTTGGGAGAGTATTCTGTCGCTGCTGTTTTTTTATCAGCAGTCAAAGAGCAGTGCGCTGTCTTTATTCTGCCCGCCTGTTTCTGCGCTGCTGTTATCGTGGTCTTCGCCGCGGTTTTCTTCGTTATCAATTAAGTCAGCTAAAGCGTCGGCAAAAAGGTACTGCAGCAGTTCAGCCGGCAGCAGATCATCTTTTTCGGCCTGGGTTAAAGCATCCATTTGCATCTCCTGTGCTTTAAAACTGTTAGCTTGATCACAGTTTATCAGATGTAATAATGCTGTAAAGAGGCAGATGCAAAGATTTTTGCAAAAAAGCTGTTTTCTGGTGCATTTAAGCCAAAAAGCGCCATTAAATGCGCTTTTTGGCAGCAGCCGGGGCCCGCGCTGCGCGGACTTTGTCCACGGATTAGGGCGCTTTCGGCGACAGGAAGAGACCGGGTGCTGCGCAGGATCGGGCAGAAAGCTCATTTTCCTGCGCAGGAACTTTACTCGTATACTTCCTCTTCAAAGGGGAATGTGACTTCCCAGTCCTTGCGCAGCTCATCCATCAGCTCCATAATATCGATGGTCTCCTGATGGCTCATCTCGATGCAGGACAGCTCATGCCGCTCCAGAGCGTTGCGGCAGGAGATTAACTGATATTCATAACCGGTGATCTGCGGCGGAATCTTATAAGTCTTAACGAGCTGATGGTCTGCGTTAAAGAGCTCAACCTTTTCGGGGTTGTTGATGTTGGTGACCGCGATATAGCCCTTTTCGCCGTAGATATAGCCCATGCGGTCTGAGGGACAGCAGGCATTGGCCATTAAGGAGGCACATTTGCCGCCCTTGAAGGTCAGCGCAATGTTGTCAATCAAATCCACGCCGGTGGGGCCCTTGATGCAGCTGCTGCTGACCTCGGTGACCCAGTGGCCCAGGAACATCATGGCAAAGTTGAGGGTGTAGACGCCAAGATCAAGCAGGGCGCCGCCGGCCAGCGCCGGATCGGTAATGCGCGGTTTATTGCTGATCGGGTAGGAGAGATTGGCCTGAATGGCATGCACCTCGCCGATGCCCCCGAAAGTAATGGCATCGGCAATAACCTTGCGTGAGGGCATATAGCGCGTCCAGATGGCCTCAGTGATAAAGACCCCTTTTTCTTCAGCCTCTTTGATGACTTCATGGGCCTGTGCGGCATTGGCAGTAAAGCTCTTTTCAACGAGCATGCCTTTGCCGGCTGCAATGCAGGCCTTGATGTTGGCGTAGTGCTCTGAGTGCGGAGTGGCGATGTAAACCAGATCTACCTCAGGATCTTTAAGCATCTCTTCATAGGAGCCGTAAGCCTTGGGGACGTGATGTTCAGCGGCAAAAGCCTGAGCGCGCTCTAATGAGCGTGAGCCGATGGCATGAAGAAAGACTTCTGTGCGCGGATTCATTCTGTTAATGGTCTCTGCCATCACTGCGGCAATGCGGCCGGCGCCTAAGATTCCAACTTTCATTATTTATCCTTAATTTAATGTTCAGCAGATGGGGTGATTGTAGCAGGCTTTGCACTCACTGAGCCAGAAGGCTTGAGTTTTTGGCCGGGAGCAGTGTGTCCCCGGCCTGCCTGTAAGTTTACGTCAGCTCTAGCGCGGGAAGGCCTTTAAGGTCAGCTCGTCGATGGCATCGTCCGTAAAGCTGAGCTCATAGCGGGCATGCTCAGTCTGTATTTGAGCGGCCTCAAATACCTTGCCGGCCTCATTGGCATCAGTCTCCGGGGTAATGCCCAGGGAGCTTAAAATTTCATCGGCCTTTGCTGCATCCAGGGTATTTTCACAGGCGCAGACAAAGGCGCGCAGGGCGGTGAGACTTTCAGGGGGCAGGGCATCGGGGTAGCGGGTCTGCAG
>JADINH010000165.1 GCA_017694225.1 Candidatus Avisuccinivibrio stercorigallinarum
ATGCACTATCTGCAGGGGCGCTGCCTGATTTACTGGTGCGCGCAGCTTCTGCGCCGGCATTTGTGCGCCGGACTGCTTCACGGCCGGGCCTTGGAGCAGCTGTCGCTGCAGGAGGCCGATGCGCTGCTTGACAGCGCACTGCACGCGCTGCGCTCTTTGGAGCTCATCGTCGAGGGCGGGGGCGTGCATCTGTCGCTGCCTCAGAGCACTGCACTGCCGGGCTTTGGCAGACTTGACCTGCCGGGGCTTGCCGCCGCCTGCAGCCGCGTGCTGCGCAAAACGCTGAAAAGTCCGCAGTTTCAGGGACTGCAGACTTTAAGCGGGGATGAACTCTCCTTGCTGCTGCCGGAGCCTTGAGCAGCTCCGCCTGCAGCAAAACTTTTGTTTAAGCTGTTTAAGCCTTTTTGGTGGCGGCCTTCATGGCACGCACAAAGAGCATTAAGTCCTCTAACATGGCAGCTTCATTGTGCACATTTTTTTCAATGAGCTTTACTACGGCAGAGCCGGAGATGGCGCCGTCAGCTCCGCACTCCAGGGCAATCTTCACATGCTCGGGGGTGGAGATGCCAAAGCCCAGCAGGGTGGGGGCGGAGTGTCTGGCCTTGAGTTTGGCAATTAAATCCACCGGACGGCCGAAGACATTGTCAGTGCCGGTGATGCCAAAGCGCGATAAGGTGTAGACATAGCCCTCTGAATGCCGGGCGATAAAGTCCACGGTCTTGTCATCGGTATTTGACGGGGCAATCAGCACCAGCTCAATGCCGTGGCGGTGGGCGGCGGCCTCAAAGTCCTCACCGGCAGTGAGCATGCAGGAGGGCACATCGGCGATCAGCACGGCATCCACCCCGGACTTTTTGGCTTCGGCAAAAAACTTGTCAGTGCCAAAGACCACCACCAGGTTGACATAGACCAGAAGGGAAATGGGGATCTCCTGATGGTTTTCACGGAATTTGGCCAAAAGATCAAAGCAGCGCTGCGTGGTGGAGCCTGCCTTTAAGGCGCGCTGATCGGCAGCCTGAATGGTCACGCCGTCGGCGCAGGGATCGGAAAAAGGAAGCCCCAGCTCTAAGGCATCGGCACCGGACTGAGTTAAGGTGTTTAAGATCTTAAGCGAGGTGTCAAAGCAGGGATCGCACAGGGTGACGAAAGGAACAAAGGCGCCTTCGTTCTTTTGCTTTAAGGCCTCAAAAGTGTCGTGAAATCTTGCAGTCATGTTTTATCTCCTCTATTCCTTTCTTTTAGCGCTGCGGGTTGATGCGATCGAGCATGATATGGCCGTCTTTGTCAAAAAAGCCGCGCTGCTGCAGAATGCTGTCGACATTGAAGATGTCCTTGTCGCCGCGCCCTGACAGGTTGACCAGCAGCACCTGCTCCTTGTCCGGGTTCTGGCGCATCATCTTGATGGCATAGGCCAGGGCATGCGCGCTTTCCATGGCCGGGATGATGCCCTCGCTTTGCGATAAGAGCACAAAGGCCTCAAGTGCCTCGTCGTCGGTGACACTGACGTATTTGGCGCGGCCGGTTTCCTGCAGATAGGCGTGCTGCGGTCCGACTGAAGGGAAGTCAAGACCGGCGGAAATGGAGTAGCTTTCGTTGATCTGGCCCTCGAAGTTTTGCAGATTAAGCGAGCGGGCGCCAAAGAAAATACCCTCAGTGCCTTTGCCCAAGGTGGCGCCGTGCCGTCCGGTCTCCAGGCCAAGTCCTGCAGGCTCCACGCCGAAAAGCGGCACCTTGCTTTCAAGGAAGGCGGTAAACAGGCCGATGGCATTGGAGCCGCCGCCTACGCAGGCGATGGCGGCATCAGGGTCGCGGCCTTCAGCTTGATTGATCTGCTCGCGGGCCTCCTCGCCGATGATCTTCTGGAACTCGCGCACGATGGTCGGGAAGGGGTGGGGGCCGGCTGCGGTGCCGATCATGTAATGAGTATTGGTAAAGTTGGCGGCGTAATCGCGCAGGGCTTCATTGCAGGCATCCTTTAAGGTGCCGGAGCCTGATTTGACCTCGCACACCTCAGCTCCCATCAGGCGCATGCGGAACACATTCGGACGCTGGCGCTGGGCGTCGAACTCACCCATATAGATGCGGCACTTAAAGCCCATCAGGGAGCAGATTAAGGCAGTGGCCACGCCGTGCTGTCCGGCGCCGGTCTCGGCGATGATGCGGGTCTTGCCCATGTGCTTGGCCAGAAGTGCCTGGCCGATTACCTGATTGGTTTTGTGCGCGCCGCCGTGGAGCAGATCTTCACGCTTTAAGTAGATCTTGGTCTTGGTGCCTTTGGTTAAATTGCGGCACAAAGTCAGGCAGGTGGGGCGGCCGGCATAGTTGTTGAGCAGGTCTGTCAGTTCAGCTTTGAACTTGTCGCTGTGCATGGCCTCCACAAAGGTGGCCTCCAGCTCAGTTAAAGCCGGGATTAACACCTCGGGAACGTACATGCCGCCGAACTTGCCGAAAAAGGGATTTAATAACGTCATTTCTTACTCCTGATAAGCTGTGATCTGTGCTAAAGCTGCCGACACCAGGGCGGGATCTTTAATGCCCGGGGCACGCTCCAGTTTTGAATTGAGGTCAAGGCCCATAAAGCCGAGGCTTAAGGCCGCAGTTAAATTGTCAAGTCCAATGCCGCCTGAGAGCAGGGCGCGGCTCTTGTCCACTCCGTCAAGCAGAGTGTGATCAAAGGCTTTGCCAGAACCCGGGGCTGCACTGTCAAATAAAAAGTACAGGTTCAAATCCTGATACTGTGAAAGCTGTGCTCTAAAAGAGCTGTCGCGCACCGCGATGGCTTTGATAAAGGTTACGTAAGGCAGCTTGTGCTGCAGCGCACGGATATAGTCTGGGCTCTCGCTGCCGTGCAGCTGTACAAAGTGCAGGTCAAGAGCCTGCACCACTGACACAACCTGCTCCTGCGGGGCATCAACAAAGACCGCGCAGAACTCCAGAGTTTGTCCTGACGGCACTGCCGCCATGATGCTGCGGGCCTGTGCAATGCTGACGCAGCGCGGGGAGCGCGGGGCAAAGATAAGGCCGGTCAGTGCCGCATGACCTGCGGCAGCT
This sequence comes from Candidatus Avisuccinivibrio stercorigallinarum, assembly GCA_017694225.1. Classification (GTDB taxonomy): domain Bacteria; phylum Pseudomonadota; class Gammaproteobacteria; order Enterobacterales; family Succinivibrionaceae; genus Avisuccinivibrio; species Avisuccinivibrio stercorigallinarum. The sequence continues at coordinate 3,052 of JADINH010000165.1, forward strand.
TCCCTGATGGCGCTGGGCTCTGCAAAACCGCATATCTTGTTGAGGCCAAAGAGCAGGGTCTTGACTGCAAAGTCGGCGCTGAGGCCTGCTTTGCATACCGCAGAGCCAATCAGAAAGTTGTTAAGGCCGTGCATGCTTATAAGATCCTGATGGTTCTTGATGCCTGACTCAGAGACCACCACGACATCGCGCCCGGCAAAGAGCGGAGCGAGGGTGCGCGCGGTATTAAGGTCAATTTGCAGGGTTTTTAAATCGCGGTTGTTGATGCCCACGATCTGCAGGCCCTCGCGCAGGGCAAAGTCTGCCTCCTCACGGTTTGACACTTCGCACAGCACCTCAAGACCAAGCTCATAGGCCTTGCGGTAAAGCTGCATGAAGCGCTCCTTGGTGAGCACTGAGGACATGAGCAGCACTGCATCCGCGCCGATGGCTTTGGCGTTGACAAGCTCGCGCTCGTCAAGCACAAAGTCCTTTAAGATGACCGGCAGGGAGGTGGCGGCCTTAACCTCGCGCAAAAACTCGTAGGAGCCCTTGAACACCGAGCTTTCAGTGAGCACGGAAATGGCTGAGGCATAGCGGTTGTAGACTTCAACCTGGGCCTTGAAATCAAGGCCTAAGTTGATGTTCCCCAGGCTTGGAGAGGCGCGCTTGCACTCCAGGATAAAGTGCCGTCCGGGGCCTGACAGAGCCTGTTTTAAGCTCTGATGACAGGCAGTATGCTCTGCCTTGATTTCTGCCGGGACAAAGCCCTGCAGAAACTCGACCTTGGCGTTGATGATGGAGCCGAGCACTGAGCGCTCCAGCTCCTCAATGCGCAGGCCGGGAAAGGCGCGGGCTTTGGCGCTCAGGGCTGCCGGGGCGAGCATTATGCGGCCTCCTTTACGGTCTCATTGGACAGGGCAATCAGGCGCTCCAACTTGTGAATGCCCATGCCGGACTTTAAGGCGTCAATGGCCAGGGTAAAGCCCTCTTCAAAGCTGTCAACGCGGCCGGCGAGGTTTAACAGCGCACTTAAGTTCACGCCGATGGCGCTGTTCTGGGCGTCGGTGCCGTGACCTGCGAGAATGGTGCGGGCCACTTCAGCATTCTCCTCGCAGCTGCCGCCCACGATGTCGCTTAACTTGTACTCGCGGTCAAGGCCGAAGCTTGCTGCATTGAGCACACCGTTTTCGATATGGCCGTCCTCGTAGAGGCGGCTGTAGTGGGTGGTGCCGAAGTTGGCGATTTCATCGAGGCCCGAGCCGTTGACGCACAGGGCGCGCTTGACGCCGGTGAGCTTTAAGGTCTCAGCCATCATCGGCAGCAGAGTCTTATCGTATACGCCCATGAGCTCATAGTCAGGGTGGGCCGGGTTGGTCAGGGGGCCTAACAGATTGAAGATGGTGCGGGTCTTTAAGGAAGCGCGCACCGGGGCTGCAAAGCGCATGGCCTGATGGAACTTCTGGGCGAACATGAAGGCAAAGCCCTCCTGCTTGAGGCAGCGGCTTAACACTTCGCTCGGGGCCTCGATGTTGTAGCCCAGGGCCTTTAATAAATCGGAGGCTCCGGTCTTGGAGGACACTGCGCGGTTGCCGTGCTTGGCGATGGTAAGGCCCAAAGCCGCGCCCATGATGGCAGTGATGGTGGAGATGTTGATGGTGTTGTAGCCGTCGCCGCCGGTGCCGACGATTTCACCGATGAGGCCCTCAGGGCGCTCAAAGGGAGCGGCTTTGCTCAGCATAGCCTTGGCAGCGCCTGCCACCTCAGAGCCGCTCTCGCCCTTGACCTTAAGCGCGGTAACCAGTGAGCTTAACTCGATGTCGCTGAGCTGGCCGGCAAAGATCGAGGAGAAGATGTCCTCACTCTCTGCAAGACTTAAGGACTGACCCTGATAAAGCTTGTTTAACTGACCTAACATTTTATTTACCTCTTTTAATCTTTTCTCTTCAAGAGGGCCTGGTCTTTAAACGGCGAAGCCCTCGATTTCACTCGCGGGCTTCTTATCTTGCACTTACTAAAAAACCCGCATCTGCGGGTTTTTGATGAAGTTTTATTTAACCAAACAACAAATCCCCGCTGTTATGCGAGGCACCACCAGTTGAATGAGTTAAATAAAGTCTTCATGTTCAAAATCCTTTCGTTAAAAATCTTTGTTGTGTTCAGACTACACTAAATTTTTTAAAATGCAAAGCTCTTTTAAAAAATCCCCAAAAAGCTGCACAAAAGTGCGATTGTGCGCACAAAACAGGCAGATAATGCGTACTTTTGGTGCATTTTTAGCGCCTTTAAATAAATAAAGGACATGGCAGAGTGTTTGCTGCCTCTGCCGCCTGACACCGCCGCTTAATATTGCGGATTTGGATTCATAAAATTAATTTCATCAAAAAGCAGGCTGAGTTTACGCTCCATCTCAGCGGTCAGCTTGAAGTTTGGATCAATCTCCTTTGCCCGCAGCGCTTCCCAACTGTAATTGTTTTCCTCCTTAACTTGATCAAGCAGCGACTGATATTGTTTTATTAAGTCACTGCCCTGTTCAATCTGTGCTGCAGTAAGCTCGTGTTCTCCAGCTTTAATCTCCTCAAGATACTGAGCACCAAGGCGCTCGCAGAGCTCAATGCTCTCTGTGGGCAGTAAATGCCCGGCGTCAATCAGGCCCTGCACCAGCCGGCGTCCAAGCGGCAGCAGATCGGTGTGTTGCGGCTTTAAGTCATTGCCGTACAGATCTTGTTCTTCGATGATGCTCAGGGTAAATAAAATCTCCGAATAGATCATTTTGCAGCAGTAACCTAATTTATCCTCTCCGCGCATAAAGTTTGGTACAACTTCCTCGTTAAGCTGCATCATCAGCGGCAGCATCAGCCTTACGATACGCATCTGCAGCGCAGAGACGTCATATCTGCTGTCCTCAGAAAAATTAATCATAAAATCAGACATCTGCTGCGCCTTGGGAACCACTATTTTATTGTCCTCATTTTCAGCAGCATCGACATCATCGCACATATTGTCGTGATCTATTTTGCGGAAAAGCTGCAGCAGAGCCATGAGGGAAAGCAGCTTGGGGGATGCTTCAGAAAGCTCAGAGCTGCCGTTTAAATACGGGCTCATCAGTTCAGCGCTGTGCTTTAACATTAAAAAGTGCAGTCTGGTAAAAACAGTGGCAAACGTATCGACAATCTGCTGCTGATTGCGTTTGCGGGCGGTTTCGCTTTTTTTCTTATTTTTCAGGCGTTTGGCGTTTTTCTGTGCTCTTTTGAGTGACATGTAAGATCCTTCTTTATTTTAAAAGTCCTTAAAGCGGCATTAAACCTCAGGCCTGCCGCCGCCCGTATTAATGATGATCATGCGCTTAAGCTGCTGCTTTACTAATCCTCAAAATCATCCAGATCCCAGCTGCCGTTCTCAGCTTCCTTCTTGAACAATGCTTTGACTTCATCAAACTTGGCCTGCTGCTCTTCAGGAGTATACTTGTGCTCACCGGCCTTCATCTGCTCTTGGTACTCAGCGCCCATGCTCTGTGCAAGTTCAGCGCACTGAGCGTAGCCAAGCGGGCCGTCTGCTGACTTTTCAATAAAGGCAGCAAGAAGAGCGCGGCCGAGCTCAAGCAGATCAAAGGGGATATTCCACTTAGTGGCATGTTCCTGCAGGTAATCAAAATAGAACAGATCTGACACTTCATCGAGTGCGCTTAATATCGGCAGATAGCGGGTTTCCAGGGTGGCGTCCTGCTTTTCATTAGTCTGATATTTTTCCTCAAACTCTTCTGCGCTTAATTTGGCACATACGGCGGCATAAAGTCTGCCCAGGCGCTGCTGTGCCGGGGTGCACACCGGGGGCATAAAGGCTGCGCTGAACACCTCCTGATCGAGCTTGTGCTGCTCTTCAGGGATGGTAAACTTGCCGCTCTCGCCGTCAGCTGCCGGAATGGTGCCGGTATTCTCCAGATGCATGCGGCAGTAGAGCTCGGTCAGTGCCAGGCAGGAGAGCATTAAAGGGGAGGCCTCCAGGACATCTTTGCTGCCTCTGACATAGCTGTGGCAGAGTGAAAAGGCCTTTTCCACCAGCTGCCCGCTGATGATGGAGGGCTTGTCTGCCTTTTTTGCGGCAGCGGTCTGTGCCTTGGCTTTTTCTTTTTTAATCTTCTGTGCGCGCTTGGCACTCTTTTGTGCGCTTTTCTGTGACATGAGATCCTCTTGAGGTGTACCTTATTGCAGCGCGGCAGCTGAAAGTCAGCTGCCGCAGTTATAGAACTATTCTACCTGAGAGCAGGCCGCGGCGGGAGATTTATCTGCAGTTTTTATGTTCCCTTAAATATGTTGTTCCTGCAGATCTGAGCTCTTAATAGCCCTCAACCTCATCTTCAGAGGGGAACCTGGAACTGAGTGCAAACTTAATTTTGTTTACATACTTTTCCTTGTCCTCTGGGCTTAACTTATGTTCACCGGCCTCAACCTCAGCCATAAACTTATGCTCAAGATCTAAAGTCAGCTCAATGCACTGATCAAACGAGAGCTCATGTTCTGTGGAGTGCTCGACAAACTCATGCGCAATGCGCCGGGCAAGCACGTGCAGATCAACCGGGATCTGCCATTTGGTAATGCCGTTTTGGAACATGTCATCCAGCCTGCAGTCAAGATCAGAAGATGCGCCGAAGAGCACGGTCATATCGAGCATTTTTCTGGCAAATTCTTTATCCAGCCCTGCCGCCAATGGGCCTTTGAGAGCGCCGGTAACAAAATCAAACAACGGCACAAAGATGTGGGCGATGCGCACCATCAGCGGGGTTCCGCCCAGGCAGAATGGATAATCTTTGAGGTTTTTAATATCACGATCGATCTGCTCTTGGGGAACTTTAAACAGATCATCCTCGCTTTGATGGTCAGGTTCCAGTTCGACGATCTCCTCTTCCTCCCAGTCCATTTCCTGATAGTAAAGCAGCAGGGCCAGCGCTGAAATCAGTCCTCTTTTAGCCTGAGTAATATCCTTTCTGCCAAAGAGAATGGGCGTAAACTGATCGAAGGTGCCGTTGACCAGATTGCAGGCTGTTTGAGACCAGTCCACCATGTTCATAGCTGCGGTACTCTGAGTAATGGTCTTGGGGGGAACATTCATAACAGCAGTCTGAGTCATAAAATCCTGAGGGGTGCTCTTTTTGTTCTGCTGTTGGTTCGCTTTGGCTTTTGCCTTTAATTTTTTGGCACGCTTTGCGGTTTTCTGGGCTCTTTTTTGTGACATCTAAAACTCCTCCTTCTCAGGCCTGGAACTTATCTGCCGCGGTGGGCGCGGTACTGCCGCCGCGGTCTTGAGTGTATTTTACCTGAGGGCTGGGTTTAGTACCAATCGTGTTTTTCAGAACGTTCAAGCTGGTCTATGGCCTGCATCTGCTCTGCTGTCAGCTCAAACTCTGTCACCTCCAGATTCTGCTTTAAATGCTCAGATGAGGAGGAGCCCGGGATCACCGCCACATTGTGCTGCACGTTCCAGCGCAGCACTATCTGCGCGGGCGTCCTGCCGGTCTGGGCTGCAATTTCCCTGATCACCGGATCGGCAAGCAGGGAGTGCGTATAGCCCCGTCCGCCCAAAGGATACCAGGCCTGCACGATAAGCCCCTTATTTTGCAGAAAGCTGACCACTTCTGTGTCCTGATAATAAGGGTGCACCTCATTTTGTACCAGGGCCGGCCAGAGCCTGACCTGCGGCAGGAAGCGCTCGATTTCACTGATGTAATAGCAGGAAATGGCGGCATAGTGGACTTTGCCAGCGCTCACGGCCTGTTCAATGGCGCGGTAGGCCGCAGCGTCATTGTGTGCCGGATGATGGAGCAGCAGCACGTCGATATACTCAAGGTCAAGGCGCCTGAGGCACTCGTCGATGGCAGTCTGTGCGTAGGCATACTCATGGGGATAGAGCTTGGTGGCCACCTGAATTTCAGAGCGCGGCACGCCTGAGCTGCGCACGCCCCGGCCGACTTCCTGCTCATTGCCGTAAAAGGTGGCGGTATCAATATAGCGGTAACCCAGGGCTGCGGCCTGCTGTACTGCCCTGACGCAGTCAGCGCCGTGCAGGCTGTAAGTGCCAAGGCCGACAGCCGGCAGCACAAAGCCGTCCCGGCCGTGAAAGGAGCCGTTTTGCAAAGTAATTGTGCTCATCATCAATACCACTCATGCTTTTCGTTGCGATCAAGCGCAGCAATCGCGTCCATCTCTTCCTTAGTTAAGGCAAAATCGAAAATATCGAGATTTTCCCTGACGTAGTCTGGATTTTCAGTGCCCGGGATCACGATGACCCCGCGCTGAATATTCCAGCGCAGTACCACCTGCGCGGGCGTCACCTGATGGGCTGCGGCAATGCCCTTAATCACCGGATCAGAAAACAGATCCTCTGTGTGTCCGCGTCCGCCAAAGGGGGAGTAGCCGTTGACTACAATGTCTTTGTCCTGAATATAGGCCACCACTTCTTTTTCCTGATAGTAGGGGTGGATCTCGTTCTGCACCACCGCCGGGGTGATGCTCACCTGCGGCAGAAAGTCTTCAAGCTCCTCAATGTACCAGTTGGACAGGCCGATGGAGCGCACTTTGCCCTCGCGCACCGCCTGCTCTAACACTTTATAGGCTGCGACATCCCCGCGCCCGGGGTGGTGCAAAAGCACCAGATCGATATACTCAAGATCAAGGCGCTTGAGGCTGTCTTCGAGGGCCTCCCGGGCAGAGGCAAATTCGTTTGGATAGAGCTTGGTGGTGACAAAGACCTCAGAGCGCGGCACCTTGCTGGCGCGCACGGCCTCACCCACCGCTTTTTCAGTGCCGTAAACGGTGGCGGTGTCGATTAAGCGCCCGCCGTTGTCAAGCAGCGTGCTGACCACCGCATGGCACTCTTCATCGGACAGGGCATAGGTGCCAAGGCCCGCGATCGGCATCTTAAAGCCTGAGTTTAAGGTCACGGTTTTAGTTTCAAGATCAAATTCATAGGCCTGCGCGCTGAGGCTGAAGGCACTTAAAAGTGCGCCGGTGAGGGCTGCTGCAGCCAGTGTTCTGGCCTGCTGGAAAATGGCTTTAGGGTACATGCTCCGCTCCTTAAATGATGGCTTTCTTTAAAGCAGTGTAGGGCGGGCGGCAGGGGACGGCAAATACTTTGTTCTCATGGCGTTTTATGCCGGCTGAGCATAAGTTTTGGCACAGCCAAAAGGCGGCTGTGCCTTAAAGCAGCAAAGCGGCTGTAAAAGCTGCAGCACATCCCGGAAGTTTTAAAGCCGGCTGATTTCTGCCAGCCAGTTGCTCTCTAAGAGGTCAGCGCTGGCGCTTTAAGCATGCATCAGCGCCAGGGCATGCCTGGCGCTTTAAGGACTAATCATCGAGCTTGAGCTCTGCCAGGCCGCCTAAGGCTGTCTCCTTGTACTTAAAGCTGATGTCCTTGCCGGTGAGGTACATGGTCTTGATCACCTCATCGAGCGACACGCGCGGCTGGGTCTGCCGTGACAGGGCAATGCGCGCTGCGGTGATGGCCTTGATGGCACCAAAGGCATTGCGCTCAATGCAGGGGATCTGCACCAGCCCGTCCACCGGATCACAGGTCAGTCCCAGATGATGCTCCATGGCAATTTCAGCTCCGGAGCAGGCCTTAAAGGCATCGCCGCCCATCACCGTGACCATGCCGGCTGCTGCCATGGAGCTTGCCGAGCCGATCTCGGCCTGGCATCCGCCTTCAGCGCCGGAGATGGTGGCATTGTTCTTGTAAAAAGAGCCGATGAGCATGGCTGCAAGCAGAAAGTCGCGGGCCTTTTTCCAATCAAAGTTTCCCATCTCGCCTTTTAAGTAGATCATCACCGCAGGCACCACAGCGCAGGCGCCGTTGGTCGGGGCGGTCACCACCTTGGCGCCGGAGGCATTTTCCTCGGCAATCGACATGGCATAGAGCGATACCTGATCAATGATGGCAAAGGGATCATTGCTGGCCACCAGGTTTTGCGCCAGGCTCTTGGCCCGGCGTTTTAAGTGCAGGGAGCCTGGCAGATAATCCTCCTTGGGATTGATGCCGTTTTGATAGACCTCCTGCATCACCTGCCAGATCTCAGCGCAGTAGTCATTGATGTATTTTTCGTCATGAAACTGCAGCTCATAGCGCAGCGACAACTCTGCGAGGTTGAGATTGTCATCCTGGCACAGGCGCAGCGCGGCCTTGGTGGTGTCAATTCTGAACTTGTCATCAAAATCGTCGAGATCCTCGGCCGCTGCATCCATCTGTGCACGGGTCTTGATAAAGCCTCCGCCTACTGAGAAGTAGGTTTCACTTGCCAGCTCGCTGCCGCCGGCATCGAGGGCCTGCAGGGTAAGCGCGTTTTGATGCTCAGGCAGGAACTCTTTGGAAAAGATCAGATCCTTGCGGTAATCAAAGTGAATTTCATGTATCCCGGCCACGTTCAGGCGGTGGTTTACAAAGGAATTTGACACCACCTGCTGCTGCAGCTCCGGGGTAAGTGCTGCAGGCTTTAAGCCGGCCAGCCCCCAGAGCACGGCTTTGTCGGTGAGGTGTCCGCGTCCGGTCAGGGACAGGGAGCCGTAAAGCGTGCAGACAATACGCGAGAGCTCCTTGAGGCGGGGCTCTAAGAGTTCAAGAAACTGTGCGGCAGCCAGCATCGGTCCCAGGGTATGGGAGGATGACGGGCCAACGCCGATTTTAAAAATAGAGAGATTACTTTTAGCCATGGCGTGCATTGTATAGGAAATGGTGCACTATTAGAAGGCAAAAGCGCCTGACATAAAGCGCAGGCGCTTTTGAGTTTGAGATTAAGCGTAATTCGTTTTCAGGCGGTAAAGAAGTTTTGCACCAGCACCATGTAGAAGATGGTGCCGCCCAGGATGGTGATGAGCGCATTGTGCTTGATAAAGTGCAGCACCAGGATGAAGCCCAGGGCCAGAAGCTCAGGCAGGGCGTGGGTGTCTGCAAATACTGCGTCCTTGAGGCAGTAGACGACCAGCAGGCCGATCACCGCAAAGGGCAGTACGGTGCCCAAATAGCGGATATAGGCCGGTGCCTGTCTGCCCTCAGGGAAGATAAAAAAAGGCAGAAAGCGGGTAAGCATGGTGGCGCCTGCCACAATGGCGATGGTGATGATGCTTTCAGTTACGGTCATGCAAAGCATTGTTTTCTCCTCAACAGCTCTGACTATATCTTAGATTGCCGTTTTGTTTAGTGCTTTTGTCTGTGCGCTTTCTTACTGCTGCGCTGCCTTAAGCCCGCCTGCACTGCAGTCATCTCCGTTTTGTGCTTTGGCGGCTGGGACATCTCTGTCAGCTCCGGGGCGCTTAAATTTGCGCAGAAAGGACACGCAGATCAGGATGAGCACCATAGCCGGGATGACAAAGCCCTCAGCACCGAAGAGCAGCAGGCAGACAAAGGCGGCACCAAGGCCAATTAAGGCCGGGCGGTGATCTTTGCAGGAGTCCCACTGCCCCAGGAAGATGGCGGCGAACAGCGCGGTCATCATGAAGTCAATGCCGGTGCTGTCTATCTTAATGAGATAGCCGGCCAGCGCGCCGCAGGTGGCGCCGGCCACCCAGTAAATTTGATTGAGCAGAGTGACAAAGAACATGTACCAGCCGCGGTCAACTCCGGCAGGCGGATTTGTTGAGACATTGATGGAGAAGGACTCATCGCACATGCCGTAGATGAGGTAGTACTTCTTCAGGCCGACATGACTGTAGCGCTCTAACATCGAAATGCCGTAAAAGAGATGGCGGGCATTGACCATCAGGGTGAGCAGGAAGGCGTGCAGCGGATTGAAGGCTGTCATCAACAGATTGATGGTCACGAACTCCATGGAGCCGGCAAAGATAAAAAAGGACATTAAAGCCGGGTACAGCCAGTGAAAACCGAGGCTGTGCATCAAAAAGCCGTAGGATATACCGATGGTAAAGAAAGCGCCGCAGATCGGGATGGTAATCGGCCAGGCTGCCTTCAAAGCGGGCAGCAGCACTGCTTTGGTATTTTGTGCCATAGTACGCTCCAAATCCTATATAATGGTGTCAGCTTTACATCACAGAGTGTTAATTATACTGTACATCTGTAAGTTTTATCTTACGCTTGTCAGATCTATCTTACAAGCCGCTGCGGTTATTTTTTGGAATTTTTTATGGATCTTGGTGCCGTCATCGCTTATAACATGAAGACTTTAAGGGCTGAGCGCAATTTAAGCCTGGGGCAGCTCTCAAAGCTGACCGGCATCAGCAAGACCATGCTCTCAGACATGGAAAAGGGCGGCAGCAATCCCACCATCAATACCTTATGGAAGATTGCCCACGGCTTTAATGTGCCGTACTCACGCCTGCTTGACGGGGTGGAGAGTGAGCCCTCCTTAGTCACCCGCGAGGAGCTGCTGCATCAGTCAGAGGAATGCGCGCATTACCGCGTCTACTTCTACTTCAATACCATTCCGGGCAGAAACTTTGAGATCATGATAGGTGAGCTTGATCCGCACTGTGAGCACGCCACGGCCAGTCACGCGCCCAACTCACAGGAGTATCTCTATCTAATCTCCGGGGCGCTCAAGGTCAAGACCAAGCTTATCGATGTGCAGACTTTAAGGCCGACCGACGCACTGTGCTTTGACAGCTCGGTGGAGCATACTTACATCAATGACGGCGATGAAGTGGCCACCTTCCTGTGCGTGAACTATTATCCTTAATCAGCTTCAGGCTGATTTAAGTTTGCAGAAGGGGGCAATTACGCGCAGCCGCCCTGGCAGCGGCTAGAAGTGCTCACTTAAAAAGCGCTCGGTCTGCTCGGCCGCCTCGACTTCGTCACGCCCGGAAAATTGCATTAAGAGGGTGTCGCCCTGACGCAGCGGCAGCTGCATGAGTTCGAGCAGATGTTTGGCGTTGACTTGATCGTCTTCAGCGGCGCCGATGGTGATGTCACACGCAAAGCGGGACAAGAACTTGGAGAGAATCCCTGCCGGGCGCGCATGAATGCCGCGCGGATCGCTGAGCTCAAAGGTAAATTCCTGCATGGTCTTTGTTCTTCCTGTTTGTGCCGCTGCTTCTGCCAGCTGCGCGCGGATGTTAACTAATGTTCTGATCTTGAAGGCGGGTACAGATCCTGCTTTAAGGAAAAATGACGATCTGCTTACAAGTCTGTTATGGATTCGGCATAGCGTAAAAAGTCTTCTATGCTGCCTTGTCGCAAAGCCATGTACTGCTGCAGCTGCTTTAGCTTCTTTAAGCAGTCTGCATCTCCTTTAATCCGCAGGCTGGAAATGAGCTGACACAGTTTTGCCGGAGGTTTTTCGTTATCAAAAGCTAAAGGAAAGAATGAGATAATTGCATCTGCAGTTTTACCGATTTCTGCTTTGGCCTCGCCTTTAGCAAAACCTCTGGCAAAACCTCTGGCCTCGCTTTCAGACTCAACGAGATCAAAAAAATTTATTGCCTTTTCCATAACAGCCTCCCGTTGTTTTCTTAGCATGTAAGCTCTTGCACCAGATAAATCTAAGGTAATTTTATCACACCACAGCAGGAGAGTTTGATAGGCATGTCTGCTCATTATCTCTTTTTTATGCTGTTTTTTTATTCCCTGGTTTTTTCGCTTTTTTGGCCCGATGGCTTTGCTAAATCGAATGCCTCCAATACAAGATCCAGCGTTTTATGCGGGGATTATTCCTGCCGTTTTGTATTATCCTTATCTTTAGTAAGGAAAACCCAGCTCGCTGTATGCCGCCTTTGTATGGAATGACCGGTGAGCACATTGGGTGCCTGTCCGAAGAAAGGTGCTGCCGTCTGCTGCTGCGAACGGCAAGGCACCATTTGCCAATGCCTTGAGCTTTTGCCCTCGCTTTAACCGGGAACCTGTTTTCAGTTGCAGGCGGTAAATACGCTGGAGCACGAGCCGGGATGCTCCTCTCAGCCGGGCGTAATTGTTCAGGTGCGGGGGCTGAGGGCAGGTGCAATGGCAGTTCTAAAAAATCTTAAGCCGGGCAGTTCTTCCGGGAAGAACTGCGTCAGCGTATCCAAGGTGTTAAGCGGGCTGCTGCACAGTTGCTGCAGTTTCTGCTCAGAGACGGATGTTTGCGCAGAGGCTGCTTTTTCCTTCATAAGTTCAAACATCTTCATGCGGGCCGATGCGATGCCGCTGCGGTTTTCCATATAGCAGCCAAGCTGAGTTTCTTTGAGCGCCTGAATGCCCTTGAGCTCAATCTCAAGCTTTAGAGGTCTTTTGTCTGCTTGTGAGGTGCTGACATCAGGAGCCTGCTGCAGCAGATTGTTAAAGCACCAGGTCAGATACATAAGCTTGCTGAGGGCGCTGTCATTTTTAAGCTCCTGCAGCTTCAATGCTTTGGCACAGCTTTCATCAAACACAAAGCGCAGCGTGTCAGATTTTGGAGCGCGGGCGGCACAGAGATCTGAGGAGAAACAAGCTAATTCATGCATGGAGGCGGCGGAGTTAATCTCTGATTTCCACGCTGGCAGCGCCTGAGCTGAGTTTTGCAGGGTGAGCTCAGCAGAAAACATCATCAGGCCGAGGAAGGCGCGGGGCTTAAACAGGTACAACAAATCCATTAAAAGCTCTGCTGTCTGTGGCAGATCCAGAGAGGCAGGCAGATCCGGCATGATGAGGGCGAGCTCGTGATGATGGACTTGTGCGTAATCGGCAATAGACAGGGCTCCGTTGGCACCGTTGAGCATGGCAAAATACATCATGGAAAACAGGTGCTCAAGCTGCAGCCCAGGCAGCGCAAGCGGCCTTGGGGCGCTCTTGTTATCCTGAGTGGGCGAACTGCCCGCAGCAGAGGCAGCAGGTGCTGATGCCGCCGGTGCAGGTTCTTTTTTAAACGCAGCTTCAAGCTCTGCCTGCTGACGCTTGAGCTCTTCAATCTCACGCTGCTTCAGCCAGGAAGGGCTGTACCTCCAGACCCCGTGCTTAATGCTGCCAAGCTGCGTGCGCTGATCCTTGGAGTGCTTGGACTGTGGATCGTAGACAATGGCATCGACACGGTAAACGTACCAGGTCTCATGCTTTTGGTGGTAGGTGCAGCGCAGCTTAGGGCCGTGCAGTTCAGCCGGGATCAGCGCGAGAAGCTCAGCATCAGGTTTCATTATTTTGTAGTTTCTCGTGGTCAGTTTAAATCTTAAGCAAAATTCCGGGCTGATTATACTATTAAGCCGGGCCTGATTTCATCGGCTCCGGCACAGCCACCGCCCCTGTATTCAGCCATGGATGGTGAACATATCTACAGCCTGGCGGCCAGGGGCGCTGCCGTAAGTTCCGGTGGCTGTGCCGGATCACAGGCTGCGGCGCTCAATTGCCGATGCTGCAGTCTGTGCCGGGGTTGAAGCTTTGCCGGGAGCTGCGGCGATTTGAGCTGCCGTCTCTGTGCTGCCATCATCCTGTTCCATGCCGTCAGCTTCAGCCGGTACTTCTGCCTCGGTTTCAGCTCCATCAGCGGCCTGATCTTTTGGCTGCGCCTTGTCACCGCGCAGCAGCACCCAGGAGGTGTCAGCCATGGTGCAGTAGATATTGTTGAGCTGGCGCAGATCTTCAATCAGGATGAGCACCAGGGAGCTCACATCATATCCGGCTGCGATGCTGTCGGCATTTAATTTGGTCAGATGCCTTACTGAGTATTGCTCGGTGCGGCGTTTGTACTGCGCACGGCGGCGCTGCAGCTCGTCCTGGCCGTTCTCGCGTCCGGTCATGAAGACATCCTGCGCCAGGGACAGATTCTCGTTGGCAAGCTTGCACAGCTGCAGCAGATCAGCGCGGGCATGGGCGCTTAAGTTAACCTCGGGGCTGTTGTTCAAAAAGCTCAGATCAGAGATCATGTGGCAGATGAGATCGCCGGCCTGCACGCTCGATACGGCCGCCGAGAACACCTGATGCCAGCGCTCGCTCTGCGCCCGGCCGTTAAACTCGATTTTCTCCAGGTAAACGCGCACCTTAAAGCTCAGGCGCTCTATCTGCCCGAATT
>JADINH010000166.1 GCA_017694225.1 Candidatus Avisuccinivibrio stercorigallinarum
ATCTCAGTGAGCTGATTGAGAGCTTAGGTGAGAACGCGGAAGCCGAGGAGATCTTGTCCCTGCAGCTGATGATGCTTGATGATCCGGACATTGCCGATGCCGTGCGCACCCTGGTGCAAACCGGTGAGATGAGTGCCGCCGCTGCAGCCGTGGCCGTGGGACAGAAGCAGGCGCAGGAATTTGCCGAACTTGATGATCCTTATATGCAGGCGCGCTCTGCGGACATCCTTGATGTCACCCGCCGCCTGGCCTTTGCCATTGCCGGACGTGATTACGGCGCCAACTTAACCGAGCGCAGCATCATTGTGGCCGATGACTTAACCCCGTCACAGACCGCAGGCTTCAAGCGTGAATATATCGGCGCCATCGTGCTGCGCCAGGGCACCATGAACTCCCATGCCTCCATCCTGGCGCGCAACATGGGCGTGCCCTCATTAATTCAGGCGGGGCTGCCTGAGGGCATCAACGGGCGCGTCTTAGGGGTCGATGCCAGATCCGGCAAGTACTACCTTGATCCAGATGCTGACACCATTAAGGTGCTGGAGCAGGCCAATTTGGAGTGGTACAAAGAGCAGCTTAAATTAAAGCAGCTGCGCGGCAAAAAGAGCATTGCCCCCTGCGGCCATCAGATTTTGGTGTGCGCCAACATCGGCACCCCCGATGAAATTGAAATGGCCATGGACAATGACTGCGAGGGCGTGGGCTTGATGCGCAGTGAGTTTCTCTATATCGGCAAAGAGACCTTCCCGAGCGAGGAGGAGCAGTATCAGGCCTACGTGCGCACCGCCGCCACCTTAGACGGCCGCCCTCTTGTCATCCGCACCCTTGATATCGGGGCTGACAAGAAGTGCCCGTACTTTAATCTGCCGGCCGAGGAGAACCCTGCTTTGGGTCTTCGTGCCCTGCGCATCTGCCTTACCCGCCCTGAGATCTTTAAGGTGCAGCTGCGCGCCATTTTGCGTGCTGCAGTGCGCGGGCGCATTCAGATGATGCTGCCCATGGTGACCTCAGTAAAAGAGGTACAGCGCGCCAAGGCCATTTTGGCGCAGTGTGAAGAGGAGCTGTCCTTAGAGGGCGTGCCCTTCAGGCGCCCTGAGGTGGGGATCATGATTGAGACCCCGGCTGCCGCCATTTTAAGCGCCGAGCTTGCCAGGGAAGTTGATTTCTTTTCCATCGGCACCAACGATTTAATGCAGTACACCTGCGCGCTTGACCGCCAGAACACTGCCATTTCCGAGTTTTACGATCCGCATCACCCTGCCCTGCTGGAGCTTATCCGCATAACCGTGAAAAATGCGCATGAGCACGGCATCTGGGCCGGGATCTGCGGTGAGCTTGGATCTGATCTGAGCCTTACCGACACCTTTATTGAATACGGGGTCGATGAGCTCTCGGTAAGTCCAAGCATGATCCTGCCGGTGCGGCAGAAGATTTTAAACAGCCCGGCCGTATGCCAAAGCGAGCGGCAGAGCACCACTTCTTCAAAATAGTATTGTGAGGGGAAATAATGCAGGAAATTAAATACACCATCACCGATCCGCGCGGCATTCATGCGCGTCCGGCCGGGCAGCTTGTAAAACTGCTCAAGACTTTTGGCAGCAGCGTTCAGATGGGCTCTGCTGACAAACTCATCGACGGCAAGCATCTGCTGTCGGTGATGAAACTGTCACTGCAGCAGGGTGACACCCTGGTGCTGCAGTTTACAGGTGACGATGAGGCTGCAGCGGCTGATGCTGCCCTCAAGTTTTTGCAGGAAAACCTTTAGGAGGAAACGCATATGATGCAGTATCTGCAGCGCCTGGGCAAATCCTTAATGCTGCCTGTGGCCTGTCTGCCGGTTGCCGGTATCTTAATGGGCCTTGGCTACCTCTTTGCCCCGACCACCATGCAGGGCGGTCAGGCGGATCAGAGCTTTATGCTCATTCTGGGCACCTTCCTGGTGCAGGCTGGCGGCGCCATTATCAACAACATGTCCGTACTCTTTGCCATCGGCGTGGCCGTGGGCATGGCCAAAGAGCGTGAGGGCACCCCGGCCCTGGCCGGCATCGTAGCCTGGTTTGTAATTCAGACCCTGCTCTCCCCGGGCTTTGTCTCGGTGCTCACCGGCGGTGAAGCTGATGCCTCCTTTGGCAAGATCAACAATCAGTTCATCGGCATCATGTCCGGCATCATCGGCGCCACCTGCTACAACAAGTTCTCCAACACCAAGCTCCCTGACTTCCTGGCCTTCTTCTCAGGCAAGAGATCAGTGGCCATCATCACCGCCTGCATTGCCATCGTGGTCTCAGCAGTGCTGTTCTTTGTGTGGCCGCTTGTGTACAACGGCCTTATCTTAGTCGGTGAGAGCGTACTTTCCATCGGTGCAGTCGGTGCGGGCATCTACGCCTTCTTAAACCGTCTGCTCATCCCCATTGGCATGCACCACGCCTTAAATGCCGTGTTCTGGTTTGATGTGGCCGGTATTTCCGATCTCACCAAGTTCTGGTCAAGCACCGGCGAGCTTGGCGTCACCGGCATGTACATGACCGGCTTCTTCCCGGTAATGATGTTCGGTATTCCGGCAGCCGCCCTGGCCATGTACCGCTGCGCTAGGCCCGAACGGCGCAAGGCAGTTTTCGGCCTGCTTGCTTCAGCTGCTTTCTGCTCATTCTTCACCGGTGTGACTGAGCCTCTGGAGTTTGCCTTCATGTTCCTCGCTCCGGGCCTTTATCTGCTTTACGCCTTCATGACCGGCATCACCGCCATGATCACCGTAATGCTGCCCATCCGTGCAGGCTTCTCCTTCTCAGCAGGCTTCCTCGATCTCTTCTTCTCCAGCCAGATGCCGCTGGCGCAGAACCCGTGGATGGTGATCCCGGTGGGCCTGGTGGTCTTCGTGGTGTTCTTCTTCGTGTTCCGCTTTGCCATCCTGCACTGGGACTTAAAGACCCCCGGCCGTGAGGATGAGGAATTGGCAGAAAAGGCCAATGCCGACAGCAAGGGCAATGCCGACTACGCCCTCTATGCCGCCAAGGTCCTGGCTGCATTAGGCGGCAAAGATAACATCAAGTCTGTGGACAACTGCATTACCCGCATCAGACTGGAGGTACTCGACAGCTCCCTAGTCGATGACGCCGCCATCAAGGCCGCCGGTGCTGCCGGTGTGCTCAAGCCCTCGGCCAACTCCGTACAGGTGATCGTGGGCACACAGGTGCAGTTTGTCACCGATGAGCTCAAGAAACTGATGTAGTCAGCTTTAGTCAGCTTTGTCTGACTAAGCTGCAATCCGCTGCAGGAGAGGCTCCTTCAGGTGCAGCACTAGCCCCGCTGCCCTCCTGCAGCAGTGCTTAAAGCTTGCAAAGCTTTAAAAATTTTAAGTTAAAATCAAATACGGGTGCCGCAGCGCCCGTTTGCGTTTAGTTCAGGCTGCGGCTTTGCCGCAGCGCAGCTTCAGCGCAGCTAAGTCAGAGCCGCAGCCTGAATGTAAACTACACACAGCAGCAAAAATGCAGGGAGCAGACTATGCAGCAGGATAAAAATCTCTTTAATCCCGGCTTTGTGCCGGAACCTGAAATCTATATTCAGCGGCGCATTGGCAGAGGCGCAGTTAAAAACCGCACTGAAGATCTCATGGATCTCGTATATTTGTGGGACAACCAGGTTGAACCGGACACTGAGGCCTGGCTCTTTTTGCACCACACCTCAATGACCGCTTACTTTAAAATCGAAGAGACCAATCCGCGCGCTGAGATTAAAGAGCACATGGGACGGGTCTGCACCGACAGCGCCTGCGAGCTCTTTTTGTGCCTGCCCGATGAAAACGAAGCCTTTGTCACTGAAGAGACCCATCCTGAGCTGTTTTACACCGATGCCGATGACACGGCATTAGGCCGCCTGAGCGCAGAAGGAGCGCTGCAGCTGCCCTTCAAGGCGCAGGCGGAGCATCACCTCTACATCAACATCGAGGTCAATGCCTTAGGCTGCATCTACGCCAAATACGGCAGATCAAGACAAAACCGCATTCCGTTTACTGAGGAGATGTTAAAGGCCCTGGAGATTGAGGTGCAGCATTTTGCCGATCACTGGGAGATGCAGATCAATGTGCCCTACTCGGTAATAAACGAGATAGCAGGCTTCAAGCTGATGAAGCCCGGCTGCGTCTTTGGCTGGAACCTCTGCAAGATCTCAGAGACCCCGGAAATTGAGCATTACGCATCCATGGCCGACATAGACTGTGACCATCCGGATTTCCACCGGCCGCAGGATTTTCTGACCATGCTGATGCTCTGATCAGGCTTTAAGCTGCAGCTTAAACTTAAATTTAAACTTTGGCGGGCATCAGACGCTTCCCGGCTTGACGGTGCATGCTCCGTCAGCACCTGCGCGCTGTGCTATACTCAGCGAAAATTTCAGGGCCGCAAAAAGCCCTGAAATCAGCCAAATTTGCCGGGCTGTACCGGCTTTGAGTTTGTTGAAGCTTTAACTTTGTTGAGCGGAAAAATTCGTTTACTTTTGTCAAAAGTTGTTTAAGAGAAAAGCCGCACAGCGCTTAAGAGATTGAACATGTCCAAGTTAAAAACCCGCACCCTGCTTAATTTCTGCTTTGGTTTGGATGAGTTTATGGCAGGCATCTGCACCTGCCTCGTCGGCCGTGACATCATCGGCAGAGAGCTTGCCAAAAATCAGTGCCCGCAGGCCAGCTTCTTTAAAGACAGCCGCCTGATGAGCGTGCTTAACGAAGCCATGGCCGGCCGCAAGGATTTTCAGCTCTCACGCTATGATGACAGCCTCATTACCAGTAAAGCCAATCATCAGCATCCCTTTTTAATCACCGTCATCTACTATCTCTATCAGGTCTCCGTGCTCATGCCCTGGTTTTTCAACAAGGGGCTCTATCATCTCTCTGATAAGAAGATGATCGCAGCCTGCAAAGCTGCCGCTGATCAGGACAATTTCAGCGTGCCCGCAGCTCTTAAGATGCCGCAGTGGTCAATCTTTGTGACCCTGCCGGAGGTGAGCGAGCTTTCAGATGATGTGGCTGCGGTCTATCCGCGTGCACTCTATGACTTCGGCGGTTTCTTTGCCGCGCTGCAGGAAGAGACTGACGGTGAGCTTTACCTCAACATCATGCCGGTCGAGCACGGCGGCGCCATTTTAGAGCGCTTCTCCATCAACCTTGGCAAGGGATCGATGCAGGAGGCTATGGCAAAATACAATGCCGAGACCGATCTGCACTTTAAGACCTTTAAGGAAAGCGATCCGGACAAGATTAACGATGAGGGCATCGCGCAGCATTACAAGAGCGTGCAGACCATTGCCCCATATGTGCTCAAGATGGTGGAGGCCATCTGCGCTGATGACACCACCTTTACTGACCGCAATGGCAATGCTGTCACCCCGGAGAACATCAAGCCGCAGCTGCATCAGGGCAGCGAGATCTACGGCGCGCGCCTGAAAGAGCAGCACTTTAATGTGCAGTAAATGATGCACTAACAAAGCATCTGCCGCCTGCAAAAAACAGCTAAAAAGCAGGGAGCAAAATCCGGGCCCGTTCTGCAGTACAATATGGCCCGGCAATTAAATGCTTACAGGTGACTTAAATAAAGTTTAGTAAAGTAAAGTTAAAGCTTGGTCACAGCCAACACAGCCCCAATTAAGAGGACATTAAAGAATTTATGCTGCAGCTGCCTGAAAATTTAGACAATGCAAAAACTCTGGCCGCCGCCTGCAGACACTGTCTGGAGGCCTTAAAGGCACAGGACATTATCGAGATTGACGTCAAAGCACACTCCTCCTTAACCGACATCATGATGATCTGCTCGGGCACTTCAAGCCGCCACGTCAGCGCCATTGCCGACCGCATGCTTGAGGCTCTGGGCAAAATCGGCCTCAAAGGCGCCGAGGTCAGCGGTGAGCGCGAAGGGCAGTGGGTGCTCGTTGACTTAAACCTCGTGATGGTGCATGTGATGCTCCCTGAGGTGCGCGAGCGCTACGGCCTTGAAAACCTGTACCGCTGCATGGCCGCCGGTGTCAGTGAGACTTCGGCCGCCTGATAATTTAAGGCTGATTTAAAATTACCGCCGCCTGAAACTGCCGGCTGGCTTCACCAAGGTTTCAGGCGCAAAAGTGCAGCTTTGCCGCCTGAAGTTTCAAGTTTTGCACTTGGCGCTATTGATGCAATTATTGCAAAAGGCTGGACAGACATTAATGTGCGGGAACTTTGAACTAAAAGGCCGATGCGCAGTCAAAGAGCTGAACAGTGCTGCACTGAAGATAAACGCATGCTGCATACAGCAAAACATGAAAACGCATTGAAAACGCATTGAAAACGCATTATGCGAATTTAGGCGGATTGAAACGGATTTAACGAACAACACAACCCCATGAAGATTTATCTTATCGCCATCGGCAGCAAAATGCCTTCCTGGGTTACTGAGGGCTTTACTGAATATCAAAAGCGCCTGCCCGAGAGCTTTGCCCTGGAGCTTGTGGAACTGCCCATGGAAAAGCGCAGTCAGGGCACGAGCGTAGACAAGTTAAAGCAAAAAGAAGGCGAGCTCATTTTAAAGGCCCTGCCCAAGCGCTGCCTTGTCATTGCCCTGGACGAGCACGGACGGGAGTACACCTCGGTTGACCTCGCCTCTGAGCTTGAAAAATGGGCATCCATGGGCTCTGACGTGGCTCTTATCGTCGGCGGCCCGGACGGTCTGTCTGATGCGGTCAAGCAGCGCGCCGACCGCTTGTGGTCACTGTCCAAACTTACCCTGCCCCACCCCTTAGTGCGGGTGGTGCTTGCTGAAACCATTTACCGCGCTTACAGCATAGCGCAGCATCTGCCATATCATCGAGCCTAAAGTGTTATTCAAGCGCAAGAAACCCAAAGAGCGCCTGCTCTTCGGGCGGGAAAAGAGAAAACGCCGCCGGGTCAAAAAGGGCGGCATCAATGTCCGCAATACTGAGCTTGAAAACTCGATTTTCAAGAGCAGAATGCTGATTGGCATCGTCACCATCATTGTGATGGCAGGCATTCTCTTTGCCAATTTGTATTATCTGCAGATTGTCTCCTACGACACCTACTCCACGCGCTCCAATGAAAACCGCATCCGCGTGCTGCCGGTGGTGCCGCAGCGCGGCATCATCTATGACCGCAATCATGTGGTGCTCGCAGACAACCGCCCGGTCTATCATTTGGTGCTCTTTCCCCACAAGGATTACAACACCAAGGAGACCATTGAGCGCCTGTCAGAACTGCTGGAGCTCAATCTCACGGAAAACGACGTCAAGAATTTGGTCTACCTCGCGCGCACCCGCGGCCGCTTTAACGGTGTGGAGATTGCCGATGCCTTAACTGACACCCAGCTTTCCGTGTTCGCGGTCAACCGCTACCGTTTTCCCAACGTGCAGATTTCGGCCAACTTAAAGCGCTTCTATCCCTTTGCCAATATTGCCACCCATGCCATCGGCTACGTCTCGCGCATCAATCAGCAGGACGTGGAAAAGCTCACCGAGGAGGGCAAAATTGACAATTACGAAGGATCGCTTGCCATCGGCAAACTGGGCATTGAAAAGTATTATGAAGATCTGCTGCACGGCACCACCGGCTCGCGCGAGGTGGAGGTCGACAGCCACGGGCGCGTGATCCGCACCTTAAAGTACAATCCGCCCAAGCCCGGCCTTGATCTCACCCTGACCTTGGATATCCGCCTGCAGTATTATGCGCAGGAGCTCCTTGGCAACATGCGCGGGGCCATTGCGGCCATTGAGCCGTCCACCGGCGAGCTGCTGGCTTTTTACTCCAATCCCTCTTACGATCCCAACCTTTTTGTAAGAGGCATCCGCTCCAATGAGTACTCCAAGCTCTTAAACCACCCCGGACGGCCGCTGATTAACCGCGTCACCCAGGGCGGCTATGCTCCGGCCTCCACCGTAAAGCCGCTTTTAACCATCATGGGCTTGAACGAGGGCCTTATTACTACCACCTCCACGTACTTTGGTGCGTCAGCTTTTATGCTGCCCGGCTCCTCGCACCGTTTCCGTGACTGGAGATCCTGGGGCCACGGCTGGCTTGACATCTACCGCGCCATTGAACTCTCGGCCGATACCTATTTTTATGATCTGGCCTACCGCGCCGGCATCGACCGCATTCATCAGTACCTCGATTTATTCGGCTTTGGCCGCTCCACCGGCATTGACATCAATGAGGAATCCCTGGGCGTCAATCCCTCACGCGAGTGGAAGGAAAGACGCTTTAAAGACCGCTGGCACTTAGGCGACACCGTGCCCATCGGCATCGGCCAGGGCTATTGGACCACCACCCTGCTGCAGCTTGTCAAAGCGCACTGCATCGTGGCCAATTACGGCAAAGAGGTCACGCCCCATCTGCTGAAGTTTTCGCAAAATCCGCTGGAGCCGACAGCCGAGCCTGAGTCCTATCACGATGCCCTTGATGGGGAGCTCTTCCCGGTTAAGGATCAAAGCTACTGGGATGTCTCGCGTGCTGGCATGTACCTGGTGGTCAACGGCCCTGAGGGCACCGGCAGGCGCGCCTTTTACGGCGCCAAATACAAGGCCGCCGGCAAATCCGGCACCGCACAGATCGTCTCCATCAAGCAGGGGCAGAAGTACGATGCCTCCAAGCTTAAGGTCGAGCACCGCGACAATGCGCTTTTCGTGGCCTTTGCACCCTTTGTCCATCCGCGCATTTTGGTCGGCATCATTCTGGAGAACGAAGGCGGCGGCTCTGCCAAGGCCGCACCCCTTGCCCGCAAGATGATCGACAAATATCTGCTTGAACTCTACCCCGGCGGCTATATGGGTGAGAGCGAGCCCGTCAGGGTCAAATTCGGCATGGGCGGCACGGTGCTGGTGCAGTAGGCCGTAAAGTAAAGCCCAAAGATTAAAGGAATAAACATGCTGTTAAAAGACGAGACCAACAAGCAGGACTTAAATGAGCTCGGCCGGCAGCCAAGCTCCATCTTCATGCGCTGGCATATCGACCTGCAGCTTATCTTAGGGCTGCTCATGACCTTGATGCTGTCGCTTTTTGTGCTCTATTCAGCCTCCGGCCAGCATCCTGACATGCTGGTGCGCCAGCTGATGCGCACCGGTGCGGCTTTCGTGGTGATGATCACGGTGGCCCAGCTGCCCCCGCGCTTTTACGCCAAGTCCGCGATTTACCTCTATATCGCAGGCCTTATCATGCTGATTTTAGTGGAGCTCGTAGGCGACATCTCCAAGGGCGCGCAGCGCTGGCTGAACTTAGGCTTCATGCGCATACAGCCCTCTGAGATCTTCAAGGTGGTGATGCCCCTTATCATCTCAGCCTTTTTAACCCGCCGCCCCCTGCCGCCCTCCTTTTTGTCGGTAATTACGGCCTTTGCGCTGATCATGCTGCCGGTGGTTTTGGTGCTGCTGCAGCCTGACCTGGGCACTGCAGGCCTTATCGGCATCTCAGGTTTTATTGCGATCTTCATTGCCGGCATGTCGATGTGGTGGCTGGTGGCAGGCGGCATTGGAGCTGCCGCAGCCATCCCCATCATGTGGAATTACGTGCTGCATGATTATCAAAAGCAGCGTGTGCTCACCTTAATTGACCCCGAGAGCGATCCTCTGGGGGCGGGCTATCACATCATTCAGTCCAAAATTGCCATCGGCTCCGGCGGCCTGTTTGGCAAGGGCTGGCTGCAGGGCTCACAGTCACAGCTTGACTTCCTGCCTGAGCCCCATACGGACTTTATCTTTGCGGTGCTGGCCGAAGAGCTTGGTCTTATCGGCTTTTTAATTTTGCTTGGCATTTACAGCTACATCATTTTGCGCTGCATTATCATCAGCTTTAATGCCCACAATAATTTCTGCCGCATTCTGGCAGCCTCCTACACCTTTACTTTTGCCTGCTATATCTTCATCAACATCGGCATGGTAAGCGGCATTTTGCCGGTAGTCGGTGTACCCCTCCCAATGATAAGTTACGGCGGCACCTCGATGATCACCCTGGCGGTGGGCTTTGGCATCATCATGTCCATTCACACCCACAAGCGCACCCTCACCTTCCGAACGTAGCGCTGATAAGTCACAGCGCAGGACGAAGCTCCGGCGCTGTGCTATGCTGTGTTCACCATGGCAGGCTCTGCCGGTTATGGCTTATTGTTGGTTTAAGCACTGGTTTTTTGTTTCACAAGGTTGAAGATTAAATGCTCAAAAAAGCTCTCTGCCTCACGCTTGCAGCCGCCCTTACGGCTGCACTGCCCACTGCGGCATCTGCCGCTCCCGATATTAATGAGCTCTCAGCTTACTCCGGGGTAAGCGTCGATGAGCTCAATGCCGCCATCGGGCTTTCAACCTTTCAGCCCACGATTATCAAGACCATGACCCGGCCATACGAGAGCAAGCCCTGGTGGCAGTACCGCAAGCTCTTTATCACCACCTCGCGCATTGACGCCGGCCTCAAGTTTTATCTGGCCCACGAGGAGACCTTAAAGCGCGCTGAAGAGACTTTAGGGGTGCCCCCTGAAATTGTCTGCGCCATCATCGGTGTGGAGACCTTTTACGGGCGCAATATGGGCACCTGGTCAGTGCTTGACGCCCTCTTTACCCTGGGCTTTAACTATCCGCCGCGCGAGAGCTATTTCTCCAAAGAATTTGCCAATTACGTGAAATTGGCCAAACGCGAGGGCTGGCAGCTCAAGGACATCAAGGGCTCCTATGCCGGTGCCATGGGCATGGGCCAGTTTATGCCCAGCTCCTATCTTGACTACGCCATCGACTTTGACGGAGACGGGCACGTCAATCTCTTTGACAACACCACTGATGCCATCGGCTCGGTGGCCAATTACTTCAAAGGCCATGACTGGGCGGCAGGCCGCGGCATCTACTACCCCGCCCTGGTGCCTGCCGACCAAGCACAGGCCCTTTTGGACAAGGACTGGGAGCTTACCGGCCGCGAGCTCTATGCCGCCGGAGTTTCCACCAAGGTCAATCTCTCGCTTGATGAAAAGATGCGCCTCTTTTCCTATCAGCTTGAGGACGGTTCCACCGGCTATGGCGTGGGCCTTAACAACTTTCATACCATCATGAAATACAACAAGAGCCCGCTCTATGCCCGCGCGGTCTACGAGCTCTCGGAGTTCATCCGCATGGCCTACAATGACTACAAGGCAAAGCACGGTGAGCCGCAAAACCCGCAGGGCCGGGTGCCTTAATAAGCTGGGTGCATTAAGCCAGATGCCCTTGCATGGCTTAATGCACCCTTTATGCCGGGGCGTCATTATTTAAGACAGCTTAAATCTCAAACTTGCCGGGCAGAACAGTTGTGTTTTGCCCTTTTCTTTGCCAAGATGCTTTACAATAACTGTGCACTAAAAGTTTGCAAATTTGAAGTTGGGCGCTGTTCCTGCAGACCGATGCTTCCGGCAGAAGCTTTCTCAGGCAGCACTTAACATTGGCAGAGATTTCACAAAGGTTTTTTCGCTCTATGGCAGCTCGTTTTATGTTGATCCCCTGTGCTGTGGCCTGTGCGGCCATGCTGCTTATCACTGCCTGCTCCTCAGACAGCGCAGTCTACAATGCCACCCACGGCGCGATTGCCGATGACGGGGCCACCTACGGCTCAGGGCCTGACAACACCAAACCCTATCCGCAGAGCGAACCGGTGAACTTAAACGGCGTCTCCGGCGCTCAGGTCAAATACGAGCCGCTCTCGCGCGGGGGCAATAAGAATTACACTGTGCTCGGCAAAAACTATCAGGTGTGGCGCGACTGCAATTCCTATCTGGAGATTGGCACGGCATCCTGGTACGGCCCGGGCTTTCACGGCAACAAGACCTCAAACGGTGAGGTCTACGATCAAAAAGGCTATTCGGCCGCCCACAAGAACCTCCCCCTGCCCTCCTACCTTAAAGTTACCAATTTGGATAACGGCAAGGCAGTGATCGTGCGCGTCAATGACCGCGGCCCCTTCCACGGGCAGCGCATCATTGATCTCTCTGAAGGCGCCGCCAAAGCCATCGACATGACCGGCAAAGGCACGGCTACGGTAAAACTTGAGTACATTGATGTGAGGCAGGGCAATACCATTGCCAATTTAGCCCACACCGTACTCTCGGGCCAGGGCATCGGCTCCATCAGCTCAGTGGACAGCCGTGGCGACAAGATCGGTGATTTCATCAAGGAACTGCAAAGCGGCAATAAGCCCTCAGCCGCTGCCACCATTGCAGCTGGAGTGGCCGCAGTGTCGATCGCCAGTGACATTGCAGACAAGGCACAAACCCAAAATTACAGCGTAAGCTACGCAGGTTCCACCGCGCTTGAGGATACAAGTTCAGTGAGCAGCGCTGCTGCCTATTCCTCAGCCCAAAGTGTGCCGGCCGCATCCGGGACTGCAGGGATTTCGTCCTCAACGGCAGCCGGAGCCGCAGGAGCCACTGCCTACGTGCAGATCTTTACCACCTCCGATCAAAAGCGTGCCGCCAAAGTGCAGGCCGATTACCGCTCCAATACCTCCTACCCCATCATTGTAGCCGCTGAGGAAGGGCTGTTCCGCGTGCGCATCGGTCCGGTGCCGGAGAGCGATCTGCAGCGCGTGCTTTTGGACATGAAAAATCAGGGCTTCAAGGACGCCTTTATCAAGCGTTAAAGCTGAGCACTCAGAGCAAAGCAGGCAGAGCAGAATAGAGCCGGCGGAGCGGAATGGATCCAGCGGAGCTGAGTGGATCAGTTAAGCTGCCAGAACAGGAGAGCGTTATGTGCAGAAGGTGCAAAGCGTTAATTACGCAAAGTTAATTTTGAAAATGCAGAGCATGGGCGGTGCTTAAAGCCCTGTGTGTGAAGCCTCGTGCTTAGGCCCCCGGCTGTGCCTGCAGGAAATTAACTTTTAAAGGAGATTGCACATGAGCATATACAATCCGGCCCACCCGGGCTTGATCCTGGCCACCTGCTTTGTTGACGATCAGGAGGTCGCAAAAGCGGCAGCCAAGATCAATCTGCCGCTTGAGCTCTTCACCAGGATTTTGAAGGGCAAAGCCCCGATCACCGCCGAAATCGCTTTTCTGCTTGCCGGCCGCCTCGGGCTGCACACCGCGGGCACGTGGATCAAGATGCAGGCCAATTTCGACGCCTGGCAGGCCGAGCATAATGAGCACTGGCAGGAACGGGTTCTGTAAAAGTACGGTTTCCCCTGCAAGGCTGCAGGCAGCGCTAAGTGCAGACAGAGGTCAGAGCGGGCAGAGAGAACTTAGGGCAGACAGCTCTCAGACCTGAGCTGAGAGCTGAAAGCTGAGGTGAGGGCTGAGGGTTGAGAGCTGAGAGCTGAGCTGAGATGAGAGGAGACTTTAGAAAAGCACACCGCTCTCAGCCCGCTTTTTGTGATCAAACAGGCAAACTGCGGCATTTTGCCGCAGTAATCTGCCGCAAAGCTCAAAGCCGCCTCAGCCTTTTTTGCTATAATGCAGCAAGGCATACAAAAATTTAACAGACAGCCTTTTTATATTAAGATTCGAGCGCAACATGAGATTTGAATTTATCCGCCGTACAGGCGCTGCCATGCTGGCAGCCGCATTTGTGCTCTGCAGCTTCAGTGTTCAGGCTGCAGATGAAAGCATTCCCGATCCTTTTGCCAACTTAAAACAGCAGCAGGCAAATCAGGCCGGAACTCCGCCCAATCCCTTTGCCGCCGCTGTCGATCCCAATACCCCGATTGTGATCCCCGAGCCCCCGACCTTTGATGCCCAGGCCTGGGGGTTGATGGACTGCGCCTCCGGCCAGGTGCTGTTTGAGCACAATTCCCATGAGAAGATCTGGCCTGCCTCACTGACCAAGATGATGACCTCCTATGTCATCGGCATGGAGTACAAGGCCGGCCGTCTGCACGATGATGACAAGGTGGTGATCACCGAAGATGCCTGGTCAAAGAACAGCACCTACGCCGATTCCTCCAAGATGTTCATTGAAGTGGGCAAGGAGATCAAGGCCGGCGACTTAAACCGCGGCATCATCATTCAGTCAGGCAATGACGCCTGCGTGGCCATGGCTCTGCACCTGGCAGG
>JADINH010000167.1 GCA_017694225.1 Candidatus Avisuccinivibrio stercorigallinarum
GCCACTATTACAGCTGCACCCAGGCTCTGCGCCTGACCCTCCCGGCCCAGCCCTTTGAGCATGCCCGGCACTTTCTGCCAGGCGGCGCGCATTATGCGCGCCTGCTGGCGCTTTTGCGGATCTATCTTGACCGGCCGCTTACGGTGTACTTTGAGGTGGGGATCAAAGGGGAAAGTATTCCGCCCCTTTATCTGGGCGGCAGTTTTCATCTGGGGCACAGCAGTTTCCTGCTGCAGGGCAGCTGTCCGGCTGAGCGCACGGTGCGGCTCAAACTAAATTTAAAAACGCAGCGGCAGCACGTCTGATGCCGGGTGCAGTTACAGGAGATGTTTATGAAGTTAAAACGCATGCAGATTTTTTCAAAGCTCAATCAGACCTGCTATAAGTCCCTGGAGAGCGCCACTTTGCTCTGCAAAACGCGCACTAATCCCTGTGTGGAGGTGGTGCACTTTTTAAATCAGCTGCTGCTTGGTGACAACAATGATCTGCATCAGATTGTGTCCTGCTTCAAGCTCGATGCCGCCAAACTCGCCTCCGACCTGGTGCGCGCCATGGACCGGCTGCCGCGAGGGGCCCATGCGGTGGAAAATTTCTCGCCTTCCCTGGAGCTCATGGTAAAAGAAGGCTGGATGGCCGCTTCGCTTGCTTACGGCTCGGCTAAGATCCGCTCGGGCGCTTTGATCCTTGCCTTAAAGCAAAGCGAGGAGCTTTGCTATAAGCTCCATGAAATCAGCCCGCAGTTTAAGCTGATAAACGGCGATTTGCTGCAGGAAAATCTGACTGCCATAGTAAAAGACTCGGTGGAAAGCGCAGAGACTGCCGCGCCTGCCACAGCGGGCACAGCTGCAGGCAGCGCCGCTGCTGAAGAGGGCGGCGCTCCTGCAGGCGGCAGTGCGCTGGAGCGCTACTGTCAGGATCTGACGCAAAGGGCGCGCGAAGGTGAGCTTGATCCGGTGGTCGGGCGTGACGCTGAAATCAGGCGCATCATCGATATTCTGCTGCGGCGCCGGCAGAACAATCCGATTTTGACCGGTGAGGCCGGTGTGGGCAAAACCGCGGTGGCCGAGGGCTTTGCGCAGCGCCTGGCCTCAGGGGATGTGCCTGAGGCTTTGCAGAAAACATCCTTGCTCTCGCTCGACCTCGGTCTGCTGCAGGCCGGAGCTTCGATGAAAGGCGAGTTTGAAAACCGCTTAAAGCAGGTGATAGATGAAGTGTCCCTTGCCGATCATCCCATCATCCTGTTTATTGACGAGGCCCATACCTTAATCGGGGCAGGGGGCGCGGCCGGGCAGAATGATGCGGCCAATTTGTTAAAGCCTGCTCTTGCCCGCGGCAAACTGCGCTGCATTGCCGCCACCACTTATCAGGAGTACATCAAGTACTTTGAAAAAGATCCGGCCCTGACCCGGCGCTTTGAAAAGGTGATGATAGAAGAGCCTGATGATGACAAGGCCGTGCAGATGCTGCGCGGCATGAGCAAAGCCCTGTGCCGCCACCATCAGGTCAAAATCCTCGATGAGGCGCTGCTCTCTGCAGTCAAACTCTCAAGGCGTTATCTGCCCTCGCGCCAGCTGCCTGACAAGGCTGTCTCCGTGCTCGATACCGCCTGCGCCAAGACCGCGCTGTCACAGCAGACTGAGCCTGCTGCTCTGGAGTACGCCCGGCGCGAACTTGAGGCCTTAAAGTTGGAGCAGGAGATTTTGCAGCGCGAAAGCACCGAGGGCTTTGAGCGCACGGAAGAACTCACTGCACTCAGTACAAAGAAAGCAGCAAAAGAGGCTGAAATTGAGACCCTCAATGCGCGTTATCAGGCGGTGCTGCAGGCGGGGAAGGATTATCTGCAGGCCCGTCAGGCTCTCGGCAGCAGGGAGGCCTCTGCGGAGGAGCGGGAGAAACTGCGGCAGCTGCGCCGCGCGCTTGATGAACTGCAGGGGGACAGCCCTTTGCTGCTGCCAGAGGTGGACGCGCAGGCCGTGAGCACGGTGATTGCCGAGTGGACCGGCATTCCGCTTGGCCGCATGGTCAAGGATGAAATCAGCTCGGTGCTGCATCTTGCTGAGGCCATGAAAGAGCGGGTCATCGGTCAGGATCACTCGCTTGATTTAATCGCCAGGCGTATTACTACCGCCCGGGCCGGTCTTGCTGATCCGGGGCGGCCTACCGCGGTGCTGATGCTCGCCGGCCCCTCGGGCGTGGGCAAGACCGAAACTGCGCTGACGCTCGCCGAGCAGGTTTACGGCACCGAGCGCAACCTCATTACCATCAATATGAGCGAATTTCAGGAGGCCCATACGGTCTCCACCCTCAAGGGCGCGCCTCCGGGATACGTGGGCTACGGCGAGGGCGGAGTGCTCACTGAAGCAGTGCGCCGCCGCCCGTACAGCGTGGTGCTGCTTGACGAGGTGGAAAAGGCTCATAAGGATGTGCATGAGCTCTTTTTCCAGATCTTTGACAAGGGGCAGATGGAAGACGGCACCGGACGCCTCATAGACTTCAAGAACACCATCATCCTTTTGACCACCAACGTGGGCGATCAGGAGATCATGGATCTGTGCAGCGATGAAAATAATCTGCCGGATACTGAGACTTTGGAGAAGGCGGTGCGCCCGGCCATGCTGCGGGTGTTCCCGGCAGCTCTGCTGGGCCGTCTGTCGGTTATTCCGTACTATCCGCTCTCGCGCGCCTCGCTTATTCATATCATCGATCTCAAGCTCAACAAGATCGTGCGCCGGGTGGCGGAGAACTATAAGGCCGAGTTTACCTATACGCAGGCCGTGCGCGATGAAATCATCGCCCGCTGCAATAATGTCAATTCAGGCGCCCGTCTGATTGATGCCATCATCAGCAATGATCTGCTGCCTTTGATCTCCTCGCGCTTTTTGGAGCTGGCCATGCAGGGCCTGGAGTTTGCCGCGGTCAAGGCCGACTGCACGGGCGGTCACTTTAACTGCAGCTTTGTACTGCGTGATGGCACAGAGCTTGCGGGCGGGGAGGCTTAAACATGCGTTTTCAGGAAGCACTGCACTGGGCTGAAGGGCAGTTTCTGCAGCCCCATCATTTTCAGGAGCTCGACCGGATTAACTTTTTAAATGCCGATGCCGAGCGCTCCTTGTACCTCAGCTTTAAAGAGGGCCTGATTGAGCTTGCCATCGATCACGATGCCCTGCGCGCCCGGCGTGTGGCGGTGACGGCGCTCTCGGCCATCCTAAGCGACGGCCTGGAGGTCAGCCTGCCGGGCAATCTGGAGCTGGAGCCTTTGACCCTGCAGCTTGACGAGGGCCTGGGGGATCGCAGTTTTTTGGTGTACCTCGCCGTGCCCTTTTATTCGCTGCAAAACCCCAATCTCACTGAAGAGCGCGGGCAGCTTAGGCGCTATGCCCTGCATGAGCAGCAGCGGGTCGATGCCAACAGCGGCGACAATGAGGTCACCATCGTCAAGCACCGCTACTGCGGCAGGCTTATCACCGACGTCAGGCAGGGCAGCGGCTGTGCGCTGCTGCCCGTCTGCCGCCTGAACTGGCGCAGCTTCAGCGGTGGCGCACCGGTTTTGGAGCTCGATGACAAGTATGTGCCGCCCTTTGTAGTGCTGCCGGGGGACAATCCGCTCTTTGTGCTCACCGGGCAGCTCGTCTATGAACTTAAGGCCTCGCGCGACAAGTTAATTGGCGATCTGGAGCTGACGGGCTTTGATCCCAAGATGCCCTCGGGGGCTGATCTGTTAAGCCTGATGCGCCTTTTCAGCCTCAATCAGGCCATACAGGGCCTGTCCAGCATTTTGATCCCCGGGAGGGTGCAGCCCTTTGTGCTCTATCAAAAGCTCTCGGCACTTTTGGCAGCCCTGCTCTCCTTTGCCCCGGAGCGCGATCAAAACTGCATTCCGCCCTACGATCATTTCAATCTCTATGGCGTGTTCAACACCCTGGTGATGAATATCCG
The DNA here is from genome assembly GCA_017694225.1 of Candidatus Avisuccinivibrio stercorigallinarum. Lineage (GTDB taxonomy): Bacteria > Pseudomonadota > Gammaproteobacteria > Enterobacterales > Succinivibrionaceae > Avisuccinivibrio > Avisuccinivibrio stercorigallinarum. The sequence goes on from JADINH010000167.1 coordinate 3,937, forward strand.
TGCATTCCTCTCAGAGCGCGGCCAGGCCTCCTATATCGAAATTGCCTTTGTTAAGAGCTCGGCGCATACCTTAAAGGCAGAGCTCTCTGAAGAGCATTTCATCAAGGGCCGCGATTATTATCTCTGTCTGGAGCCGGGAACCCTGCCTGCCAATGGTGCGCAGCTCATTGAAGAGGGCGACAAGCTGCGCGTGCTGGACATCAAGTCCCAGGACAGCCGCGTGCGCGGCCTGAAGCTGTCCCATCTGCGCTTCCCGCCGCGCTTTCTGCCCCCGCAGGGGGGCAGCGTGCTGTGGTTTAAGATAAACCGCGGGGAGTCTGCGCGCATGTGGCGCTATATCGTGGAGGACAAGGCGCTGCTCATTGACTACGCCGCTGAGATCTTCGGTGCGCTCAAGGCCCGGCTCTTTGTGTCCATTGTGGAGGATGAAAAGGTATGACCCCGGCTGCAACTCTGGCCAATCTGACGGCCACCGGTGATGTAGTCACCGGCCCGGGCTCCCCGGTTAACCTGGTAAACGGCCTGCCCTGCGCCTGTGTGGGCGATCTGGTCTCAGGCCCGGTGGTTACCGGCGCCATCACCATGACCACTGCGGTCAACTTTTTGATAAAAGGCCGGCCGGCGGCCAATCTCACCGCGGTGGTCACCGGCGTCAATCCCATGACCGGCATCCCGATGACCTCGGCGCTGGCGGTCTGTCCCAACGTCAACCGCATGGTGTAGCAAAATAAGGGGGTGCTGCGATGGCAAATTGTTCTGCACTGCAAATTATCTGGGCCGATCCACAAAGCGCCAAACCGCTTGACGCAGCCCGGGTGCTTTCAGTCAGTCTGAGTGAGGGCATTTCCGAGCTTTATCAGGCCAAAGTGGTGCTGCTCTGTCAGCGTGCTTTAGGGGCAGATGAGCTTGCTGCACTGCCCGGGCAGAAGCTGCGCCTTGAAATTGAGCAGCTGGACAGTGAAGGCCTGGTGCTGACCCGTTATCTGCAGGCGGTGGTCAAAAGCGCGGCCTTCCGGGCGGCGCTCTATCAGGGAAGGCAGGGGGAGAGCTCCCGGCCGGTGCTGCGCTATGACCTAGAGCTGTGCTCACCATTGGAGGACATGCATACGCACAGCGCGGTGCGCTCATTTGCCGGGCTCACTCTGCCGCAGGTGCTGCGCTCCTTGATCTCCCCGTATACGCAGCGGGCGGTGTTTGACCGTGAACTCTTAAATGAAAGCGGCTTTGACAATCTGCAGTACTATCAGCAGCAAAATCAAAGCGACTTTGAGTTTATGGCGGCCCTTTTGCTGCGCTCTGGCATTAACTTTAATTTCGTGCACGGCAAAGAGGGCTTTGAGCCCGAGCTTATCTTCAGCCGAGGTCTGCGCTTTGACAAGGGCGGGCATGTCTATGCCGCAGGTCAGGCCCTGGGCGGCGCTCCCCTCAAGGCCGGGCTTGAGGCTTCGCAGGGCGGGATTTACCTGGAGAACTTCTGCTGGAAGGCAAAGGCCGATCAAAGCGCCGGACAGCTGGCACAGCTTAAAACCCGTCTGCTCTCAGTCAGCGCCTCGCGCCTGTCGGGCCGGCTGCCGCAGCAGCTGGAGGAGCGCCGCCTGCTGCAGAATTTAAAAGACAGAAGCCGCAGCCTGCAGCTTAAGATCAAGGCCCAAAGCTCTGATCTGGCGCTGCAGCCTGGCTGCGTGGTGCAGGTGCAGTTGCAGCAGGGCAGTGCGGCGCCAAATGAGAGCGCAGAGCTCACGGTCAGACGCGCGCAGCTGCAGGCCGCTGCCGATTATCCCCTGGATCTGGCGCTGCCCCCCGGCATGCTGCCCCGGCGCGAGCTTAAGGTCAAACTCAAGTTTTTAAAGCCCCCGCAGGGCGCTGCGCGCTGCGGCTGTCTGCTCCCGGGGGGCAGGTTAAATCATAAGTCAGGGACTGCAGGGGTTAGGGGGCAGGCGGGGCTGCCCGAGATTGCCGACCGGCTGCAGCTGTGTGAGGGCACGGTGTGCTGCGAGGATGGCAGCCTGGAGCAGCAGGGTAAAAGCCGCATTGGCAGCATCTGTCTGCCCCCGGGTGATGATACGTCCGATCCCGCGCACTTTTATGTGCGCCTTGCCGGAGCCAGGGCGCCGGTGATTGCCGAGCGCACCGCGCTGCAGGGCGGGGGACGGGCCGATCTCTCTGCCTTTCCGCGGGTGGGCGACCGGGTGCTGTTGATGTGCAGCTCTGAGCGCTCCTATCTTTGCGGTTATTTAAAGTCAGAGCCGGGCAGCCTGGAGGCGGGGCAGTATGCCCATACCGCCTTTGACCGCAGGCTGCGCGATCGCACGCTCAATGCGCTTACGCTCGCGCGCCGCGATGAAGAGGGCCGCTCCCTTACGGTTAACCTGGAGAACTTTGCCACGCTTGGCGATTATATCGTCAACAAGATCATGACCGGCCAGATGGATCTGCTCGCCCGCCGCGCCTGCTTTGTGCAAAATGACAGCAAGATCTGGGGCGTCTATCAGAGCAAATATCAGCCGCGCTGCAGCGAGCTTGCCGCCTCCTGCCGCCGGGCGCAGGCTGAATGTGAGCAGGCTGCCGCCTCATACGAGCAGCTTTTAGCCTCCGCCGACAGCGCAGAGGGCACTGACGGCACTGATGGCGGCAGCGGCAGTGAGGAGCTCGATGAGTTTTTGGCAGAGCTGCGCGCACAGATAGAGGAGGCCAAGGAGCGCTGGAACGGCAAAAAATCTGAGCTGGAGGAGTTCTTGACCGAGCTTTATGCACTGGCAGGAGAGCTGGAGGATTTCCTCTCTTTGGACGGCAGTTATGCCAACACCACCATGAGCCTTACGGCTGAGGATGGCAATATTGAGCTCTCGGCGCAGCAGGGGCAGCTTAACAGCTCGGCGCAGAGCGTCAAGACCACGGCCGCAGAGAGTGTGCTGATTAATGCCGATACCATTACCCTGTCGGCCAATAAAAAGATCAATCTGGCGGTGGCCGGGCAGGCCATTGCCATGTCGCCCACCGGCATCTCCCTGGTGTCGCAGAAGTGGACGCAGATCGCAGGCTATACCGATGCCATGGTCTTTATCGACTCGCTCTCGGGCGTCTCGGTGAAGGGCATGCAGGTGGCGCTCGCCGGCGGCTTATCGGCTGCGGTGTGCGACGGCATGGGCGGCGCGCTGCTGCTCTCCAACGGCACGGCCAGCCTCGCTGGCAATCAGGTTTCACTGGCTGTCAGTGACCGCCTGGATGCCATCATGAATTTGTCCACCTTTGGGGCGCAGCTGGTCAATGAATGCGTAAGTTTCCTTGGCAACATTCAGGAGGTGTCCGGGACTGAGGACGGGCAGGATTTGACCACCGCCGGCAAGTGCATCAATTATCTGATCCCCGATCTGAAGAACATCACCAAGTATGCCATGCAGGTCAAACAGCAGGTCAAAGGCTATCAGCAGCAGAACACCACCCTGCTTAAATTGATCACCAGCATTTTAAACACCCTGTCCACGCTGACTGACACCACGGCGCATGTGCTGATGGTGTTCTTTGCTGAGGAAAATGAAAAACAGCTCGGGCGCGAGGACATCAACTTTACCACGAGCGATCTGTTAAAACTGCTGACCCTGTCCATGAAGCTTACCATCACGGTGCTCACCATGGTTGAGGTGCTGCCAAAGCTCAAGCGCGACAAGAAAAATCTGATCTCGATCAACGGTGAGGGCACCACCTTTACATCGCAGGGCCTGAAGATGCAGCTGCAGAGCTCAGTTTTTGCCTATGATCCAACGGCAGGACAGATCTCAAAGAAGGAGAAGGCGGCGCAGGCTGCTGACGCTCAGCAGGCAGACGGCCCTGACGGGGATGCAGGCGTGCGCCGTGAGCACAGCAGCGCAGATGACAATGCGGTCGATGTGTCACAGAGCCAAAGCAGCGCTGATGATGGCAGCTCTGACAGCCTGTCTGAGAGCAGCGCACATAGACATCAGAGTGACGGCACTGATTCTGCAGTTGATACCGAGCTTGAGGGCAGTTTGCAGCACAGTGAGAGTGAGGGAGCGCGCTCAGAGCATGGGCCGGGCACAGAGCATGAGGGTGATGACGGGCTCTTTTCGTCTGATGACGATGATTACTGGGATTCTTTGTATGACAGTGCAGACGGGCAGGAGGAACACCGTCACGAGTCTGAGCGATCTGAAGAGCATGAAAGCGGACGCTCAGCTGAGCATGACAATGATCACCCGGGCAGCGAAGGCAGCAGCCGCCAGGCTGGGAATGGTGAAGATCATCCGGCAGATGCAGGCAATAACCGCCAGGGAGGAGAGGGCAGTGAACCTGCGGGCGCAGAGCCTGCAGATGCAGCCGTGCCAGATCCGGTGGTGCAGCCGGCACAGCCTGAGGAGGTGCATTAATGAGTGAGAATATGGATGAAGTCTTAGGTGAGCTTGTAGGCTCGATTTTCTGCACCGCAGCCATGGCAGGGCTCGGCGCTGCGGTGCAGGCTGCGCTGTCAAGCCGCGCCAAGGCCGCCTGCGTGGTCAAGCAGAATATCTCCGGCGTTAAGGTCAAGGCCCCGACCATAGATGAGACGGCGCTGGACGAGCGCACTTCCACCGCCGCCTCCACCGAAAGCTCTCTTGCCCACGATGAAATGGCGGCGCAGCAGGGCACGGTCGATGCGGCTAATACCAATGCCCAGGCCTCAGAACTCAATTCAAAGGCGGCAGTGGCCAGCACCAATGCCGTGGAGACGGCAGCCGGTGCCAGCGAAATTTCCACCAAGGCCCTGAAGATGAATTAAGGAGCGTGTATGCCTGATAAATTAGAATGGCTCAATCAGCATTTTGTCCTGCTTAAGGCCCAAAAAGTCGCTGCCCTGCAGGCCGAGCAGAAGCTGCCCTTAAACACGCAGCTTGCAGAGCTCGCCCTGGATTTCCCGGCAGCCGAGGATTTTATTAAGGAACTGGGCCGCCTTGGCAAGTTTAAGGACGGCTGCGGAGTGTTGTGCTATGCCCTGCATCAGCGTGCTGCCATGTGGTGGGCCTACTGCTGTGTGCTCGATCTGCGCGCTGAGCTGATTGCAGCACCGCAGGAGCCGCGCGACATTGCTGACATCGCCAAGCCCCGGGAGCTTAAGGTGCCCAAGTGGGCCCAGCCGCTGCCCGAGCAGCCGCCCTCTCCTGAGGAGCAAAAGGCGCAGCAGGATCTCTCAAAGCTCGTATCGGATGTCAATAAACTTAATGCGCAAATCAAGCGTATTGTGCCCCCGCGGCTGCAGGAGCTTTTTGACAACGCCCAGCGCCAGAGCCTGGAGCTCATCAAAAAGGAAACCGGCACCGATCTGCAGGCCGTGCTCAAAGAGGCGGTGGAACTCTTTGGCAAAGAAAGCGCGCTTGCCGATGATGAAGATGCGCTCATTGATCCGCAAAGCCCGATCTTAAAGGCCGAAGCTGAGCTTAAAGGCAAACTTGAGGCGGTGCGCGTCAAGACCGTGGATTTAATCAAGCAGGCGCTGCCCGAGCCTGATTTAAAGCGCAAAGCGCTGCTGCAGCGCAATTGCCTTGACGGGGTATTTGACTATATCGCCGCGCCCGATGAGGGCAATGCCGCGCGCCTGCTGGAGCTGGGCAACTCCTGCCCCGACACCCCCGAGGGCATGCTTGCGCTCGCCGGCTACTGGTCCTTTGGCGATTTAGCGCCTGCAGCACGGCAGGTGGTGCCCACTCCGCCGGGGCTGATGGCCAACGGCCTTAACGCCCTGCTGCTGCAGTGCGCCTTAAAGGCCGGGGGCCGGTATACCTTTGCCGAGCGCTATGAGCGCTACTTCATCCTCGGGGTGGAGACGGCCTGCGGACGCAGCAGCTGGGGCCCTTATGTGGAACAGGGGCAGAGCAAGCATGCCCTGGAGCTTGCCAATATCAAAAATTATCTCCAAGGACATGCAGGTCAGAGTAAGGATAAGGGAGCACAGAGTGCCAGCGCGGCAGATGATGATCACCCCGTCAGCGCCAGCCAGGAGGCAGACGCCCTGAGTGCGGCGCAGCGCGCGGCGGCACAGGCCGCTGAGCGCCTGAAAAACATGCGCCGCAGCACCTTCGTGCAGGGCAGAGGGGAGGAGCAAAAATGAGCAGGAGCACCAGCGTGAGCGTGAGCGTGAAGAGAAGAGTATTTAAAGCAGCTGCGGCCGGAGCGGTGGCGGGCATGGCGCTGCTGTTTGCCGGCTGCTCGGCCTCGACTGCCGACATCCGGGTGTATTTAAGTGATGATCTGCAGGCGGCCTACGGTGAGGTGCCGGCTCTGGAGGCTGATGTGGCCGGGGTGACTGAGGTGCAGCAGCGCCAGCTTGCTTCCATCAGTGCCGCCGATTATTTCCGCCCGGGCAACGCGCTGCGCCGCAGCCTCGCGCCGGTGACTTTGCACTTTGGGCTGCAGCAGCAGGGGCCGTATCTGATCTCAGGGGATGACAAAGCCTGGGAGCTGTGGGAAAGCCGCGGGGCGTCCTTTATTGCCGTTCTCTGCAATCTGCCGGATTTAACTGAGCGCACTTCAGAGCAGGGTGCTGCTCCTGCCGGGGCCGATCCGCGCATTTTGCTTATCAACATGGATGACGGCTATCTTAAGGACAGCTCAGAGCATTTAGTGCTGATAAGCTCAGGCGGTGTGCTTAAAATAAAAGAACCGCCGGAAGCTTCGGCTGCGCTGCAGCAGGCGGACGGTCAATAAGTTTTGGGGGATAGAGTTATGGATTTTGAAGCTCAGCTTTACGGGATCTTAAGGCGGATCTGCGAGTACTATGCTTTTAAAAAAGCGGGTTTTGAAGTGCCGTATGAGACGGTGATGCAGGAGATCAATGCTGAGCTCAATGCTCTGTCCTTAAAATGCTCGGCTGCTCCGGCGCTGCGTGAGCGCTGGAAAAAGACGCAGATGCCGCTGATCTTCTTTATCGACTACACCATTAAGGAAGGCGGCTTTTCCTTTTCGGGGCGCTATCAGGAGCTCGCGCGCAGCTGCAACGAGCTCTCGGGCGATGACAAATTTTTTGATCTGCTCCATGAGGCGCTCGAAGAGGGCAATGAGACGCAGCTTTTGCAGGCTTTTTATCTCTTTTTGGGCCTGGGGTTTGACGGCTCCTACAAGCGCGAGCGCACCGAGGTGTTAAGCCTGATGCAGGAGGTAAAGGGCAGATTAAATTTGCAGGCTCCCTCAGTGCTGACAACGCCCTTGTGTGCAGACCTGGCGCCGGGGCAGGGTGAGCAGAAGGCGGAGCACAAGCCCTCCGGACGGGGCATGCGCCGCTTTTTGTGGATTGCAGCGGCAGCAGCGCTCATTGCCGCCCTCGTCAATGCCGTCAGCCTTAATCTGCACTTAAGTCCGTTTGAACAGGCCATCGAGCAGGCCGCGCTTGAAGCCCGGCCTTTTGCCAAATAAGGAGTGAACATGCAGACTATACATTCCCTGCTTGAAGGACTGAATTTGACCACCTTAATAGTGTTCATCGTCCTGATTTTTGTGCTGCTCTTGCTGTTCAAAGCTTTCTTTTATCTGCGCGAGAGATACCGCAAGCAGCGCCAGGTCAGCGGGCTTAAAAAAGATCTCATGATCTGGTCAATGCTCTCCTCCTTAGTGCAGGGCGGCAGAAAGAGCGATAAAGCCAAGACTGAGCTTAACCATAAGGTATTGCAGCTTGAACAGGAATTTGCCCAGGGCCTGCGTTTTTTGCAAAAGACGGGTTCCGTCAAGGCTCCGTGGTATCTGCTGCTCGGTGAGCCGCAGTGCGGCAAGAGCACGCTGCTTTCCCGCTCCGGGCTTAACTTTAAGGCAGCTCAGAGCGCTGCCGCGCGCGTACCGGGCAGCGCCAAGGAACTTCTCAACTTCTACCGTCTGCCCGAGGGCGTGATCCTCGATACAGACGGGCAGATCTTCTTTGATCAGTGGGCGGGAGGCAGCGGCGCTGAATTTGCCCGTCTGCGCACGCTGATCAACAAAAAGCATCACCGCCTGCCCCTTGAAGGGGTGGTGCTCTGCCTGCCGGCTGACGCCCTGATTGCCGACAGTCAGGAGCTGACCTTAAAAAAGGCGCAGCTGATTGCAGATGAGCTTCTTTCCTTAAGCCAGGGCCTGCATGAGCATCTGCCCTGTACCTTAATCATCACCAAGCTCGATATCGTGCCTGGTTTCACGCAGTATTTTGCCGATTTGTCCCCGGAGCTGGAGCAGCAGGCCCTCGGCTTTGCGCCGGGGGCTGACAGCCCGCTTGAGGACTGCGCCGCGTTCTTTGAGCGCATGCACACAAGGCTTGGCGAGGGTTTTTATGACATCGCTGCCTCCAGGGAAACGGCCGCCCTGTCCTTTGCCGGGCGCTCGCGCCTTGACAAAACCGCGCTGCCATATCTCTTTGCCGGCAGTTTTGCTCTGCTGCAGGATGCCCTGCGCATTTATTTAAAAACCATCTTCAGCCGCACCGAGGAGAACAATCCGCCGCTGCTCTTTGCAGGCTGCTTTTTTGCATCCTCAAAGAGCGAGGGCTTTTCCCTGTGCAGGCGCTTTGCCGCGCTGCAGGGCAAAAACATTGAAGACGCCCCGCTGATTGACCCTGAGGGGCCCAAAGAGCGCACGCTCTTTGTCAGGCAGATGCTCGCGCAGTTTGTGCTGGGCAGACAGCAGTCACCGCAGGCGCAGTTTTACCGCTCCGAGGAGCTGCGCCGCGCGCTGCCGCAGGCGGCGCTGGGCGGGGCGTTAAGTGTGCTGGCGCTTGTCTACCTCTATGGCGGGCTGGTGACCGCACCGCGCCTGGAGGCCGAGCTTGAAAATGACACTGCCTATTACACCGCGCTCTCCTCCTTGTTTGAAAGGCAGGTGATTGATAATGCCCCGCTGCTTGCTCCCGATCCGCAGGGCGGCAAGGTGCGCGAGCTCTTTGACGAGCCGATGCCGCATGATTACAGCACTTCGCGCCTTGCTTTCTTTAACCTGGCGCAGTCGCGCCTGGAGCACCGCCTGAGCGCGCCCTGGCAGTTTATGCCCTACGCGCTGATAAAGTTCGGGCCGGATGATGACGCCTACAGCGCCGACCGCTATTTTATTTACGATGAAATTCAGACCCGCATGGCTTATCTGCCCCTGGTGCGCACCGCTGAATATTCCCTGCAGCGCCGTGGAGAGGGCGCGTTTACGCAGCGTGAGCGCGATGCCATGTTTGCCCTTGCTGATCTCGCGCTCTTTGAGCGCTCAAATGAGGGGGCGGCTTACAATCAGGCCTACGATGAGAGCTCCTTTGCCTCCTTTGTAAATTATCTGCAGCCTCCCGGGGGCGCTTCGCTCTATCAAAGCCTCAGTCATTTTCTGCCGCGCTATGACTATTTTGCGCAGGCGGTCAATGACAAATTGGTGCTCGATCCCCAATACGGCCCGCTGTGCGCCTCTTTGCTGCAAAACTTCATGCAGCACGCCAGGGAGCTGCAAAATTATCCTGAAAGCGCCTATCAGCGCCTGCAGTTAAGCCTCAAGGCCGCAGAGCGCCTCGACCTCACCTATGTGTGGCTGCAGCAGCTCTTGGCCCTCGATCCGGCCTCATTGACCTCAGCTGAGCTCAAGGCCCTGACCCAAAAATTCCGCGAGCTCTGTGCGCAGGGCCGGGATGATGCCGCACTGGTGGATGAAGCCCTGGCGCAGGCCGTGCTCAGCCATGGCAGTGCCGATTGGCAGACCCTGCCCTTTTTTGCAGGCCAGGGCTCAAGGCAGGAGCAGGGCGCCGCGGGTGCCGCAGCCGGCAGTGCTGAGAGCCCGGCACAAGGCAGCAGCGCCGGCACAGGGGCAGAGACCGCAGCAGAGGGTGCTGCCCCTGAGCGCATTTCGTATCTTGATCAGGCTTATGCCGCCTATGCCGCGCAGCTTCAGGCTGACTTTGACAAGATAAGACAGTATCAGGACATCCGCAGTGAAAGGCAAAAAGAGGGGCAGCGCATCTTTGCCGCCGCTGACGGCCGCGAGTTTTTGGCCGCCGAGGAGGCGGTAAAAGCCAAACTGCACGCTCAATACGAAGAGCTCTCGGCCCTGCAGGTGCGCCTGCAGCAAAGCCCCTGTTTTGCCCTGCTGCCCGGGGGCAGCGCCGGACAGGGGGAGCTCTGTTACAAGCCGATGCTGGAGATGATGGAGCTGGCGCAATTTGAGCCGCTGGCGGAACTGCCGCAGGATCTGCCTGCGGCCTTTGCCGCGCTGAAGGAGCTGCATGAGCGCTCACAGGGGCGCATCGCTGCCCTGAAGGCCTTCCCGGCGCTGCATCCTGAATTTGCCCTGGCCCGGGATCTGCTGCCCTCACTTCTGCGTCTGTCATCCCTGCAGCAGCAGGAGCAGGAACTGACGCTTGCGGCCCGGCTGCTCTCCTTTTACCCCGAGGGCACTGATCCGCTCTCTTTAATGTCAGCTCTGAGCCTGCGCATCGGCGCTGAGCCATTTGCCTTAAACACCAGCGATGGCAGCGCGCTGTCCTATGAGCAGATCTGTGAGGTGCTCGGGGTGTTCCTGCTGCGCCACGAATACAATCCACAGCCTTTTATGCAGTATCTGCTGCCGGTTTCCTATCTGCAGGAATTAATCAAAGAGGGCGGTGCACCGGCGGCTGCTCCGGCATCCGCAGCGGCAGTGCAGCCCGGGCAGAGCGCTCCGGAGGCAGGTTCAGCCCTGGCGCACGCTCTGGAGCACAGTGAGCGCCTGGCCGGGCTTAACCGGGCGCTGTGCACCTATGCTGAGGGCTATGTGCGCTACTGGGGCTCTTTTGCCCAGAGACTGCGTCCGCAGGCCGAGGATTTTTACAGCTTCCATGAGCTTGCCGATCGCAGCCGGGCCTATGAAATCAATGCCCTGCTCCAGCAGCTCACCGAGTTTGCCCTGCAGCAGGTCTCCGCGGTGCCCGGGAATATGTTAGGCCAGAGCGCACAGCTGACAAGACAGAATGCCCTGCAGAGCCTGCGCAGCATGCTCGGCAAATTCTCGCTTGATTTTAATGATGTCTGTGATGCCCGGCTCAATTTCTGGTCGGCACTGCCCTACGATCCGCTGCAGGCCGGGCTCTATTATTTAAACTCTGAGCGCGCCAAACCTCAGGGCGGCGCGGGCGCTTTAGTACAGCCCGGGGCGCAGGGTACAGC
>JADINH010000168.1 GCA_017694225.1 Candidatus Avisuccinivibrio stercorigallinarum
TTTCCTTTAAAATCAAGTACTTAGCTTAAGATTCTAGGCATGTAACTTTGCCGGCGGGGTACTGCATAATAACGAGGAAATTTTGGAAAAAGGTGCCGCTATGTTCTGCTTTGACCGCCTGAAAAAATTTAGCTCCCTTACCATGCCCGGCAGGCGCAGACTGTGTACTGCAGTCTGCTGCAGCGCCGCCCTCATGCTGGGAATTAATCCAGCCCCGCTGTGCGGTTTTGACAGCCTGCCCTTTATCAGTTCAGCCCGGGCGGCAGATGACAGCACAGCTGTGCAGCACCAACAAAATCTTGCTAAAGGGCTCTCCACTTCTGAAAGCTCTGCAGAAACAGCATCGTCTGCAGGAGCTGCTTCGTCTGCAAGTTCTTCATCAGGATCAGCTGCCCGCTCCGCCGCTGCTTCTGACGGACTGACAATTTCCTCTGATCTGCTGCAGCTTTCACAAAGTTTCGGCAGCAGCGCTGACAGTAAATCAGCCGCATCCCCGGCAGCAGCAGCCGCTGCCGCGGCGCAGCCTTTTCAGGCAGAATTGCTTCAGCGCGGTGACGTGATAGAAGTGCAGCTTAAGATGGCACCGGGTGCCTATGTCTATCAGGAGAGCGTAAAAGCCTCCGGCACCAATCTGAGCCTGGAGACAGAGGCGGTAAAGCTGCCCCCTGCGGTGTCCCATCAGGATATTCAGGGCGATCATCAGGTGTACTTTGACAGCCTGACACTGCATTACCCCATAAAAAGCTGCAGCAATGCCGCCGCAGCTGAATTTACCTTTACCTATCAAGGCTGCGACAGTGCAGGCATCTGCTATCCACCGGCAAAAGTAAAGCTTGCCGTTGACACCGCTCTTTTAAGTCAGGATTTAAGTGCAAAGCTGCAGCAGTCATCCCTCTCCGAGCAGGCTTCAGCACCGGCTGCAAATTCAGAAGATGGAACAGCTGCAGATGATGCAGGTGCTGCTCCAGCTGCGAAATCCAGTACTGCCGCTCATGCCATTACTGCAATCAAGTCACCGGATACGCCAGCAGCTGATGCATCCACAGACACTCCTCAATCCCCGTCTCAGCTCCAAACTCAGAGACAATCGCAGGACGGGCAGATCCTTTCAGCCTTAAGCTCAAACTTTGCGCTCGGGCTGCTGCTCTGCTTTGGCCTTGGCATTCTGCTTGATCTCACCCCATGTGTGCTGCCGATGCTGCCCATTATCTCAGCCATGACCGCAGGCTCGGTCAATGCTCCGCGCATTCAGGTAATAAAGCAGAACATCGGCTACAGCGCCGGACTGTGCACGGTCTATACCCTGCTTGGTCTGCTCTTTGCCTCAGTGGGTGCCACCCTGCAGGGCATATTGCAGCACCCGGCCTTTTTAATCACACTTGCCCTGCTGCTTGTCATCTGTGCCCTGGCCTGCATCGACGTGCTGCAGCTGCCCCTGCCGCATAAGTTTAATAATGCACTGCAGAACTTTGCGGGAAAGAGACAGCAGGGACGCTTCACTTCCGCCTTCATTTTGGGCGGTGTGTCAGCCCTGATTGCCTCACCCTGCACCTCAGCACCGCTGGCCGGTGCTCTGCTTTATGTGATGCAGACGGGCAGCCTGGTAAAAGGCGCTGCCGCCTTCTGTGCCATCGGCCTGGGTATGGCCGCGCCCTTATTTATCATCAGCCTGTTTGGCTCTGAGCTCATTAAAAAGGCCGGACGTTTTACGCAAAGCATTAAAAAGATCCTCGCGGTGCTGCTCACTGCCGCAGCGCTGTACTTAGTGCGCACCCTGCTTGATGACACGCTCTTTGCCCTGCTGATGGGCCTTGTGATCGCGCTTGGGGTGTTCTATATCGGCTTTAACAGTGCCAGGGCTCATCTGCGCTCAGGGCAGTATCTGCCAATGGTGCTGCTGACCTTGGTGTCTCTGGCGCTGTGGCAGAACGTCTACTCACTGTGCGCCCCGGCAGAACTATCCTCAACATCGTCCGGTACAGCCGCCGGAACAAAGGCTTTGTCAGCTTCAGTCTTCACGCGCCTTGACAGTCTGTCTGAGCTCAAGCAGTACATACAAAGTGCAGGCAGCATTGAAAACAGTGCAGACGCAAAAAGTGAAGTAAACAAGGGCCGACGCATTCTGCTGGATTTCACTGCCGCCTGGTGTACAAATTGCAAAGCAATGGAAAAAGGCGTGTTTGCCTCTGAAGAATTTGCCGCCCTGGCACAAGAGCGTGGTCTTACCCTGCTGCAGTTTGACATCACCAATGTGGATGACCCAAAGGTGCAGGAGATGATCACGCACTTCAAACTCTTTGGGGTGCCTTATTTGGTGGTAATTGAAGACGGCGTGCCGGTGCGGACTGCAGCCGGGCTGCAGAGCCTTGAGGAGATTAAGGGGCTGACTGCTCCATAAAAGCATCTCCCGGCAGGCGGCTCATACGCTGCCTGCCCGGATTAACTGAGATTAATTGAGCATAACTGAGCCTGCCAAACTTTGGCTTTGCCAGGCTGTATCCCGCTTTTTGCTAAGGGATCACCACCTCAGGCTGGTTTTTCACCACTACATCAAGCTCCTTTAACTGCTTGAGAACCGGATCAAGCAGGTTCAAAGGCAGTGCGCTCGGGCCGTCGCACAGCGCCTTGTCAGGATCAGGATGCGCCTCGATGAAGATGCCGGCAATCTTTAAGGCCACACCGGCCTTGGCCAGATCTAAAAGCTGTGAGCGTCTGCCGCCTGAGGCCTTGGCATCCGGAGCACGGCACTGCAGGGAATGGGTGGCATCAAAGATAATGGGGGCGTTGTTGCTGACCATCTTCATCACGCCAAAGCCGAGCATATCCACCACGAGGTTGTCATAGCCAAACTGTGAGCCGCGCTCGCAGAGCATCACCTGCTCATTGCCCGCTTCCTTGAATTTCTCCAGGATATTGGCCACCTGTGCCGGAGCCATGAACTGCGGCTTTTTGACATTGATGACCTTGCCGGTCATGCCCATGGAGTGCACCAGATCGGTCTGGCGGGCGAGGAAAGCCGGCAGCTGCAGCACGTCCACATGCGGCGCCACCAGATCACATTGATAAGGCTCATGCACATCAGTAAGGATGGGCACCTTGTACTCAGCCTTGAGGGCATCAAAGATCTCCATGCCCTTCTCCAGGCCCGGGCCGCGGTAGGAATATAAGGAAGAGCGGTTGGCTTTATCAAAGCTTGCCTTAAAGATATAAGGCAGATGATATTTGCTGCACACTTCCATGAAACTCTCACAGGTTCTGCGGGCCAATGCCAGATCTTCAAGCACGTTGAGGCCGCCAATCACAACCAGAGGTTCGTTGTTGGCGATTTTAATGTCATTTACCTGTACACACTGCATAAGCACTCCATACGGCGGCCCTGCCGCCGAACTCTAATGGTGATAATACCGGCCCTGAGTGCAGCGCACCCAGCCCTGATAATCCTTTATGCCTACAATATCAGTAAATCCGCGCTTTGACATCATCTGAGCAGTGATTTCGTGCTGTGTGTTGCCATGCTCAAGCAGCAGATACCCGCCGTCAGTCAAATGCTCAGGCGCTGCGGCAATGATCTCGCGCAGATCGGCATATCCATTGTCCGCTGCCACCAGTGCGCTCTGCGGCTCAAAGTTAAGCCCGTTCTGTGTCAAATGCCGATCGCCTGGAGCGATATAGGGCGGGTTGGAGACAATAAGGTCAAATAAGCGTCCGCCCAGCGGCTCAAACCAGGAGCCAGCCAGAAATTCCACCTCAAGGCTGCCGTTGAGCCTGGCGTTCTCCCGGGCCGCGGCCAGTGCTGCCTCAGACTTGTCCACCGCGCAGGCAGTGCACAGAGGCCTTTCCTTTTTGAGCGCAAGAATGATAGCGCCGCTGCCCGTGCCCAAATCGAGCACCGACTTGAAATCATGCTGCAGGGCAGCTTCCACCAGGATTTCGGTATCAGGCCTGGGGATTAGTACATCAGGGGTGACTTTTAAAGTCAGCGTCCAGAAATCCCGCCAACCCAGCAGGTAGGCCGCAGGTTCACCTGAGGCCCGGCGCTCAATGAGCTTGAAGTACTGCGCGCATTGCTCTGCCGGCAGCAGATCGCGGTCATGGGTAATAAGCTGTGTTTTGCCAAGCCCGCTTACCGCCATTAAAAGCAGTGCGGCATCGAGCCTGGCGCTGCCGATGCCGCTTTGTCTTAATCTTTGTCCGCCCGCTAAAAGCAGGGCGGCTACAGTGTTGCAATTAGGATTACAGTCCGCCAAGACGCGCCATCTCCGCGAGCTGTTCGGCCTGATACTCCTCAATCACCGGCTTTAAGATCAGGTCGAGATCGCCCTCCATCACTTCACCCAAGCGGTATAAGGTGAGGTTGATGCGGTGATCGGTCACGCGGCTTTGCGGGAAATTGTAGGTGCGGATGCGATCTGAGCGGTCACCGGAGCTTAAGATGCTGTGGCGGGCCTCAGCAGCCTCGGCATTGCGCTTGTCCTCTTCCATCTGCGCGAGGCGGGAGAGCAGCACTTCCATCGCTCTTTCGCGGTTGCGGTGCTGTGAGCGCTCGTCCTGGCACTCCACCACGATGCCGGTGGGGATATGGGTGATGCGGATGGCTGAGTCGGTCTTATTGATGTGCTGGCCGCCCGCGCCGGATGCCCTGAAGGTATCAATGCGCAGATCTGCAGGATTGACCTCCGGTGCCTTTGAAGGCGGAATCTCAGGCAGCACCATCACCGTACAGGCTGAAGTGTGCACGCGGCCCTGAGCTTCAGTCACCGGCACGCGCTGCACCCGGTGGCCGCCTGACTCAAACTTCATATAGCCGTAGGCGCCCTCACCTGAGAGCTTGGCGATGATTTCCTTGTAGCCGCCGACTTCACCTTCGCTGGCCGACACGGTCTCAAGCTGCCAGCCCTTTGACTCGCAGTACTTGCTGTACATGCGGTAGAGCTCGCCTGCAAAGAGCGAGGCCTCATCGCCGCCGGTGCCGGCTCTGATCTCCAGGAAGCAGTTGCAGTCATCGCGCTCGTCATGTGGCAGGAGCATTAACTGCAGCTGATGCTCCAGGGCAGCGCACTTTTCCTGAGTGGGGCCCAGCTCCTCCTGCGCCATTGCCTTTAAATCTTCGTCATCGGACTCCAGCATCTGCTGCATTTCCTCAACGTCAGCAGAGGCAGTCTGATAGTCCTTAAAGGCGGTTACCAGCTGCTGCAGTCTGGAGTATTCACGGTTTAATTCACGAAACTTTTCCTGATCAGAAATCACCTCAGGCTGACTTAAAAGCTGTTCCACTTCCTGATGGCGCTCGACTAAAGCCTCGAGCTTGCGCAAAATAGTATCCTGCATAATTCTTGTTGTTTCTCGTTATTCTTCGTATCCAAGGCATGCCAAAATTAACCGCTGATTCTAGCAAAAAGCCGGGATCTTAGCCAGAGCGCGGCAGGCCTCTCCGTCCACACCTCTGCCTGCAGCGCAGCGCTACAAACCATCTAAAATTGAAGGGCCCAGTTTTTTCATACCCTCTTTTAAAGTCTGCGCCAGTTCATAGAGATCAGGCTCACTCCTGGCCGGGCGCGAGAGCCGGGCGCACAAATCCTGATAGTACTGCTTTAAGGTGCCGCCAAGCTTCAACTGTGAGCGCCGACCGGCCCAATAGTATCCATGAAACATGATGCCCAGCAAAAAGAGAATGGACAGCGCGGCCAAAGGCCAGTTTGAGGTCTGGGTGTAGATAAATGACACTCCCTTCAGGCCGCCGCCCTGCACGTAATTCCACAGAATGATGAAAACGATAAAGGGCGGAATAAGCCGTCTGCCCCAGCGCATCACGTACTTTACCCGGATCTCGGGGAAAATCGCACCCAAAATCTTATGCTCCGGCCACAGCTCCAGATAACGGCTGCCCCGCCATGCGGTTTTTAACATTAAAACTCCCTGCTCTGCTTCTGTCCGGCTTTGCCCTGCAGCACTCTGCCTGCTGTGCTCATTGTAACCAACTGCGCCCAGGTCTTCACAGCGGAGATGAGAGCTGTGCATAAAGACAGCCCGATGGGCAGATTAATTTGCAAAAATGTGAACTGAGTAAGAGATCTGAACACTTCCGGCAAGGGGTTAAGCCCTTTTGCAGTGCTATAATTTCCAAGGTTGTTTTATTCCTGCTTTTTAAGGCAGATTTTAAAAAATTTGGAGTATTAGCTGTGTCCCGTAACCTTATTCTCGTACCGTCCGGCAGATCCACCGGTCTGTATGTTGCAAGCTTAGGCTGTGTCGCTTCCTTAAATGCCAACTGCCTCAAGGCTGTGCTGTTCCGCCCGCTTGACTGCTGCAGCAATGTCTGCGGAGAGGACTGCCTGTCCATCGGCCTGTGCGATGCCGCCAAGCTGATTTCACAGGATAAGAGATCTGAATTATTAGAGACCATTGTGGCCAACTACAACAAGCTCGTGGAAAAGGAGCAGCCTGATGTGGTAGTGATCGAAGGCGCTGTAGCTGATGCCTTTGATCAGGACGCCATCAACGCTGAGATCTGCCACGCTTTTGACGCTGAGATCTTAGTGGTCGATCAGGGCGCCTGCGGCCGTGCTGCTGCTATGCGCGCCATCACCTTAAAGGCCTTTGGCAATGCCGGCAAGAACCGTGTTTTAGGCGACATCATCCTCAACGCTGATGCCCCGAAGAATGCCCACGGCGTCAAGCAGCTGATGCTCGCCGGAAAGGGCGGCTGCTGCGGCAAGAAGGACTGCGGCTGCCAGGGCGGTGAAAAGGTCGGTGCCATTGAGCGCGTAGCTGCCAAGATTGATTACAACCCTGAGCTCTATGCTGCCCGTGCCTGCGATATCGCTGCCTTCTTAAAGACTGAAGTAAAGTCCGGCGATGCCAAGCGCTATGTCAGCTGCGTAACCTTTGATGCCGCAGAGGCTCAGGAGTGCTGCCTGCTGATTACCGACAAGGTTCCGGGTGAGACCAAGGCCGGCGTAGTGATTTTAGCCGGCGGCGCTTCAGGTGCCGTTGACGGTGCTGCCGTCATTGAAAGCGCCCTCTCAGTGTGGGAGGTTGCAGGTGCCCTGGCTGATATGCCGGCCCGCCTGCCTGCAGATGATACCGAGAAGGCAGAGAAGTGCGCCGCTTACGCTGCTCCGCGCTTCTGCAGCTGCCTTAGCGATCACTTCAAGGAAAAGGAAGACAGAGTACCTTTAATGAGCCCGGCTGCCTTCCGCTATAAGCTCACTGAGCTTGCCCGTGCTGCCCACAAGCGCATTGCTCTGCCTGAGGGTGATGAACCGCGCACCGTATGCGCTGCTGCCGCTGTAGCCCGCCAGGGCATCGCCGTACCGGTGCTCTTTGGCAAGAAGGACAAGATTTTAGCGGTTGCCGCCGAGAAGGGTGTCACCTTGGGTGAAGGCGTAGAGTTCGTTGATCCTGAGGAAGTGCGCGAGAACTATGTAGCCCGCCTCGTTGAGCTGCGCAAGAAGAAGGGTCTTACCGAAGAGCAGGCCCGTGAGCAGTTAAAGGACAATGTAGTGCTCGGCACCATGATGCTTGAGCGCGGTGAAGTTGACGGCCTGGTATCAGGCGCAGTACACACCACTGCCAACACCATCCGTCCGCCGCTGCAGATCATCAAGACCGCTCCTAATGCCTCTCTGGTATCTTCCGTGTTCTTCATGCTGATGCCTGAGCAGGTGTATGTCTTTGGTGACTGCGCCATCAACCCCAACCCCAAGCCTGAGGAACTGGCCGAGATCGCCATTCAGTCAGCTGATACCGCCAAGACCTTCGGCATCGATCCGCGTGTGGCCATGGTGACCTACTCCACCGGCACCTCCGGCAAGGGCCCGGACATCGACATGGTGGTTGAGGCCGTGCGCATTGCCAAGGAGAAGCGTCCTGATCTCAACCTCGACGGTCCGCTGCAGTATGACGCCTCCGTCATGCCTGACGTTGCCGCCCAGAAGGCTCCGAACTCACCGGTTGCCGGCAAGGCCACTGTGTTCATCTTCCCGAGCCTGGCTACCGGCAACACCGTTTACAAGGCCGTACAGCGCTCTGCAAACTTAGTGTCCATTGGACCTATGCTGCAGGGTATGCGCAAGCCGGTAAACGACCTGTCACGCGGCGCCCTGGTGGATGACATCATCTACACCATCGCTATCACCGCCATTCAGGCCACTCAGCAGTAATTAAGCTGATTTACAGGTTACACTAAGAGGGCAGCCGCAAGGCTGCCCTTTTTCGTGGTTATTTTTTGGTCAGGGAGGGCTTATGCATTACATCATTGCCGGAGCAAGCGGACTTGTGGGGCAGGCTCTGCTAAGAGAGCTGCAACAGCACTCACAGGACAGCTCTGACCACCACCCGGATGCGGCTGACCTGAAGATCACCCTGCTCTCACGCAGTGAAGCCAAATTAAATAAGCTCAAATCACGCTTTGCCGACCTGACAGCGCAGGGCTTTACTTACCGTCAGCTGCAGGAAATAATCAAAAAGACACCCGCCCCTGCCCCGGACAATCCTCACCCTGTTCTTGATCTTAATGGTGCAGTTTTCATCAACCTTGCAGGTGAGAGCATTGCCAAAAAGCGTCTGGGAAATGCCAGGCTGCAGGAACTGCTCTCCTCCCGCCTTGCGGTCATCAATTTGTGCCAGGAACTGATTAAGGCAGGCTGCGGCACCCCTGCACTGTTTGTGCAGGCAGGCTCGCTTTCCATTCTCAGGGACGATGACATTGAGCAGGATGGCAGCGAAACTGCAGGCCATGCAATTGCCGGGATCTTAAAGCAGCTTGAGGCAGCTGTAAGGGAGCTGCCCTGCCCGGCGCTGATCCTGCGTCTGCCCATTGTGCTGAGTGAAAATGCGCTGTTCTGCCGCCTGCTGCGCACCCTGCCGCCCATAGCGCTGCTCGATGGCAGCAACTACCTGCCCGCCGCCTCGGTGCGCGACTGCGCCCGCGCCCTGCTCTTTTCAGCAGAGCATCACCTGACAGGCGCAATTAATGTCTCCCCGCCGTCCTATTTCACCGCCAGAGCACTGTTAAAAGCAGCAGCCGGAGAACACCGTCTGCTGCCGCCCATGCCTGTGCTGCGCTTGATGTTAAGGCTTGCTGCCTTATTTGATCTGCGCGCTTTGCTGCTCCTTGAGAACAAGAAGGTGAGAGCACAGCGCCTGACAGGGCTTGGCTTTAAGTTTGAGCACCTGACGCTTGAGGCCTGCCTTTCGTCTCATTGACATTGAGTACGCTGCCTGAGTGTGCTGTCTGGCACTGCCTGAGTGCAGCAAATTCCGGCTCATTGGCGTAATCATCAAAGAACCAGCCTTCGTTAAAGGTGTACAGATCCTCTGCGCGGTAAGCTCCGCAGATCAGCGCAAAACGCAGCTTGCAGCGCCCGCGCAGCATGGCGTAATACAGGCCCTGCAGACTTCTTGACACTTCATGCTCGGGTCCGGCCGGCAGCACCTTCTGCACCGCCCTCTTGCGGTCTGCCTCAATAGAAGTAAATTTCTCCAGAGGCGCCACGCTGTTTTCCACCAGCACCGCCAGGCTGCCATCAGGCAGCTGCGCAAGCAGACTCTGCATGCAGCTTAAGCTGTGGCGCTGTTCAGGCTTGGGAATTTCAATTCCCAGCTCTCTGGCACGCTCAAGCAGCAGTCTGACGAACGCTTGCTTAAACTCAGCCTCACTGTGCACCGCAGCGGCCAAACCCGCCAGATCAAGGCGCAGCAGCGGAAAATCCTTAAAACGGCGCTGCAGCTCATCGAGTACGGCGCTCTGCTTTGGCCCGGCCGGCATGGAAAAGAACATCGGCCTGCGGATCTGGCTTAACTCCTGCACCGCGCGCAGTTCAGCCTCCGACAAGGTGGTATTGAGCATTTCTTTCTCCTGCTCTCTCCAGACAGCCTTGCGGCTGTTTTAAATCTGCAGCCCAAAGATCACAGAAGCCGCAGTTTTGAGGCTGCAGCTTCCGCTTATTTAAAGGCTTGAGCCTGCGCTAAGCCAAAGATCAGTGGGCATGACCCTGACCGTAGTAGGCATTGGCGCCGTGCTTTCTTAAGTAGTGCTTGTCAAGCAGGGACTGCTGCATCGGCTCAATCTTACCGCCGCAGAGCATGGTGCTGTGGAAGGCCATAAAGGCCACTTCCTCTAACACTACGGCATTGTAGACGGCGTTGGCAGGTGAGGTGCCCCAGGTGAAAGGACCGTGGGAGTGCACGATCACCGCCGGCACGTCCTTCATGGCGATGCCGCGCTCTTTAAAAGTCTCGACGATCACCTTTCCGGTCTCTGCTTCGTACTCTCCGTTGATCTCAGCATCGGTCATCTTGCGGGTGCAGGGCACCGGGCCGTAGAAATAGTCAGCGCCGGTAGTGCCCAGGGCCGGAATGTCCTTGCCGGCCTGTGCCCAGGAGGCTGCATAACGGGAGTGGGTGTGCACGATGCCCATGATGTCCTCGCAGGCTCTGTAGAGCTCAAGGTGGGTGGCGGTGTCAGTTGACGGATTTAAATCACCCTCAACCTTCTCGCCGGTCTTGAGATCAATGACCACCATGTCAGCTGCGGTCATGCTCTCATAGTCCACTCCGGAGGGCTTGATCACCACCAGCCCGGCGTCGCGGTCGATGCCTGACACATTGCCCCAGGTATAAGTCACGAGATTGCGCTGCGGCAGCTCCAAATTGGCCTTAAAGACCTCGTTCTTTAAATCTTCCAGCATATCTTTACTTCCTCTTCTCTTGAGAACTAGTCCGGTTTAATTCAGTTTCCCTGCATGGAGTACTTCACGTAAGGAATATTAATCTGCCTGTCGACCACCGGAAGCTCAACTACCTCCTCAGTGATCGCCCTGCCCTCGGCTAAAGCCTTGCCCATCTTGACTAAGATCTCAGCCATGGACTGGCTGTCGTTGTAGACCGTGCCGATCATCTGACCGCGGCTGACGGCTTCAACGGCCTTGGGCAGTGCATCAATGCCAATCAGCGGAATGAACTTGGAGCTGTCGCCCTTGTTGTAACCGCGGGCCTGCAGTTCATTGAGCACACCTAAAGCCATAGCATCGTTATTGCAGATAATGGCTTCAATTTCATCGATGCGGTAGGTGGAAAGCGCATTTTGGATCTCAGTGATGGCTCTGGCATAAGACCAGTTGGCATTGCCTGAGTACAAAGGCTCACCGGCAAATCCTGCATCCATCATGGTGCGGATAAAGGCAGAGGTGCGCAGCTGAGTGTCCTGATGGGAGGGCTCACCCTTGATCATGACATATTCAATCTGGCCGTTTTTGTTCTTGTCTGCCTCAGGATGATTTTGCAGATAATCAATCATGATTTCTGCCTGATAGACGCCGGAGGCTGCCGGATCTGAGCCCACAT
>JADINH010000169.1 GCA_017694225.1 Candidatus Avisuccinivibrio stercorigallinarum
CTGCCTTACCCTGCTGCAGGGTGACGCTGATTTCATCGGCCGGGCTTACGGAAACTAAAAGAGCAACAGTCTCTGCCCCGTCCTCCAGGCCGCCCGTCTGCAAAAGGCAGTCAGGTGCATTGCCCAGGGTATGGGTGCCCTGCGGCAGATTTAATACTGCCCCGATATGCTCACCTGCGAGGAATTTAAACTTTGCCATGGCGCCCTTCCTTACTGCAGCTCCGGCTGCAGCACAATGCGCTCAGGCTCAGCATTAAGCGGCTGAGGCTTGGGCAGTGCTGCGGCATCGGCCGTACGCTCTGAAACCTGGCTGACCGCATTGGAGGTGCAGCCGCCGGCCTCATCTTCCTTTAAGGGCAGCGGACGGCGCTTTTGATAATCGCTCTGGGTCGGTGAGAGATTAAAGCGCGGATCATCAAGGCCGCTGGGCAGTGTGATGTCGTCTATATCCAGCACGCGCGGGGTAATGAGCAGCAGGCGCTCGCGGGTATAGCTCTGCGTGCCCTCAGTGCCGAACAATCCGCCCACACCCGGGGCATCCTTTAAGCCCGGCACGCCGGAATTGTCCTCCTGCGCACTCTGGGTGTAATAACCGCCCAGCAGCAGGGACTGGCCCTGACGCACCATGGCCTGGGTATTGATCTTGGTCTGGCTGATCGGAGCCACATAGACCTCACCGTTGTCGCCGATCACCGTGGTGTCATCGGCATCACTCTCCTGATTGGACTGCAGCGAGATCACCAGCTGGATGTAAGGCTCTCCTCCTTGCGGATCTTCGATGATGTGCGGAGTGACACGCAGCACCGTGCCGGACTCGACCTTAAACAGATCAGAGCTCTCATAGCCGCGCACCGGGATATAGCGCGTGGTGGTGTTCTCCAGCGTAGCCTCGATGTTGTCAAGCGTCAAAATGGACGGACGGCCCAAGGTTCTTGCTTTGTTGTCCTCCTCTAACATCTCAACCTGTGCCATGAAATGCGAGTGCGAAGTTTCAAACACGGTGGAGAAAATGCCGCCGTTTGAGGTGGTGGTCACCGGGAAAGAGCCGTTCCAGGAGGGCATGCCCACGCCGCCTGCAATATTCCAGTTGCCGCTCTGCCGGCCGCCCTGCCAGTCAATGCCCAAATCCTTTGCCGCATTGATGTCCACATCCACGATGGCTGCGTGCAGTTCAACGAGGCGCAGCGGAACGTCCAGTTCGTCAATCACATCGGCGTAATAAGGCATACGGTAGCGGTAGTCCTGAATGACCACGGCATTTAATCTGCTGTCGGCGATGATATTGGGACTGAAATCCCCGGCCGGATTTTGGGCATTTTCACTGCGCGCTGCGGCTGCGCTGTCCGCGCTCGGCGCTGCATACGGCTGGGAAGGTCCGGCAATCAGACCCTGGCCGCGCAGGCTCTGCTGCGCCGCGCTCTGCATGGTGACATTAAGCGCACCGCCGCCGGTGCTGCCGCCGTTGACCATGGCCTGCAGGATAGAAGCGATGCCGGGGATGTTAATCACCCTGTCCATGCTTGAGATCTGCAGATCCTGGGCTTTGGCATGCTTTAACTTAAAGACTTTCATCACCACCTGCCGCTCCTGCGCATTGTCATAATCCTGCGACAGGCGCAGCAGATTATCCACATAAATCTGCGGACCGGTAAACACCAGCACATTGCCGCGCTCAAGCTTGGGGCGCAGCTGCGGCGCTGTTAAATTTGACGAGGAGATGAGAGCAAGCAGCTCTGATGGCGCCACCGATGACGGCCTGAAGACCACGCGCTTTTCTTCATCCTCGTGATAAAAGTAAATCTGATCTCCAATGATGTAGCTTTTAACGCCATAAGCAGTGTGCATGGCCTGTAAAAAGAGCTTGGGCTCCACCTTGTCAAAGCGCCCGCTGACGAGGCCCGAGAGATTGCCTGAGATCTGGGCTGACAGTCCGTAACTTCTGGCAAAGTCCGTGAGCACTGACGAGAGCTGTTCGCGCTCAGAGTAATGGCTGTAGGGCGCAGAAAAATCTGCCGCAGCCGCAGAAAAGGCAAGCAGCAAAGTGCACAAAAGCAGCGCTGCCTTGTGTTTAAACCTGCGCCACAGTGCTGACCACATCACAGCAGTCCTCCCGTCATCCAGGGCTGAGTAAAAAGCTCAGCTGCAGCAGCTCCTGCCTGGGAGGGCAGGTTTAACTGCACAAAATCCGTATCATCCAAAAAAGCGCCCAGACGCTCTTCAGCTTTGGCGGCATCATCCTCAGCGTGCAGCAGCAGTTCGGCGCGCAGTGCGCCGTCCTGGGTACACAAATAATAAGGACGCTGCAGCCAAATCTGAGCACAGCAGGCCGCAGCCTGTTTGAGCAGCGCGGCGGCCTCATTCTGCCCTGCAGGCAGGGGCAGCAGATCGATATAAAGATAGAGTTCATCTGCATTAAAGACAGCAGCCTTTAAGGTATAAGCATCGAGCTCAACCTGCTCTGCAAGTATGGCCGCGCTGTCAGCTGCAGGATCTGCAACTGCACTCCAGCCTGCTCTTTTGCACAATTCCTGCCAAAGTTCTGCTGCCTGCATGTTTTAACTCTCCCTTATCAGCCCAAAATGCGCTTGTTGCTCTCCACCATGCTCTGCGAGATGGTGCTCATGCTGGAGAGAGCCTGTTTTACCGTATCCTGCAGACTCTCGGTAATGGATTGAATCTGCTCGCGGAAAGTATCAAGACGTTTCTGACGGGCTTCTATATCTTTAATATCAGCCTCAATATATGTCTCAATACTCTTGCCTATTCCCTGAACCAATGAGCCTGTATTGGTAAACAGCTGTCCGATAGCATTGGCCTTAGTATTTTTAAGTTCCATCTGCTGATTAATTTTGTTCTGTTCAGAGCTGAAATTCAGCCTCTCACCTTCAGACATCTCTGAAAGCTCCTTCGGCTGCTGCGATTTAAGCTCATTTTGCAGCTTCAGACTCTCGTTCAAATTCTTAGCAGTTGAAATGCTCTGATATAAACCGCCGGCAATCTGAAGTGCGCCCTGCAGCACCCCGCAGACTAGCTGCACAGTTGCCTGCTGCCGCATTTTATCGGCCTGCTTTTCAAGCTGATCTGCACTGTCCATGCCTGCCTCGTAGGCAATTTCACGGTTGTCACGAACAAGCTCAGAGGTGCTCTGCTGAATTAAAGCCAGAGCCAAAGCACCAAAAGACAAGGTTGCACCCAATGCGGAGCTCAGGTTGTCAGCTGTAAGTGCAGAGCCATTCGGTTCACGCAGAGGCGGCTTGTCAGATGCAGAGCCGGTCTGATCTTTTGCTGCAGGAATTGTTGTATCAGAAGTTGTGCCTGAGACTCCTTTCTGGGAATTTACTGCAGTAGTATCATCAACCGGAACATAACCCGTGGATCCGTTGACTGTGGTTCCATTCACATTAATTGTCATTTTTATCTCCAATCCTCACTTAAGCCATGCTCGGAGCACTGGTAACCACCGCGCCCAAAGTCTGATTGCAGTCATCGAGGATATTTTTCACACCTTCAGCCATATCCTGAGATTTTTCCATGATCTTCTTCAGCTGATTGGTATCCATATCACTAGCCGTCTGAATGCGCTGCAAAATAGCTTCTATGTCCAGAGAACCAGCCTTAAGCTTGGTGAGCTGCGAATCATAGACGCTCTTGGCAATTCCCACAGCGCCGGTGCCTACTGAATTTACTGCTGACACAAAGTTGACCGCAGTATTGACGTTATTGGCTATCTGCTTAACCGCTGACATGCCCTGGCTGACTGCATTTTTTACACCAGCGCCGCCGCTTAAAATAGCACCAGCAAGTCCCAGACCGACACTAAACAGCATACCGGAAATACGTGCGGCATCTTCATTGCCGCCGGTAGCTTTGGCAGCTTCAGCAAATCCGTTGGCTAAAGACAACTCACCGTCAGATGCTGCTGACATGATCTGTTCAACGGATGACAACAGCAGCAGAGCACTGCCGATACCGAGAGCAATATTGCCGGTAGCGATACTTACCGCCATACCGGCGAGAGAACCAATGGCACTCAAGGCCATGCCGATATAGGAGAAAACTTCCTTAATTTTGTCCAGCAGGCTGCTCTTAGCTGCCTTTTCAGCCTGTTCATGCAAATTTTGAATGCGCAGCTGATTTGCCTCATGACGCTGCTCCCGCTTGGTCTCAATTTCGGTAATACCGCTTGATACTGCGCTCTTGCGTTCTTCAAACCCCAGCATCGACATGATGGCATCATTTGAAAGAGCTCCAAGATTTACAAAATTCATGTCAGCATAAGCCGAACTGGGTTTAGTCAAATTCGGAGTCTCATTTAAAATCTCAGAAAGGTTAGACTTAACCTCCGGCACTGAACCCTGCGCAGTTGCAGATGAACTGCCGCTTCCTACTGAAGTGCTGCTGTCTACGGCACTGCTGCCGTACACATTTTCTGCCCCCGTATAGCGGGTAACATCACCTACTGCCATTATGCCTCCTTCCCGGCTGCAGACTCGAGTACTTGTAAAAGCTGAGCGCCCTTATTCATATAGTTGTGATCTTCATCTGCAAACTCGCCATCCCGGCCCATAATTTCAAGGCTCTTTAAGGCCACCACGGCTTCATCCCTGCGTCCGTCCTTGAGCAGACACAGCGCAGCAAAGTACATGGGCTTAGGATCTTTCAGGCCTGAGAGCACACTGCATACAGAATAGGTGTCAGCTGCAATTTTGTACTGTTTCAGACTCTGCTGACAGGCTGCAAGCCCCATAAAGAAACGCTCATCTGAAGGATCGTACAGGCACAGTGCCTTGAAAATGTTAGCAGCATCCTCAAAGTTCTCTGCGTTGTAATATTGATACGCCAGCGCATACAGGGCCTCCATCTGCTCAGGCTTAACCCCGGCCAAATCTGCCAGTGAATACCCCTCTCCAAGCAGGCTCAGCGCCTCAAGCACAGATACTTCAACTTTTTCAGACATTTTTATCTCCCTAGAGTTTAATGCGGTCAACCGGCTGCACTGAAATGTCAGGGGTCAGTTCCTGATAGTCCAGCACAGGCACATCGTAGAACTCAGCTTCGATTAAACGGCGCACATAACGGCGGATGTCAATCGAAGCAATGATCACTAATCTTCTGCCCTGCTTGCGCGAAACCACGCGGCGCACTTCCTGCAAAAAGGCCCGGCTTGAATTGGGGTCAAGCGCCAGGAAGGCACCGGCAGAGGTCTGACGGATGGCCTTGCGGATTTTCTCCTCGCAGGCAGGCTCCAGCAGCACCGCCGGCAGCAGATTCTGCCCGGCGCAGTATTTATAGCTGATCTGCCGCTTTAAGGCGCTGCGGATGTACTCGCAGAGCATCACAATATCTTTTTCCTTGGGAGCCCAGACCACCACCGCCTCCAGGATGGAGCGCAAATCGCGGATGGAGATCTGCTCCTGCACCAGGCGGCGGAACATATCGCCAAGCTTCTGCAAAGGCAGCAGGCGCAATGCCTCATGCACGAGGTCAGGGGCGCGCTCTTCCATGCGGTCGAGCAGATATTTGGTCTCCTGCAGGCCGACAAAATCAGAGGCGTGGCGGGCTAAAATCAGCGACAGATGCAGTGCAATCACGCGCTCATGGGTTAAAAACGAGCTGCCGATGGCGGCCAGGCGCCGGGCGTCGCTCTCCTTTACCCACCAGGATTTTTCTGAGGGCAGAAAAGGCATGCCTTCGGTGACTTCAATGCCGAGCATGCGGATGTTGTCCGGATCGTCGCGCACCAGCACGCTGTGCTCAATCAGTTTGCCAAAGCCCACCGGCACCTCATCGAGATTGAGCGCATATTCAAAGGGATGCAGATTGGGATTGTCGCGCAGATTAACCCCGGGAAATGGTACGCCCAGGTCAAAATACAGGGAGCGGCGCAGGCTTATCAGCTCAGAATTTAATAAATCGTAATCCAGGCTTTCACTGAGATTAGGGGCCAGATCAAGGATGAGCGGCACCACCGGCGCGAACTCATCGCCTGAAGTGTCAGCAGCACTCTTATTACCTGCCGCGGCTGCCTTTAAAGTCTTTTTAATCTCCACCTTGGGATCGGCTTTTTCCCGGGCCCGGGCAGAGGCCATGTACTTGAGCACATAACCGATGCCAAAGAGCAGGGCAGCCAGCGAAAAGAGCTGAATTTTCGGAAAGCCCGGAATGAGCGCAAACAAAAACACCAGCACACCGGCAATGAGCAGCGAGCGCGGCTGGGCAAAAATCTGGGAGCCGATCTGCTCGCCCACATTGTCCACATCACCGCCTGAGCGGGTCACCAGAATGCCCGCTGAAATGGCAATGAGCAGTGAAGGGATCTGCGAGACCAGGCCGTCGCCGATGGTGAGCACGCCGTAAAGCTGCAGGGAATCCCCGGCGCTCAGGCCGCGCTGCGTGGCGCCGATAATGGTGCCGGCCACGATGTTCACCGCGGCAATTAAGAGGCCTGCAATGGCATCGCCCTTGACGAACTTCATGGCGCCGTCCATGGCACCGTACATCTGGCTTTCGAGTGACACGTTGTTGCGTCTTCTCTGCGCCTCATCGGTATCAATGGCGCCCGCGCGCAGATCGGCATCGATGGACATCTGCTTGCCCGGCATGGCATCCAGGGAGAAACGCGCGCCCACTTCAGACACGCGCTCGGCGCCCTTGGCGATCACCAAAAATTGAATGATGGCAATGATGATAAAGACCACGGCGCCCACCACGAAATTGCCTCCCACTGCAAAGGCGCCGAAGGTGTAGATGATCTCACCTGCGTCAGCGTTAAGCAGAATAAGGCGGGTGGTGGCGATGTTCAGACCGACGCGAAAGAGCGTGGTGAAAAGCAGCAGTGATGGAAAGGATGAAAAGGCCAGCACGTTGGGGGCGTACATGGTCATCATCAAAATCACAAAGGAGACGGAGATGTTAGCTGAAATCAGCAGATCGATAAGGAAGGTGGGCAGCGGGATCACCATCAGGCCGATCACAGCCACCACCATGCCGATTAATAAAAAATCAGCGTGGCGGGTTACCAAACCGGCACTGAAACGGGCGCTTTCCAAAACTGTCATCTTTGTTCCTGTTTATTCCTGCTCTGTCCTGATGATCTGAGCCTGCTCAAGGAGAGTGCGGCTCTCCTCTGAGCGCCCGAGCTTGTGCAGCGCGCGGGCGCGCAGCAAAATCAAAGAGCGCTCTCGTGCTGCGGCCTGCTCTGCCTGCCCGGACGGCTCTGTTTCATCTCCCGGCACAGCTGCCAGGAGTTCGGGTTTGTCCGTAAGCTCCAGCACTTTGTCAAAATCCTCAGCGCTGTCTGCACACAATACCAAAAACTGCTGCGCCCAGACATCCTCAGGCTGCACAGCAAGCACTGCTTTGGCCGCATGCTCTGCTGCGCGGGCATTGCCGCATTGATAAAAGAAAAAAGCGAGTACCCTGAGGGCCGTCAGCTCATCTTTGGAAAGAGTGCTCTCTGCCATTAAGCCTCCATCATCAGGCCGAGGTAGGCCTGCAGCAGTTCTTTGTTCTGCTCCAGCGGAGCGAGATCCTCGCGCACAAAACGGCGCAGTTTGGGATCATCAGAGGCGGCGAGTTTCCCTGCAGCCGATTGCAGCAAATTATTAAACACCGCCGGGCGCAGCAGTTCATCTGAAGCCACCTTGGGGATAAAGCTCTGGCTGATGGTGCGCTCAAAACCGTGGCCGGAGAGCGAGAGTTTGTACTCCTGCAGCGCTGACAAATCTAAGTTCCGACCTACCGAACTGTAATCATCAGTCTCAGGCAGATGGTGAAGCGGTGCCTCTGGCAGGAGCGTTGAAATTCCGAGATTAGGGTTTAATAAATCTACTGCCATCTTTATGCTCCTGAAAGCTGGTCATACACTCTGAGCAGCGTCTTAACTGCAGAGGATGCCTCATCTGCACCTGCCAAAACATTCAGCTGATGCATCAAATAAAGTTTGTCGCGTGCAAAACCTACCGCAAAGACAGCCCCACCCTTAAGATATCCGGCGCAGGCGAAAGCTTTAAGCAGCTGCTCTTCAGCATAAGGTGGCAGCGGAGCGTCAAGCACCAGGCACAGTCCTTCTTCATTTTCCTGCAGGTTAAAGTGCACACGATTATCGAGAGTAAAACCAAAAGGCAGCGCAGAAAGAGCACCGCCCTCAAGGCCGAGTTCTGCGGCAAAGTCAGACAAAAACTGCTCATACATTTATTCACCACCTCCGGCCTCAATCCAGGCATCTTCCTTATCGATAAGATCGTCAACCAGCTTCTGCGTGCCATCCACCAGGCGGTTGCGTGCCTCCAGATTATCAAAGAGCTCCAAAGGCAGCGTACGCAGCAGTGAAAACAGTTCCTGCGCTGCCAGCACCTCCTGCTCAGGATCTTTAAGCACCACGTTCTTGTTATAGAGCTGATGCACCTGCGGCGCCGTTACAAAACGGGCAGTGGACAGCTTAAGGCAGTCCTCCAGGAGCGCTCCGGCCTTTAAGTCCTTGATGGGGAAATGATGCACGCGCTGCAAGCGGTCTACAAAATTCTCCGTCTGCCTTAAGGAGGTGTGCAGTGTCTTGGTTTTGCCCAGGCTTGAGGCCAGATCGTTGAGCAGCCCGGTCTCATGCGAGGGCGAGGATGCGGCGAGATCGGCCGCCAGAGCCTTGAACATCGCATCAATGCCTGAGCTTATATTTTCTTTGCCATACTGTTTTTCGATATAACTGAGCAGATCAGCAGGCTCATGCCGGGAGGCGGCCAGCTCACTGTAGGTCTGGCTTAAAGCCAGTGCCGGGGCAAAGTCCTGTCCCTCCAGCGCTGTCAGGCTGTTGGCCGCGGCCTTGATGTCTGCCTCATGCTCAGTAAAAAGTTGTGAAGCCGCCTGTTCAAGCAATGCCTTGAAATCAGGATCAAGCTCTTGTTCTGCAGCATTGAGCAGAAAAGCATAATCAGAACTGCAGTGGGATTTAAAACCTGACAGAGCCTTTAAAATCTCTTCTGCGGAAACTTTATTCTGCTCTTTGAGTTTATTAAGCAGATTATGTTTTTCAGCATTTTCTGTCTGCATCACGCTCTGCTGCACCTGCTGCAGGCGTTTTAAATTTTCTTCCATTAAGGCACGGGCAGATTTTTGTTTGCGGTCGGCAAGCTTGGTCTGCCGGCTGTTGTCACGTGCAAAAGTCAGCTCTTCGGCACTGTCCTGCAGCGAAGCAAGGGGGTCGTCATCACAGACAACCCCCATACCGTCAAGACTGCCAACTGCTGCGCCCTGCGCCGCCTGCAAAGAGTCAGACGGTACAAAGTTCTGGGTGGAACCAACCGCATCAACCGCCATTTATCTGTCCGTCCTTATTGCTGCTATTTTAAATTAAAGTGCGTCTGCTGCGGGCGCGTCCTGACGATACAGATGACGGTGCATCAATAGAAATATCGACTGAGCGAATACGTCTCTGACCTGCCTCTTTGGCATCAGCTTCTGCTCTTGCCATCAGCTCTTTTACCTGAGCATCATCTGCTGCACTCAAAGGCTCTGTCTGAACCCCGCCCATTGCAGCCTGATTCTGAGCCATCACACGATCGATTTCTTCAATCTCACGCAGAGCTTCATCAATAAAGCGGTCAACCTTTTCGTTATCAAACATAATCTTATCCTCTTGCAACAGTCTTTAATGTCTCGCTGGCATCTGAAATGGCACTTGAAGCACCCTGGGTATAGGAGTTGTACTGCCCCATATAATCCTGCACAAATATCATCTGCTGCTGAATATCTGAGCCCTTCTCCTCCTGCAAATCCTCAAGAGATGCGATCATTTCATCAATATCTGCCTTGGTAATATTTGTGGTTTTCCAAGTAATGCCATAGTCATTGCACAGTTGAGCTACTTCAAAATACTCCTGGCGCTGCTGATCGTTGCCTTCGGCGGAATCATTTTTATGAGCTTCGAGTTCTTCATTGGTGCAGTTGGCATAAGCACTGACTTTGCCAATATGCAGGACGTCTTTATCACTTTCAATTTTCAGCTTGCAGTCTCTGAGCTTATTGATGGCTTCAGTAATTTCTTTAGACTCAGCCTGCTGGTCACGGATCGTCTCAATCTTCTTGATAGCCATTTCCTTATTTGAGGCAGCAAGTTCCATCTGCAATTGTGCAAATATCAGCTGTACACTTTTTGAACCACCAAGGCTGGCATCACTGACAGAACTTAAAGAACCTGTCGGATCGATATTCATGCTCATCTTCGCTCTCCTAATTGATAAAAACTGCAGGCTGACAGCTTGGATCTGCACTTAAATCCTGCCTGAAATCAGGCTCTGACTCTTCAGCCTGTTGTGCTCACACTATACCGGAAAAAAACGCTGCAAAGCTGATCAAGACTCAGCATTTGGCACGGCTGTTCCCAAAAAGAGCAGCCGGACTGTTTTGCACCGTTAAAACCATCTTAGCACAGCATTTAACTAAGATTAAAATAACTTATTTTAATCTTAGTTAAATGTTAACTGCTCTTACAAATCCGGCTTTTTAACGTTGAAGTCCTCCAATTCCTGTTCGGCCTGATATTCCATTAAAGAGTGCTGCTGCACCTGCCAGATGCCGCGGTGAAACTCCAGTTTCTGCCGGGCTTTGTTAAGTTTGGACAGCTGATCTTTGGCACTGTCAAGCGCCTGGCGCGCGCTTTGCACCGCCAGCGCTGCCGCCTCTGCCGCTTGTTCAAGCTGCAATTGTTTTAGATCCAAAGAGGCAATGCCGGCATTAAAAATCGATAGTTCATTCTGCGTCAGCACCTGTTCCATAATGGCGCTGTAGCGCCTGGAGATCTCCTGAGCCTTCCACTGTATATACTGCGAAAGCTGCGCCCTGGCTTTATTTTCAGCGCTGACCGCCGCCTGCAGCAGCTGCGTCTTTTCCTTAACTGTAAGGCGTGCGTCTTCCGTGCGTTTTTCGCGCAGCTCCAGCAGCCCCTGCAGCGGATAACGCGCACTCATGAGCGCCCCGCGGCCGCTGCGATAATGCGCAGCACTTCTGCCACCTGAATGAGCAGATCTTTGGGTACAAACTCGTCCTCATGCCCCTCAGCAAACAGCGCCCGGGCCAGCGCAGGCTGGCGCATGATCGGGATCTTCTCCTGCTTTGCCGTCTCAATCATGCGCCGTGCCATCTCACCCTGGCCCTTGGCCAGAATAACCGGAAGCTTGGTGCGCTCCTTGTCGTAATCCACCGCCACCGCATAGTGGGTCGGATTGACAATCAGCACCTTGGCCTTGCGGGTTTTGGCCAGAGTGTTTTGATTGGCCATTTCCTGATGAAGCTGCTTTCTCTTCTGCTTGATATGAGGATCGCCCTCGCTCTGCTTGAACTCGTCCTTAACCTCCTGCTGCGACATCATGTGGTCTTTGTGATATTTAAACTTGTTGTAGACAAAATCGAGCGCCGCCAGCACCGCAAAGGCCGCAATAGAGTACACCGCCATGTCAAAAAAGAGCGAGCCCGTCACCCGCCACAGCGCGCCGATGTCGCCCTGCGGCAGCATAAAGATCTCGCGCACGTGATTTTTGCAGGCGATATAGACCACAAAGGAGAGCACCACCACCTTAATAATGTTCTTTACAAACTCAAACAGATTCTTTTTCGAAAAGACCTTCTTGAACCATTTCGCCGGATTGAGATTATCGAGTTTAGGCATGGCCGCCTGAGGAGCTATTAAAAATCCGGTCTGCGGCAGCAAAGCCAGAAGCGCCGCCACCAGTGCAAAAGCCACTACCGGCATCACAATGGCAAGTGCCGTGCCCACCACCACACTGCCAATCAGTCGCAGCCCCTCCTCATAGGGCAGCCTGGAGGCCTGCTCCAAGGCATAGCTCATACCCGCGGATAGTTCAGAGAACACCCCGTCAGCCCCGGCGATGAAGTAAGCGATGACGGCGAGCACCACCGCAGCTGACACCACCTCAGTGCTTTTTGCAATATCGCCCTTGGCGCGTGCATCGCGCAGGCGTTTGTCTGTAGGCTGTTCTGTCTTTTCACCGCTCATTGCATGACCCTTTTTAAGCAAGCATCCTGATTATAGCAGGGCTGATGCTGCAGCAAATGCTGCCATACCCGGTTGTCCTGCGTTGTGATAATCTCATGCCATCAGAGCAGACTGGAGATTCAATGCTGATTTTTGACACTGTTTCACTTTATGGCCTGACCTATCTCCTGGGCGCAGTGCTGCTTTTTGTCATTAACTGCAGGTTAAAGCTCAGCCCAGTGCTTAATCTTTATTACACCACCTTTCTCTGTCTGGGTGCCATCATTGGTGCCCGGCTTGGCTATGTCCTGTGCTACGCCCTGCCCTATTACAGCGAGCATCCAGAGGAAATCCTGCAGCTGTACAAAGGGGGAATGTCATTTCACGGTGCACTGGCAGGGCTTGCCGCCGCTCTTTTAATCTGCTGCAAAGGCGCGCGCCTGAAACTTTGTGACAGCTGTGCCTATTGCGCCCTCATCTGCCTGCCGCTCGGGCGCATCTGTAATTTTTTAGGCGGTGAGCTTTACGGCAGGACAACCGGCAGCGCCATCGGCATGGTCTTTGCCGCGGGCGGGCCGAAACTGCGCTACCCCTCACAGCTCTTTGAAGCCGCTGCCGAAGGCCCGGCAATCGCGCTTATCATCTGGTGGTTAAAAAGCCGCGGACGCGCCAAAGCTGAAGGAGAACCAGCCTGCATCTTTGTACTGAGCTATGCGCTGCTGCGCTTTTTCATTGAATTTACCCGTGAGCCTGATCCACAGCTGGGACTTTTAGCTTTAAATTTAAGCCTTGGTCAATGGCTGTGCCTGCTGCAGTTTGCTGCCGCAGCAATCTTTTACCTGTATCTCAGGCGCCGCCGAGCAGGTGCTGCAAAAACTCAAAGCGCTCAGACAGCTCCAAGAACAAAGTCTGCAGATGGCTGAGAAATGGCCCTAAGTAGAACAAAATCAGAAAAGCACAGGCACCGCTTTTAATTGGCATTGAAAGAATAAATACATTAAGCTGCGGGGCAAAGCGGTTGATAAGACCCAAAGCCACATCACACATCAGCGCCACCAGCACAAAGGGCGCACACAAGAGCAGCGCGTGCAGCATCAAATAGTCGAGGTTCTCGATGGCAAAGATCGACAAGTTGGAGTACAACAGTCCGGGCAGCAGCGCCGCAGGCGGCCACAGGGTGTAGGTGCTGTAGAAGATGGCAAGGAAGTTCATGAAGGCGCCTGATGAAAAGAACAAAGTCACCATGGCAAGCAGCAGGGCCGTGCCCAAAGGAGAGCTCTCAGCACCGCCAAAGGGATCGGGTGACTGTGCCTGCGAAGCGCCGCGCTGATTGTCGATAATGATGCCCGCGGACATCACCGCATAAAAGATGCAGGAGCTGACATAACCGAGCACAAAGCCGATTAAGCACTCTTTGCCAATAAGGAGCGTAAGCTGCAGCACATCGCCCATCAGCTCAAAGGACAGCTGCAGTCCCTGCAGCTGCTGCAGCAAAAAAGGATGCAGCGGGATATAAAAGGCTAAAAGCAGCGGCATTTTCACCGCCGCGGTAAGCTGCGGGGCCATAAACACCGCAAAGGATAAAAAGGTCAGGATGCGCACCGAGCCGAGCACAAAGGCGCTGACGTGCTGTATCACCTCAGGGGAGGCAAAGAAGGCGGCAAAGGCATCCATGTAAAATCTGCCCGTCAGAACACCGAGTAGAAATGATCAAAGACATTCTGCCCAAAGCGCAGGATCTCCTGTGAAAACCAGCCTGCGGTCAAAAACATGGTGATGCACACTGCAATGAGCTTGATGCCAAAAGACAGGGTCTGTTCCTGCAGCTGTGTAATGGCCTGCACCAAAGAGAGCAGTATGCCCACCACCGATGCCACAATAATGGGCGGCATGGACAGCACTAAGATCAAATAAAAGGCCTGATACATCAGATCCAAAGCGGCGGCACTCATTTGCAAGTCCTCATCTGTTTTGCGCATGTTACCACGAAAGCGCCGCCCCTGAAGTTTGTTGCTTTTGCCGCCTTGCTCTCTTTATTATGGAAAGGTGCAGGCAGCGCAGGCTGCTGCTTCATGGCAGTAGTTTGCGATTAAAATAACATTAAAAAAGGTGAGGATATGGGTGTAGAAGAGCTTAAATTCAGAAATGCCGGCCTGACTGAGCGCGAAGAGCCCGGTGCTGCGCCGCGGCGGCAGGCTGATGCAGAGAGCGTGAACTCCTTTGAGCGCGCACTTAAAGAAGGGCGCAAAGGCGGTGATGACAACTCTCAGGGATTTTCCCAGGGCGGACAGGGCAGCGCCGGGGATCTGTCAGCGATTTTCTCCAGCCTGATGTCAGGCAGCCCCAGTCAGGCGCCAGGCAGTGCCGATGCAGCCGCGCAGCTGCAGACAGGAGCGGCAGAGCAAACTGAGCTGCAGGATCTGGCCGATACCTTGGTGGATAAAATTTTAGTCTCCGATCCAAAGTACAGCCAGGGTTCTGAGATAAGATTAACCCTGAGTACTCAGAGCGGCCTTGAGGGCAGTGAAATTGTGCTGCGCCGCGACCTGCAGGGCCTGCTGGCCATTGAAATCAACTGCAGGCGCCAGGAGCATTTTAAAAAGTTCGTGCAGCTGCGCCCGCTCCTGGTGGACGGCCTGCAGCGCCACGAGAGCTCGGAAGTACGCTTTATCCTCAATGATCCTGAAGAGGAAAATGAGGCTGAAGACTTCAGCGGCCCGGACCGCTGGCCGCAGTTTTAAGGCAGTAACAAAGGATCGCTATGCAATTTGAGAATTTAAGCCGCATTCAGCTTCACAATATCCTGCTCCGTCTGCACGATGAGAGCTTTAAGCCCTCGGCCTTTGACTTTAAGGAAGACAAGACGCCCGCACCGGCCTTAAAAATCAGCGCCGGAACCCTGACCTTTTACCTGCAGCCCCTTGATTTTGCCTGCCTCAAGAGCCTGCCTGCCTTCAATAAGGAAGAGCTCAAGCCCGGCGAACTTGAGGTTAATTTAAAGCTGGCCGGACTGGAGATTTTGCTGCTTGAGCCTTTGGAAAAGTTAAGCGCGCTGTGCGGCTGCGACATCGCGGTAGCAGGTTATGAGCCGGAGTACACTCCGGCTGCAGCTGAGGACAATGCACAGAACAGCGCTGTGAGTTTTGAATACCGGCTGGGCGCGATGGCGGTGCCCATGGTGCTCTACTGCAGCGCCGATGGCATTGAGTTTCTCTGTGAGAAACTGCAGCCGCTTGCAGAGAAGAGAATTGAAACAAAAGCTGACCCCGATCCGGCCATGACAGTGCACTGTGCTGCCGGCAGATTTTCCCTGACCGCAAGGGAGCTCAAAACTCTGCGCCCTGGAGATGCCGCCGTGCTCACAGAGTATTATTTAAAGCAGGAAGAACTGTCACTTGAATGCGGAACTTTATGCTCCCGCGCGCAGGTGCAGGGCAGCGGGCTTGTCTTAAAACAACCATTTCAACACAATGAGAGCATACCGATGGCAGACGAAAAGAGCAAAGATTTAACTGCAGCTGACGATTTGCAGCTTGACTGCGTGCTGGAGCTTGACCGCCTGAGCATGAGCTTGTCTGAGCTCAAAGCCCTGCAGGAGGGCAGCGTGCTGCCGCTTAACAACCGCGATCTTACCCAGGTAAAAATGCTGATAAACGGCCAGTGCACCGCCGAGGGCCGCATCATCGAGGCCGGGGACTGCTTTGCCTTTCAGATAACCAGGCTGCCCAAAGATGATTGAAAACACCGTCTCAGGTTTTAACCCGGTCAATATCATTCTGCTTGGCGCCCTGCTGGCGCTGGTGCCGTTCTTTTTGACCCTGGTCACGGCCTACATCAAGGTCATTGTGGTGACCTATCTTATCCGCAATGCCCTGGGCGTGCAGCAGGTGCCGCCCACCATGGTGCTGACGGGCCTTGCCATGATCCTCTCGGTCTACGTCATGGCCCCGGTGGGACTTGAGACCTACGAACTGCTGCAGGCCAAAAATGCCCTGTCACTGGATTTAACCCCGGCACAGATCCTGCAGACTGCAGCTGAGGTGTCAGAGCCCTTAAAGCAGTTTTTAATTGCCAATACCGAACCCAATATCTTAAAGTCGCTGGTCAATACCGCAGGCAGGATCTGGCCTGCTGAAATCTATCAGAGCATCGACAGTGAGAGTTTTATCTACGTGGTGCCCTCCTTTGTGATTTCAGAGCTCACCAAGGCCTTTCAGATAGGCTTTCTGCTCTATCTGCCCTTTATCGCCATCGACCTTATCATCTCCAATATTCTGCTGGCCATGGGCATGATGATGGTCTCGCCGATGACCATTTCCCTGCCCTTTAAACTGATGCTTTTTGTCACCCTGGAGGGCTGGCTCAAGCTCTGTCAGGGCCTGCTTTACAGTTACACCTATACTTAAGGAATTTACATGCAGCTTACCGTCAATACTCAAGAGAATTACAGCGAAATCGTGATTGCAGGCCGGGTCGATGCCACTACCGCAGGAGAGCTTGATGAAACCGGCGCCCAGGCTGCCGCGGAGGCCAAAAACGCCCTGCTGCTCAATTTCAGCGCAGTGGAGTACATCTCCTCTGCCGGTCTGCGCTCAGTGTTGAAACTGGCCAAGCTCTGCCAGCAGAAAAAGCTCAAGCTGCGCTGCTTTGGCATGCAGAGCGCCGTATTTGAGGTCTTTAAGATCTCAGGCTTTTCCTCCATTCTGACGATTACAGACCATAAGGAGGCCGCCCTTGAGCACATCTAATGACCAGCCGGCGGTAGTGCCGCTGCAGACCATTGAACTGCCGGCCAAACTTGAGGCTTTAAGTCAAACCAATGCCCTGCTGGCCTCCATGCTCACCGGCCCCTATGAAAAGATCCTGTTCAAAACCCAGCTTATCGTGGAGGAGCTTTTGACCAACATCTGCTCCTACGCCTATGACGGCAAAAACGGCAGCGCCAAATTTGCCTGCGGGGTGGTCAATTTTGACGGGCAGCAGGCGGTGATGATCCAGCTTACTGACCATGGCCTGCCTTACGATCCCTTTGCCAATGCCAAGGAGCCTGATCTTGAGGCTTCCATTGAAGAGCGGGCGGTAGGCGGCCTGGGCATTCACCTTATCAAGGAGATTGCCTCACACTACGCCTATATGCGCGTGGACAACTGCAATCAGACCCAGATCATCCTGAATGTAGGTACCAATTGATCCCTGCCATCCTGCTCAAAACCGGCTGTGCCCTTGCAGCCTCAGCGCTGTGCGCTGCCGCCAATGCTGATGCAACCGCGCAGAGCGCTGCCCCCACCCTGCAGGTGGAGACCTCCACCGTCCCGTTTGAGCGCTACGTAAAAGCCGCCAAACCGGTGGAAAACCTCCTTGAGAGCATGGATGTCTATCAGCTTTCCAAAAGCGCGTACAAACTGCGCTCAGGGCACATGCTCTCCCTGCCTTTGTATCAGCAGGTGCAAAAAGCCAGATCGCCCGCGCAGTTTGAAGATCTGCTAAAGGCGCAGGCTGATGCCCACGGCCTTGAATGGCAGCTCATTGCAGCAGTCATCATGACTGAATCAGGCTTTAATCCGCAGGCGGCCTCAGATAAAGGCGCACAGGGGCTGATGCAGCTCATGCCAGATACCTGGATGGATCTGGGGGTGTCAGATCCGCTGGATCCGGTGCAGAATATCGCAGCAGGCACGGCCTATTTAAAGGCACAGCTGCAGCGCTTTAACACCCTGGAGCTGGCACTGGCGGCTTATAATGCAGGGCCCGGCAGCGTACAGCGTGCAGGGGGCGTACCGCCCTTTGCCGAGACCCAAAACTTTATCGCGAGAGTGATGGGCTTTTATGCGCAGTACAAAACATCAGGGCTATAGGGGAACAATGTGAAATTAAGAACAAAGATTTTTGCGGTATTTGCAGCGCTCACCCTGCTCTCCACCGGCTTTATCACGGTCTACTCCACACTCGCGCAGCGGCGCAACTCCATTGACAGTGAGCTGGCCAAACAGCAGCAGGTGGTGGGCCTGTTGCGCAACGCTGTCTCCGGGCAGTATTACAGCTATTTAAACCAGCAGATTTTTACGGTGTTCTCCACGCGCAGCGATCTTGCGGTCAAGGCCAAAATCTTAAGCAGTTTTGCCAGGCAGCTTAACTTTAATGAGGAGGAACTGACCTCATTTCTGATGCGCCAGCAGAGAAGCTTTAATCAGGTGGGCCTGGATTTGGCGGCGATGCATGAAAACACCATGGTGCTCACCCCCCAGCATGTGGACATCCTGCTTGACCGCTCCATTGGAGATTCAGATCTTTACAGCGCCATGCTCGCCGCCTGGAAAAATCAGCGCGAGGGTTATTACCTCACCCTCTACCATCCTGATGGACGCGCGGGCAATTACCTCAGCTATACCTTTGTGCTGTCAGGTTACGAGGGCTGGACAGTTTCCATCATTCAAAACATCGATGAGCTGATGGAGCGTTATGCCGTCAACGACAATTTGATCATCGAGCAGTTAAAGGGCAATTTCTATGA
Organism: Candidatus Avisuccinivibrio stercorigallinarum; assembly: GCA_017694225.1. Classification (GTDB taxonomy): domain Bacteria; phylum Pseudomonadota; class Gammaproteobacteria; order Enterobacterales; family Succinivibrionaceae; genus Avisuccinivibrio; species Avisuccinivibrio stercorigallinarum. The sequence goes on from JADINH010000169.1 coordinate 18,498, forward strand.
GCTTGGACAGAACCTGCAGGGCGCGGTGGTGATCGCTGATGCCGGCAGCTCACAGGTGCTGCTCTCCTCAAGCACCCAGCTGCCCTTTTTAAAGCTGCCTGATGATGTGACACAACAGCTCGGGCACAGCGTTGAGTCCAAGATCTTAAGAATTGACACCGAAGGCGGGCGCTACTTTATCTCCGGCACCTATTACAAACCGCTTAACTGGTACATCATCGCCCTGCGCAAAGCCATTGAGATCAACACTCCGGCACTGCAGCAGGGTCTGGTGATGTTAATTGTAGGCGCCGCGGTGCTGCTGTTAAGTCTGCTCTGCTCCATTCTGCTGGCGCGCACCTTAACGCAGCGCCTAAGCGGCATAGCAAGGCAGGCAGAGCTTATTTCCAATACCGATCTGCAAAGCGAGGAGGGCTCCGGGCTCAAAGCGGTGCAGCCCCTGCCCGGGAACGATGAAGTGGCCGCCTTAAGCCGGGCTATTTACTCCATGGAGCAGAGCCTTAACCAGAACATCTCCCGCCTGATGCAGACCACCCGGCAGAAAAACAGGCTGCAGGGCGAGCTTAATGCCGCGCGCCAGATACAGCTTGGCATGCTGCCCACCGCAGAGGATCTGCCAGGGAGCAGCGCCCTTGCCATTGCCGGATTTTTAACCCCGGCAAAAGAAGTGGGCGGTGACTTTTACGATGCCTTTGCCCTCGACGAAGAGCGGGTGTTCTTTACCGTAGGCGACGTCTCAGACAAGGGCGTGCCGGCCGCGCTTTTTATGTCCATGACCATGAGCCTCATCCGCGCCGGTGCTGCCGCC
>JADINH010000170.1 GCA_017694225.1 Candidatus Avisuccinivibrio stercorigallinarum
CCTTGTCATAGGAGGCGAGCACCTGATCGGAGGGCTTGCGGTTAAAGAACACCACCGGCACATTGGCGCGCTTTGCAGCACGCAGCACTGCCTCGCCGTTTAAGGCATCCACCGGGTTGACCAGAAGCGGGGCTTTGCCCTGGGCCATAGCAGCCTGCACCTGGCGCAACTGCTTTGACAAATCATCCAGGGCATCGTATTCAGCAAGCTTCAGATCCTGAGCCTGAGCTGCTGTGCGCACCTGAGCTGAGAGCTGATTGACGAAATTGTCATTTAAGGAATAGTAAAACACATTGGCCTTGTCGCCCGCTGCCTGGGCAGCGCCTGCCAGAGCTGCAGTCAGACCTAATGCAAGTGCAAGTTTGGATACGAGTTTCATGAAACGTCTTCTCCTCACAAAAAGTCGATAAGGGCGCCTCACAGCGCCCCTTAATTATAAATTACTTAAAGTCTGCAGCTGCAGCTTTTTCGGCCGAAAGACCTGCTTTATAGCCCTGCATAAAGCGCTCAAAGCCGGCAGCATCCTCAGGGGTCGGAGCAATGGTGCTGCCCTTGCTGTCCTTGAAGACCTTGTTATTAAGGTAATCAGGCAGGGTTTCACCTGCAGCCTTGTTAACCTCGTAGGCCGCGAGGATGGCAATGCCCCAGGCACCGCCTTCACCGGCAGTTTCCATCACCGAGACCGGAGCGTTCATGGCATCGGCCATGATCTTCTGGCCCACACCCTTGGTCTTGAACAGGCCGCCGTGGCCGAGCAGCTTGTCAAGGCCGACCTTTTCGTCATTGATTAAGATGTCCATGCCGATCTTCAGGGCACCTAAGGCTGAGTAGAGGTGGCTGCGCATAAAGTTTGCCAGGGTGAATTTGGCATCGGGCTTTCTCATAAAGAGCGGACGGCCCTCTTCCAGACCGGTGATGAACTCACCTGAATAATAGCCGTAGGACATTAAACCGCCGCAGTCATTGTCACCGGTCAGGGCATTGTTGTAGAGCACGGAGAACAAGTCATTGGTGGAGATCTTGGCGCCAATCTTGTCTGCAAACTCAGCAAACAGGCCCACCCAGGCATTGAGATCTGAGGTGCAGTTGTTGGCATGCACCATGGCCACCGGCAGACCGTCCGGGGTGGTCACCATATCAAGCTCGCGGTGCAGATCCTTTAAGGCCTTCTCCAGCACAATCATGGCAAAAATTGAGGTGCCGGCTGAAACATTGCCGGTGCGCACAGCCACGGAATTGGTGGCCACCATGCCGGTGCCGGCATCGCCCTCAGGCGGGCACAGCGGGATGCCGGCCTGCAGGGTGCCGCTCGGGTCTAAGAGCTTGGCACCCTCAGCGGTTAAAGTGCCGGCTTCATCGCCAGCGCACAGCACCTGCGGCAGGAGCTTGTAGACATCAAAGTCATAGCCGTCAGCCCTGGCGGCGGCGTTGAACTTGGAGAGCATGCCCTTGTCATAATCCTTGGTGACAGAGTCAATGGGGAACATGCCGGCAGCGTCGCCGATGCCCAAAACCTTGCGGCCGGTGAGCTTGTAGTGGATGTAGCCTGCCAGGGTGGTGAAGAAGGCCAAATCCTTTAAGTGCTCCTCTTTCTTTAACATGGCCTGATAGAGGTGAGCAATGCTCCAGCGCTCCGGGATGTTGAAGTTGAAGATTTCAGTGAGCTTTTCAGAGGCGCTTCTCGTGATAGTATTGCGCCAGGTTCTGAAGGGCACCAAAAGATTGTCATCTTTGTCAAAAGCAAGATAGCCGTGCATCATGGCAGAAAAGCCCATGGCTTTGACCGTGGTGATCTTCTGGCCAAATTTCTGCTGCACTTCAGTGCACAAATTCTGGTAGCAGTCCTGCAGGCCGCCCCAGATGTCATCCAGGGTATAAGTCCAGATGCCGTCCACCAGGCGGTTTTCCCAGTCATGGCTGCCCTGCGCCACCGGGCTGTGATGTTCATCGATCAGCACGGCCTTGATGCGGGTGGAGCCAAACTCAATGCCGATGCTGCACTTGCTTAAATCTAAAGTCATTTTGTATTCATCCTGTGAAAAAGGCCCGCGCCTTGTGGCGTGAGCCTTGATGTTGATTAGTTATTAAGCCTTGGCGGCCTTCTTGTCTTTCTTGCCGGTGCTTTCTGCCTTGAGGCTCATCAGCTTGTTGCGATGCTCGGTAACGAGGGCCTGCATCACAATGAAGATGCACAGCAGAATGCCGATCACGATCTTGGTCCACCAGGCTGAGAGCGTGCCCTCAAAGGAGATGATGGTCAGGATGGTGCCCTGAATCATCACACCCAGCAGAGTGCCCGGGATGAAGGCCACACCGCCCATCAGCTGAGTGCCGCCGATAACTGAGGAGGCCACGGCATCCATTTCCATGCCCAGGGCATGCTGGGCATAGCCCGAGAGCATGATCCAGGAGAAGGTGATGCCGCCCAAGGCTGAGCAGAAGCCTGAAATCACATAGACCATCACGCGGATGAAATCAACGCGCAGGCCCATCAGACGGGCTGACTGCTCATTGCCGCCCACAGCGTAAACGCCGCGGCCAAAGGAGGTGTAGCGCAGCACTAAGGTGCAGATCACCACCACGATTAAGGCAATCACAGCGCCCAGAGAGATGAAGTAGTCACCAAACTCAAAGGACATGAAAGCCAGATCGCTGTACTCGGCATTGTTGATGGCCACAGACTCACGCGAAATGATGGCAGTAAGGCCGCGGCATAAGAACATGGTGCCCAAGGTCACGATGAAAGGCTGCAGCTTGAAGTAGGCAATTAAAATGCCGTTGAGCAGGCCCACCGCGATGCCGATAAGCAGCACAATCACCATGCAGATATACGGGCTTAAAGTGGTGTCGCGCATTAAGTAAGCCAGGGTCATGCAGCTGATGGCCACCACAGAGCCCACTGACAGGTCAATGCCGCCGCCGCCTGACAAAATGGCGAAGGTAATGCCGCAGGTCACGATAATGAGCGGAGCATTATCAATGAACAGGTTTAAGAACACCTGCAGGCTGAAGAAGCCCTCAAAGGCAATTGAGCCTGCGCCGAACAGGATAATAAACAGCGCCGCGGTCACATAGAATGCGAACATCGGGGATGCTGCTAAATTGGAGAAGAACTTACCCATTGCTTGCCTCCTTGGCGGCCTTGTTGCCGGCACTCTTCAGTCTCCACTCGCGGAACATGGTCTTAAAGCGCTCAGACTGAATGATGATGATAAGCAGGATGACGATTGCCTTAACAGCCGGCAGGGCATCTGCAGATACGCCGATGGCGTACATGGTGGTGGTTAAGGTCTGAATGGTGATGGCGCCGATAATGGTGCCGCCGATATAGTAACGGCCGCCCACCATCAGCGTGCCGCCCAAGGTGGCGGACAGAATGGCGTCCATTTCCATATTGAGGCCGGCGTTGTTGGCGTCAGCGGCTCTGATTAAGGAGCCTTCAATCAAACCTGCAGTACCGGCGCAGAAGCCTGAGAAGATGTACACCGCAAAGAGCACGGCGGTCACCTTGACACCGGCATAGCGGCTGGCGGTCGGGTTGATGCCCACAGACTGGATCATGAGGCCCAGCGAGGTCTTGCGGTCAAGGAAAATCACCAGGCAGACCATTAAGAAGGCGATGATCATGGCCGTCGGCAGCATCACACCCGGGATATTGCCGCCGATGTAGCTGAAGGGGCGGTAGTACACGGTGATGATCTGACCGTCAGTCATCAGCTGGGCAATGCCGCGGCCTGCAGTCATCAGGATCAGGGTTGCCACCATGGCCTGAATCTTGAACTTGGCCACCAGAGTGCCGTTCCAGATGCCGGCAATGACACCGACAAGCAGCGCAGCGATAATAGCCACGAAGAAAGGATGCTCCGGGATGCCCGACACGTCGCCGCCGAGCAGCACGCAGCAGGTGGCAGCGGAAATGGCCACCACAGCGCCCACTGAAATATCCACGCCGCCGGTGGCCAGCACGAAGGTCATGCCCAGGGCCAGAATGATAAGCGAGCTGGCGCGGTAGAGAATATCAATGGGACGGCCGTAGAGGTTGCCGTTGTCCATCACCTGAATCACGAAGAAGTCTTCAACGAAAATGGCGTTGAAAAGCAGCAGCAGCGCCAGGGCAGCCAAAGGCAGCGCCAGCGAGCTGTGTGAGAATTTTTTAAGCATGTCCATGGTAATCTCCTGCGATGGCCTGCATGATATGTGCAGTTGAAATTTCATCACCGTTGAGCTCAGTGAGCTTTTCGTGGTCACGAATAATGAGCACGCGCGAGCAGGTGCGCACCATCTCGCCCATCTCACCTGAAATGAACACCACTGACATTCTCTTTTCCTTGGCCAGGCGCACAGCCAGAGCTTCAATTTCACTCTTGGTGCCCACGTCAATGCCGCGGGTCGGCTCGTCCAAAATCAGGAGATTGGGTTCAGTGGCCAGCCATCTGCCGATGATCACCTTCTGCTGATTGCCGCCTGAGAGGTTGCGGATCAACTGCTCGCGATCCGAGACCTTGATGCGCAGTAGATCGATGTAGTGATCGGCAAGCTCATTCTGCTTGGAGCGCGGCATATGCTTGAACATGCCGGCCTTGGCCTGCAGGGCCAGGATAATGTTCTCACGCACGGAGAGATCGCCGATGATGCCCTGGGCCTTGCGGTCTTCAGTACAGAAGGCCACACGGTGCATCATCATGTCCATCGGGCCCTTGATGGAGAACTCAGTGCCGTCCACCTTGATGGTGCCGTTAGTGCGCAGCAATATGCCGAACATGGTCTCGGCAATTTCAGTGCGCCCGGAACCGAGCAGGCCGCCAAGGCCTATCACCTCACCTTTCTTGATGTTGAAGGTCATGTCCTTGACCTTGCCCGGCACGGTGACGTTGTCAAACTCCATGATGGTTTCTTGTTCCGGCACGGACTTGTCAACGTTGGCTTCGATTTCGTCCTCCTTGATCTCCTTGCCCATCATCTTGGAAATCAGCTGAATGCGCGGCAGATCCTTGACCACATACTCGCCGACATACTCACCGTCACGCAGAATGGTGATTCTGTCGCAGATGGTGTAAATCTGCTCCAAGAAGTGGGAAATGAAGATAATGGAGATGCCCTGGTTCTTGAGCTTTCTCATGATGGAGAACAGATGCTCGGTTTCCTTCTCAGACAGAGAGGAAGTAGGCTCGTCCAAAATCAAAATCTTGCATTGTGTGTCCACTGCACGGGCAATGGCGATCATCTGCTGCAGAGCCACCGGATAGAAGCTCAGCACCTTGGTGACATCGATGTCGATGCCCATTTCATTGTGCAGCAGTTCCTTGGCTTTGCGATTCATGGTCATCCAGTCAATCTGACCGAACTTGCCGCGCGGCTCGCGGCCGATGTAGATGTTTTCAGCGACGGTCAAATTGGCGCAGAGGTTTACTTCCTGATACACCGTGGAAATACCCATCAGCTGGCTCTCAAGCGGAGTCTTGGGTTCAATTATTTTGCCGTCATACTCAATGGTGCCGTTGGTTTTTAAATACACGCCGGTCAAGACCTTGACCAGGGTTGATTTGCCTGCGCCGTTCTCGCCCATCAGGGAGTGGATTTCACCTTTCTTTAAGTTGAAAGTCACGTCCTTTAAGGCTTTGACGCCCGGGAAAAACATGTCAATGTTTTTCATGTGCAGGATGTAATCATCATTACTTTCTTGCATGGGTCCCTTCCTTACTTTTTTAAATGCTGCAGTGCTTTAAAGGGGACTGCCTGCGCCCGAAATCTCAGGCTCCCTTGATCAAAAAATGTCCACCAGCCGGAGCATAGTGGACATCTTTGTTTAAAGCATGTGATTAGTACTTGCGGGTCGGGAAGACTTCTGCAGCCTGGTCAGCTGAGAACACGCCTTCGTCCACATAGACCACCTTCTGCACCGGCTCGCCCTTTAAGACCTTAAGAGCAGTCTCGAAGAAGATCTTGCCCTGCAGCGGGTTGCACTCGATGGTGGCATTGGCCTTGCCGTCGATCATGGCCTGGAACATGCCCTTCACAGCATCAGCACCGATGATGATGATGTCCTGTGCAGGCTTGAGGCCGGCAGCTTCGATAGCCTGAATAGCACCTAAGGCCATGTCATCGTTCTGGGAAATCAGAATGTCGATGTCATCACGATAGGACTTTAAGAAGCTCTCCATCACCTGCTGGCCCTTGGCACGGGTGAAGTCACCGGTCTGGGCAGCTAAGATGTTGTAGCGGTCCTTGTTGGGGCTGGCAGCTAAGGCTTCGTTAAAGCCGTTGGTGCGGCCTACAGCAGCAGAAGCGCCCACGGTGCCCTCTAAGATCACGATGTTGAGCTTATCGCCGCCGTTGCGGGCCTTGCGGTCGGTCTGGGTAACATAGTTATCCATCCACTCGAACATCTTGCGGCCTTCAGCGTAAGAATCGGTACCAATCTTGGCAACATACAGAGAATCGTCGGAAACCTTCAGATCGCGGTCCATAATCATTACCGGGATCTTGGCGCGCTTTGCTTCACGCAGAATGTTGTCCCAGCCGGTCTCAACCACAGGTACGAAGCCGATTAAGTCAACCTTCTGAGCGATGAAAGTGCGGATAGCCTTGATCTGGTTTTCCTGCTTCTGCTGTGCATCGGAGAACTTCAGCTCAATGCCGAGCTCCTCAGCTGCCTTCTTCACATCGTTGGTGTTGGCAGTACGCCACTCTGACTCTGCACCGATCTGAGAGAAGCCGATCACGACTTTGTCTTCAGCCTGGGCAAAAGAAGTAGCAGCTAATGCAGCACCGAGACCTAAAGCTAATAAAGTTTTTGAAATTCTCATTGTAAAACAACTCCCTACCACTCAAACAAACTCTTACCGTAACAAACGTTTACGATGTGGAAAATGTTAGCGGAAATTTCAGCGCTCTGGGAAAAGAAATGCTCAAAATGTGACGTGCTACCACTTTTTTAATAAAAATTCGCCAAAAATTAGAGCTGCATCAAGTTTTTGCAATTTTGTCAGAGACTTTGTTTTATCGGGAATTTCAGCGCACCGGCCGCTTTTGCACGCCTTTGGGGCAACCAGCCGGGCTCCGGCGGACGCTGCCGCGGGCTGAAAACTGCCAAAGCACGGTTTTTGTGATCCGGCGCAAATAATATCGCAAACTCCGTAAACGGTTGCGTTGCGATTTTACACCCAAGGCCCTGCACGGACTTAAGGCCGAAGATAAGAGCTTTGCGGCCCGCTCTTTTCAGTCAAAGGGGCAGTAAGAGTCAAAATACTCCTGCAAAATAACGGCCGCTGACATATTGTCCACCGCCCCCTTGTCACGCGCCAGCGCCCGAAAGCCGCCGCGCTCAAAAATGAGCTCCTTGGCCTCCTTAGTGGACAGGCGCTCATCCACGAGTTTGACCTCCAGGGCAAAGCGCCTGCGCAGCATTTTTGCAAAGCCGCGGGCCCTTTGGGTAAGCGGCTGCTCGCTGCCGTCCATCATTAAAGGCAGACCTACTACCAATAAGGAGGGCTGCCACTGCGCGATTAAGTCCTCAAGCATTTTGTCATCAGGCCGGCCGTTTTTGGCGCGCACGGCCTTTAAGGGGCGCACGGTGCGGGTGATGGTGTTGCCAAGGGCCGTGCCGATGGAGTTCAGCCCAAAATCAAAGCCGAGCACAAAACTCATCTTAAGGGTACCCCATTGACCATGATCTGCGGACGGCGGCTCTGGCCGTAGAGCTCAGTGGTGAGCACTGAATAGGCCTTTAAGGACTCAAAGCACAGATCGCCGATGCTGTTGTGCAGCTGTCCAAAGGGCTGAATGATGGTCATCACCATGGACAAACGCCGCTGCAGCCGGTTTCTTAACAGATTGGCAAAGATCTTTTGATCAAAAAGCGAAAAGCCCTCACGGGTTGAAGTCAAAGGATCGAGGATCAAAAGATTGACGCTCTCAAAGTGCTCAATCAGGCGCGCACGCTGCTGCCTTTCCTCCTTGTCCTCGGTATTGCTGTAAAAATGGGACTGGCGCAAGGTCTCAAAGGACACCAGCTCCACTGAGGGGTTGCGGGAAAAACGCAGAAAATAATTGGCAATGGCATGGCAGAGCACGGTCTTGCCGGTGCCCTCAAAGCCCTGAATGATGAGCACCACCGGCTCGGCTGCCATCTGCGGGGCCGAGGCACAGAAGGCCTTGGCTTCATTGACCGCCCGCTGATTGAAACTGTCCACGCGCAAGGTCTCAAAGGTAAAACGCCCGTCAATGCCGCCGCTGTCATGTTTTTTGCGGATATAGGCCTCGCGCTGCTCTTTGACCGAGCGCTTAATCTCCCCGGCCGCGCGCATGGCATCGCGGTGGAGCATATCAAAAAAGCTGTGACTGTCAGCAGGCGGCAGTGCGGCTGCCCCCGGCAGCGCTGCGCCCTGCGGGGCCAAATCCCGCACCAGGGCATTGAGCGCACTGACTGCATCAGTAGGCGCCTTTTCAATCACACTTTTCTTCTCATCGGGCATGGGTGTTCTCCTTTACTCTGCCCAAAATTTTAGCATGCAAAGGCCGCTGCAGACACGCAGCAGGCACTGTGCAAAGCCTGGTGCGGGCTTTGCGCCCAATTTTTCAGGTTTCAGGGCAGGCAAGAAAAAGCCCGGGGGAGATCCCGGGCCTGCTGACATACAAACAAAAGAGGTTTACAGACGGGTAAAGGCAGCGCCGTCAGCGGCATAGGTCTCAATGATGGTGGCCTTGCGCCCGGAGATCTTTTCATACTCCGCATCGATGGCAGCCTTGACAGCCTCAATCTTCGAGGGCTCAACCACAGCCACCACGCTGCCGCCAAATCCGCCGCCGGTCATGCGCACGGCACCGTTTTCACCCAGAACCTTGCGGATGATCTCGACCAGGCCGTCAATCTCCGGAATGGTGATCTCAAAGTCATCGCGCATCGAGCAGTGCGAGGCATACATCAGGCGCCCAAGCTCGTCTAAATCACCGGCCTCAAAGGCCTTGACGGCGGCCAGCACGCGGTCATCTTCAGTAATGACGTGGCGGGCACGGCGGTAGGTGACGTCGTCAAGCTCACTCTTTTTGGCATCAAGCATTTCCATGGTGGCATCGCGAAGAGCCTTGACACCCAGGACTTTGGCGGCATGCTCGCACTGCTCACGGCGCTCGTTGTACTCACCGCCAACCAGGGCGTGCTTGACGTTTGAATTGACGATCAGCACCTCAAGGCCCTCCGGGATCTTGGAGAAGTGCTTTTCCAGGCTGCGGCAGTCCAGGCGCATGGCACAGCCGGCTTTGCCGCAGGCGGAGATGGTCTGATCCATAATGCCGCACTTGCAGCCGATATAGGCCTCTGCAGCCTGGCCGATTAAGGCGATATCCTGCAGCTCAATACCCAGGTTGAAAGCCTGGGAAATTAAATTGCCAAAGGCCACCTCAAGAGAGGCAGAGGAGGACAGACCGGCACCAAGCGGCACATCGCCGCAGATGGCGACATCAAGGCCGCCCACCTTGCAGCCGCGCTCACAGATAAGCTTGGTCACGCCGCGCAGATAATTTGACCAGGTCTTGCTCTCGTGCTTGACCATATCGGCAGTGACGGTGAACTCGTCATAATCACCATTGACGTCCACAGCCAGCACGCGCATCTTGTCAGTGCCGTTTGCCTTAGCGGCCATGGCAGTGCCGAACTTGATGGCGCAGGGCATCACAAAGCCGTCATTGTAATCGGTGTGCTCACCGATGAGGTTTACGCGGCCGGGTGCGTAAGAGAGCATCCCGGGCTTGCAGCCAAACTTGTTTTCAAATGCCTCAACGGCCTTCTGCTTTACATCAGTCATCTTGAATACCTTTAAATTAATCTTTTAACCTGCAGGCGCCGCCTTTTTTCATCAAAACTTTTAAAGACGGCACCCAAAATCAAGCTTATAAAAGCGCTAAGCGCTTTTAAACAGTACACTCTGCTTTAGCGCTTGCTGTAATGCACCTCAGAGAGCTCACGCAGACGGGCAGCGGCCTGCTCGGCGGTGAGATCGCGCTGCTTTTCAGCCAGGAGCTCAAAGCCTGCCACGAACTTCTTGACGGTGGCTGAGCGCAGAAGAGGCGGATAGTAGTGGGCGTGCAGCTGCCATTCAGGATGCTCTTCACCATCTGCCGGTGCATTGTGCCAGCCCATGGAGTACGGGAAGGAGCACTCAAACAGATTGTCATAGCGGGTGGTCAGCTTCTTGATGATTAAAGCCAGATCGTCGCGCTGGGCATCGTTAAGCTCATTGATGGAGCCCACCTTGAACTTGGGCAGGATCATGGTTTCAAACGGCCAGAAAGCCCAATAAGGCACCAGGGCCACAAAGAACTCAGTCTCACAGACAATGCGCTCTTTCTTGATCAGCTCCTGCTTGACGTAATCGAGCAGCAGCGGTCTGCCGTGCTTTTTTAAATACTTCTGCTGCTGGGCAAGTTCCTTCATGATCTCCTGCGGCAGGAAGGAGCAGGCCCAGATCTGCCCGTGCGGATGGGGATTGGAGCAGCCCATGATGGCGCCCTTGTTCTCAAACATCTGCACCCACTTGTAAGTCTGGGAAAGCTCGGTGAGCTGATCGGCCCATAAGTCCACCACCTTGCGGATCTCAGAGGCTTCCATCACCGGCAGGGTCTTGGAGTGATCGGCGCTGAAGCAGATCACGCGGGCGGTGCCGCGGGCCGGCTCAATGGCAAATAAATCATCGCTCTCCGGAGCATCAAGCGGAGTGTCAGGCATTAAGGCAGCAAAGTCATTGGTAAAGACATAGTTGCTCTCATACTTGGGGTTTACATCACCGGAGACACGGGTATTGCCCGGGCAGAGGTAGCAGTTGGGGTCATATGAGGGCTTTTGCTCGCTGGCCTGCTTTTCCACCTGGCCGTTCCAGGGGCGCTTGGCACGGTGCGGGGAGACTAAAATCCATTCGCCGGTTAAGGCGTTAAAACGGCGGTGCGGATGATCAGTTACGTTAAAAGATGCCATGATTAATCCTCGTATCCATTAGGGTTGTTCTTCTGCCAGTTATAAGAATCGCGGGTCATATCGTCCAAAGTGCGGACAGCCTTCCAGCCAAGCTCACGCTCAGCCTTTGACGGATCGGCATAGCACTGCACCACGTCACCGGCGCGGCGCGGGGCAAACTGATGCGGCAGTTCGCGGCCGATGGCCTTGGAGAAGGCATTGACCATGTCAAGCACGCTGTAGCCGATGCCGGTGCCTAAATTGTAAATGTGCACTCCGCCCTTGTTCAGGCAGTGGCGGATGGCAGCCACATGGCCTAAAGCCAGATCCACCACGTGGATGTAATCGCGGATGCAGGTGCCGTCCTTGGTCGGATAGTCATTGCCAAAGATATTGAGCACCGGCAGCTTGCCCACCGCCACCTGAGTGAGGTAAGGCATTAAGTTATTGGGGATGCCGCGCGGATCTTCACCAATCAGGCCGGAGGCATGGGCGCCCACCGGATTGAAGTAGCGCAGCAGGGTGACTGAGAACTCCGGGATGGCCTTTTGCAGCTCTTCTGCCATGTACTCGATGTCAATCTTGGTCTGGCCGTAAGGGCAGTTGGCGCGCTTGATGGGAGAGTCCTCAGTTAAAGGCACCTTGTCCGGCTCACCGTAGACGGTGGCTGACGAGGAGAAGATGAAGTTATAGCACTTGAAGTCACGCATCACCTCAAGCAGCACCCGGGAGCCGTTTACATTGTTGTCATAGTATTCAAGCGGCTTCTTCACGCTTTCGCCCACAGCCTTGAGGCCGGCAAAATGAATTACGCCGTCAATCTTGTTTTCCGAGAACACGGTCTCCAGGTGCTTGCGCACGCGGATGTCGCCGCAGTAGAAGGGCACCTGCTTTCCACAGATCTTATGGATGCGGGCTAAAACCGCAGGCTTTGAGTTGCAGAAATTATCAAAAATGATCGGATCATAGCCTGCATTGACTAATTCGATCACGGTGTGGGAACCAATAAAACCTGCACCGCCGGTAACTAAAATTGTGGTCATGTGAGCTCCTTAAAAAGCTGATAAATACTACCGTGTAAACGTTTACAATTATAGAACGCCGGACTGTTTTTACAACCTTTTATTTTGTGCGGCAGATCGACTTTTGAGGCAAAAGTTTGAAGCCTTTTTGCCCCTGACCTTTATAATGTAAACGTTTACTTAAAAACCCGGCTTAGAAATTTGATCACGATCACACAGGAGAGCAGATGGCCACCATCCGCGATGTAGCCAAACACGCCAGGGTCTCCGTTGCCACCGTATCGCGCGTACTCAACGGCTCGCCCAAAGTCAGCGCCCAGGCCCGGGCTGCAGTGCTTGCCGCCCAGAAGGAACTTGACTTCCATTTAAACGCCAACGCCCGCACGCTGGCGCGCCGGGACTCTGAGATCATCGGCGTCACCGTATCAGATCTCTCTGATCCCTATTTTGGCAGCCTGGTCAGAGCCTGTGAGTCCGAGGCCCGGCGCCTTGGCTGCACCCTGCTGGTCTGTCAGGGCCTGCATGAGACCGAGCGCGAGCGCCTGGCCATTGAAAATCTGCTCTCGCACCACTGCCGCTGCCTGATTGTCCATGCCCTGACCTTAAGTGATGCAGAACTGTCAGATTACTTAAAGCGCGTGCCCTCGATGGTGCTCATTAACCGCATCATCAAGGGATATGAAAAGCGCTGCGTCAACGTCGACAATAAAAAAGGCGAGTATTTGGCAGTCTGCAGGCTGCTGGAGCAGGGGCACAAACGCATTGCCTATGTGGGATCGGCCCACAACATTCTTGATGCAAAACAGCGCCTGTCGGGCTACAAAAAAGCCTTAAAAGCCCACGGCATCAGTTTTGACAAGAAGCTCGTCACTGCAGATGAACCGCTTTTAGAGGGGGGCATCCGGGCGGCGCGGGATCTGCTCTCGCGGCAGATTGAATTTACCGCCGCGGCCATCTACAACGACACCATGGCCGCAGGCTTTATGTCAGTGCTCCATCAGCATGGGATTGAAGTGCCGCAGGATGTCTCGGTGGTGGGCTTTGATGATCTGCTGCTCGCGCGCTGTCTCTATCCGCCGCTGTCCACCATTTCAAATCCGGTGGAGCAGATGGGCGCGGCTGCGGTGCGCCTGTCCAATGCACTTTATCATCATGAGGACACCACGGCGCTGCTGCCTGATTTGGAAGTGGGTTTTGTCGAGCGTGAGACTATAGCAAGACCCAATTCCGAGCCCTGGCATCAGCGCATCGTGCTGCCGGGGCCTGAATAATTGAAAAGAGAGCCCTGAGGCTCCCTTTTGTATTTTCAAATCCGCAAATCCGGATTTGCTGTGATCACCCCGCCCTGCGGGGTGAAAAGATCAGCAGGAACCAGGCTGATTACTTCTGCTCAGCCTGAGCACCACCGGCAGCTTCAGCAGGTGCCGGAGCGGGCTTGGTCAGATCGCCCGGGGTCTTGATCTTAACGAGCTCTACATTGAACACCAGCACGGAATTGGGCTTGATAATATCGCCCGCCCCGTTCTCGCCGTAGGCAAGAGAGGCCGGGATATAGAACTCATAGACCGAGCCTTCCTTCATCAGCTGCAGGCCTTCCACCCAGCCTGCGATCATGTTGGCAAGCGGAAAGTCCACCGGCTCTTTCTGCTCATCAAAGGTCTTGCCGTCGATGGTGGTGCCCTTGTACTTCACTGAGATGATGTCATCCTTGGTGGGGGCCTTGCCGGTGCCCTCGGTGATGACCTTGTACTGCAGACCGGAGGCGGTGGTCACCACGCCCTCTTTTTTGGCATTTTCCTCAAGGAACTTATTGCCGGCCTCCAGATTAGTCTCTGCTTCTGCCTTGGCTTTGGCCTGCATCTGCTCCATTACTTTCTGATCAAGGGCCTTTAAAGTCTCCTCCACCTGCTCGGGAGTGAGGGAGTTCTGCTTGAGCAACGCATCCTTAAAGCCCTGCTCGATTAACTCAGTCTTGATATTGCCCAAATACTCGCCCTGGGCATCGACCATCTGGGCAATATAGCCGCCCACCGAGGCACCGATGGAATAGGCCACCTTGTCATCAAAAGAGCTCTCAGCAGTAACCGCAGGTGCAGGTGCGGCCGCAGCGGGCTTGCTCTCACTGGCGGCAGTGCTGTCATTGCAGCCGACTGCCAGCAGCACTGAAGAGGCCAGCAGCGATAAAACGAAACCTTTATGTTTGAAATTTAACAAAATGTGTCTCCTTGTAATTTCTTATTGTGGCTTAGAGCAGGAGGCGCTCTAAAAAGTTCCAACAGAAATTTAAATTTAAAATGTTAAAAATGTTCAAAAGCCTGTTCACAAGGCACCGGACGGCCCTCAAAATAAAGCTGCAGCGGATCTGCGCCAGCGCTGTCCTCAGCCCTGACAATGGTGCCCACGCGGCTTACCGGCACCTTGTGCTTCCAGGCAAGAGTGCACATATGCTCCTCTTCGCGGCTGTGCGCCGGCAGGGTAAACAGGAGCTCATAGTCACAGCCGCCGTAGGCTGCGATCTCGCAGCGCTGCCGGAAGGTCAGCTTTTCAGCGCTCTCCGAGCAGTCCAGCACAGCAGCAAGCGGCAGTTGATCAAGGTGCAGCTGCGCCCCCACCTTACTTTGCTTCAGGATGTGGCGCAGATCGCCCACAATGCCGTCTGAGATGTCGACCGCGCAGCTGCACCAGCGGCTCAGCTTGCGCGCAAAGGCAGTGCGGCTTTCGAGGATAAAGGAGTGCTTATAGCAGCGCTCACTGAGCTCAGGGGAAAGCTCAATTTCGCCCTGACCTGCCTTGACGTACAGGCCGCAGGTGCCAAGGCCCCCGGTGACATAGATGTTATCGCCCGGGTGGGCGCCTGAGCGGCGCATGGCCCGGTCTTCACGGACTTTGCCGAAGGCCTCAATGGTGATGGAAAGCGGGCCTCTGCTCATATTGCCGCCAATCAGGGCCACGCCCTCCTGACATGCCAGATCAAAAAAGCCTTGGGCAAAGGGATCTAAAAATTCACGTGAACCGTCAGGCAGGGTCAGCGACATGGTGCAGCAGTACGGCCGCGCTCCCATGGCCGCCAAATCAGAGAGATTGACCGCCAGGGCGCGCCAGCCCAGATAATAGGGATCGGTGCCGGGGAAAAAGTGGCGGCCCTCCACCATGGTGTCGGTGGTGACGGCCAGGCACTTGCGCCCGTGCAGGCGGATCAGGGCACAGTCATCCCCCACGCCCAGGGCAATGCCCGGGGCATGGTCATGGCCTGAAAACAGATCGGCGATCAGTGCAAATTCACCTGACATAATTACGGTCTTTGCTCTGAGCGCACCACCTTGTCGAGCACGCCGTTGACAAACTTGTGGCTGTCCTGCTCGGCAAATTCCTTGGCAAGCATGATGGCCTCGTTGATGACTACCTTGTAGGGCACGTCCTGACGGTACAACAGCTCAAAGGTGCCCAGGCGCAGGATGGCCTTGTCCACCTGATCAAGATCCTCAAGCGGACGGGAGAGGAAAGGTGCGAACACTTCATCAAGGTGCTCGACATTTTCCACCACGCCCTGAATGAGATCGTGCATATAGTCAAGATCAGAGCCTTTGACCGGCTGATCTTCCAAAAACTGCTTTTCAATCTCCCCGGGATTCTGCGCGGTCATCTGCCACTGATAAATGGCCTGCATGGCAAAATGACGGGCCTTGTGGCGGGCGGCCGGAGAAATTGACTGTTCAGACAGAGTGTGCATGATTATTCCTGGATTGCTTTGATTACATTGACCATCTCAAGGGCGGAAGCTGCAGCCTCTGAGCCCTTGTTGCCGGCCTTGGAACCGGCACGCTGAATGGCCTGATCCAAAGTGTCGGTGGTAAGCACACCGTTGGCTACCGGAACGGCGTGGCTTAAAGTGACCTGGGTAATGCCCTTGGCGCACTCATTGGCCACGATTTCAAAGTGATAGGTGGCGCCGCGGATGACGCAGCCCAAGGCAATTAAGGCATCATATTTGCCTGATTTGGCCAGATGCTCCAAAGTCACCGGGATCTCAATGGCACCGGGAACACGCACCACCGTGATGTTCTCGTCTGCCACCTCACCCTCGCGCTTTAAGGTGTCCAGCGCACCGTCGAGCAGGCGCTCGCAGATAAATGAGTTGAAACGGGAAACCACAATGGCAAATTTACCGTCCCGGCAGGGCTTTACGCCCTCAATCACCTTAATAGACATGGATCCTCCAAAAATTCTTAAAATCCGTTGGCCATGAGCTCGGCCACTGACAGTGAAGAGCTGTTCTGCAGCGCTCCCTCCCCGTCTTTTTTATCCCGAAGCTCAGGCAGCAGCAGGCGCTCCAGATAGCGGGCCAAAACGTCCACCTCTAAGTTTACAAGACGACCTGCTTTAAATGAATGAAAATTTGTCACCTGCTGGGTATGCGGGATGACGGTCAGGCGGAAAGCCGCACCGTCAAGTTCATTGACCGTAAGCGACATGCCGTCCACGGCAATCGAGCCTTTGTAGGCGATGTAGCGCAAAAGCTCGTGCGGCGCCTCCACCCAGACATTGACCGCCTCAGACAGAGAGCTTGCCGACAAAACTTTGCCGATGCCGTCGACATGCCCCTGCACAATGTGTCCGCCAAGATGGGTGGCCGGAGTGCAGGGCAGCTCCAGATTGAGGCTCTCACCTGTGCTGTAATACTTAAAGCAGGTCAGGGCCATGGTCTCGGCTGAAACGTCGGCATGAAAGCCGCCGTCAAACATGGCGGTGGCAGTCAGGCACACACCGTTGGCCGCCACGCTGTCGCCCAGGTGCACACGCTTTGTGACCGCAAATTCAGGCGGGGTGAGCACGGTTACGGCAGCACCGCCGCCGCGGCGTTCAATGCGGCTTAAAGTGCCGACAGCCTCAATAATTCCGGTGTACATGCTCAGCCCCCCTGCTTTACCTTTTTGACGTAGTGCAGGCGCACATCCGGGCCTAACTTTTTGACCTTTTTAAGCTTAAAGCTTATAGCAGTATCAAGATGCTCCGGCGGCTGCAGGTTGAAAGCAGGCAGCGAGGCGGCGCCCAAAAGCTGCGGCCCCTGATAAAGATAGAGCTCGTCCACTAAATCCTCACGCAAAAAAGCCGAGCTTAAAGTGCTGCCGGCTTCCACCAATACGCGGCGCAGCTCCAGGGAGCCAAGGTAGCGCAGCAAAAGCTCCAGCGGCACGCGCCCGTCCGGACCGGCGGGCAGATAGAGCCGTGAAATCCACTCGTCCACTGCCTCCAGAAAACAGTCTTTGCCGTTTAATCTTAAGTTTTTAAGATGCGCGGTATTAAGCTCAGGCTTTAACACCTGCACGATAAGGCAGGTGCCTGAATTGAAGATCTCAAAACGCTCCAAAGCCTGTGCATCAAGGCGCCCGGTGCTGTCCAAAATCACCTTTAAAGGCTGGCGCAGTGCGCTCTTTGGAAGCTTCGAGCGGGTCTTCTCGGGCAGATTGTCATAGCGCACCGTAAGCCTGGGGTTGTCGGCAAAGACCGTATTGACCCCGGTAATGACGGCATCGCACAAGGCGCGCAGGCGCTGCACGTCCTGACGGGACTTGTCCGAGGTGATCCACTGGCTTTCACCGCTGGGCAGCGCAATCTTGCTGTCAAGCGAGGCTGCCAGCTTTAAGGTCACATAGGGAATGCCGGTGGAAACGGCCTTAAAAAACGCACGGTTAAGCCAGCGGGCCTGACTTTCACACAGGCCCACTTCGGTCTTGACCCCGGCCTTGTTTAAGATCTCCATGCCGCGCCCTGAAACCTTGGGATTGACATCGAGCACCGCGGCCACCACCCGGCGGATGCCTTTTTGCACCAGGGTTTTGGCGCACGGCGGCGTTCTGCCGTAATGCGAGCAGGGCTCCAAAGTCACATAGGCGGTGGCCCCGGCGACATTGCCGCCGGCGTTTTTGATGGCCGCCACCTCAGCGTGATCAGTGCCGGCCTTTTTGTGCCAGCCCTCGCCGATGATCATCCCGTCGCGGACAATCACGCAGCCCACGCAGGGATTGGGCGAGGTGCCAAAGCGCCCGCGCCGCGCAAGTTTAAGTGCGCGGCGCATATACATCAGATCGTTGCTTGAAAACTTATTCAAGTCTGTGTTCCTGTTTTTTAAGAAGCAGCCTGGCTTCTTAAGTAAACCTTAGTCCTTGTAGACCGGGAACTTAGCGCACAGGGCAGCCACCTTTTCACGGGCAGCGGCGATCACCTGCTCATCCTGATAGTTGTCCAAAACGTCGCAGATGATGTTGGCAAGTTCCCTCACCTCAGCTTCCTTAAAGCCGCGGCGGGTGCAGGCCGGAGTGCCAATGCGCAGGCCGGAGGTGATAAAAGGCGAGCGCGGATCGCCCGGCACGGAGTTCTTGTTCACCGTGATGTGGGCGCGGCCCAAGGCGGCCTCAGCATCCTTGCCGGTAAGCTCGCGGCCGATGAAGTCCATTAAGAACAGATGGTTGTGAGTGCCGTTTGACACCACCTTGTAGCCGCGCTGCATGATGACTTCGCACATCACCTGGGCATTTTTCAGGATCTGCTTTTGGTATTCGACAAACCAGGGCTCCATGGCCTCCTTGAACACGATGGCCTTGGCGGCGATGATGTGCTCCAAAGGACCGCCCTGGGAGCCGGGGAAGACAGCTGAATTTAACTTCTTGTATAAAGCCTCGTCATGGCAGTTGGACAGGATTAAGCCTGCACGCGGACCGCCTAATGACTTGTGGGTGGTGGTGGTCACCACGTGGGCGTAATCAATCGGGCTTGGGTACACCCCGGCTGCGACGAGGCCCGCCACATGGGCCATATCCACCATTAAATAGGCACCAACTTCATCTGCAATCTCACGCAGCTTCTTCCAGTCCACAATGCCGGAGAAAGCGGAGAAACCGCCGACCACCACCTTAGGGCGGCACTCAAGTGCCTGCTTGCGGATGGCCTCATAGTCAAGCTCACCTGCCTCAGTTACCTCATAGAGCACCGAGTGATAGACCTTGCCTGAAAAGTTCACGGAAGAGCCGTGGGTTAAATGGCCGCCGCTTGCAAGGGACAGGCCTAAAATGGTATCGCCTGGTTTGCACATGGCCATGTAGGCTGCAGCATTGGCCTGAGAACCGGCATGGGGCTGCACGTTGGCATAATCGCAGTGGAAGAGCTCGCAGGCACGCTTGATGGCTAAGGCTTCAACCTTGTCCACAAATTCACAGCCGCCGTAATAGCGCTTGCCAGGATAGCCTTCGGCATACTTGTTAGTCAGCTGAGAACCTTGTGCCTCCATCACGCAGCGGCTGGCATAGTTCTCCGATGCGATAAGCTCAATATGGTCTTCCTGTCTCTGATTTTCACCGGCGATGGCTTCCCACAGCTCAGGATCATATTCAGCGATTGACTTGGCCTTGTTCATTGCAACCATTGGTCGATACCTCAATAAATAGGATGAATGGTGAAAGAAAAAACAAGGCAGATTTTACCATTTTCCGCGCATTTTCGGGAAAACTTTGGGCAGGATCACAAAATTAAGCCGCCAGGCTGCTCCAAAATCAGGCAGAAAATTGCGCTTTTACTGTTATAATCGGGCTTTTGTGTCTGTACAGACAGTCTCTTTCTGTCTGTTTGTTGTGTTGTCTAATGTAAACAAGCCCCTGTGGCAAAGGCCTTTTACCGGCCGGAGCTGAGGCTTGGGTTAAGGGATTATTCCATGAGTTCTGCACCTGCTGAAAAGATAGGCGCGCTGACGCGCTTTCTAAACGGCGTGGAGCGGCTGGGCAATCGTCTGCCGCATATCACCATGCTTTTTATCTACGCCCTCATCATTGCCATGATCTGCTCCTTCCTGCTGTCTTTTGTGGAGTTTGACTACATCCACCCCAACACCGGAAAGCCAATTGAGATCATCAATATCTTCGAGCCGCAAAACTTAATCCTGTTCATTGAAAAGTCAGTGAGCAATTTCATGGGCTTCCCGCCTCTTGGCATCACCATTGTGGTGACTTTGGGCATCGGCATTGCCGAGGGCTCAGGCTTTATTCACGCCTGCCTGCGCAAGCTCCTGTCCATTACCCCCAAGAAGATCCTCACCCCGGCAGTGGTCTTCATCTCCATTCTCTGCCATGTGGCCTCTGACTCAGCCTACACCGTGTTAATGCCGGTATCTGCCCTGATGTTCTACTGCTGCGGGCGCCATCCGCTGGCCGGCATCGCCTGCTCCTTTGCAGGCCTGGCCGGCGGTTTTACCGCTTCTTTCACCCCGTCGATGATCGATCCGGTGATGCAGAGCTTTACCGAGGCCGCCGCCCACATCATTGATCCGGATTACTCCGTCAATGTGCTGTGCAATTACTTCTATGCCTTAGGCGGCACCATCTTTGTGATCCTGGCCTGCTGGTTTGTCACCGACAAGATTGTCGAGCCGCGCCTCAACCGCTTTATGCCGGTGGATGACCAGATTGCCGATGACAATGACACCAAGCTCACCGAGCCCACTGCCCGCGAAAACCGAGCCTTTGTCTACGGCGCTGCCACCGCCGTCGGGCTTTTGGTCATTCTCTTTATCCTGTGCTATCCCGATGACAGCATTATGCGCGCCGAAGACGGCTCGCTGACCGCCCCGTCATCTGCGGTGATGAAGTGCCTGGTGCCCTTCCTCTTTATCTTCTTTGCCCTGCCGGGCCTCGTCTACGGTTTTGCCGCGGGCACCTACAAGTGCGCCAATGACGTCATCCACGCCATGGAAAACATCATGCGCATGCTGATCTCCTTCATGGTGTTCTGCTTCTTTGCAGGCCAGTTTTTGTACGTCTTCGGCCAGTCACAGATTGGCTCGCTTCTGGCCATCGCCGGTGCGGAGTTCCTGCGTGATCTTGGCATGCCCTCGGGCCTCACCTTATTTGGCATTATCGTGCTCACCGGCATGCTCAACATCCTTATCACCTCTGCCACCTCCAAGTGGGCCATTTTGTCCACCATCTTCGTGCCGATGCTGATGATGTTGGGCCTCTCCCCGGAGCTGACCCAGGCGGCCTTCCGCGTGTCCGACAGCGCCGTGAACGTGGCCACCCCGCTGTTCCCGTTCTATCCGCTGCTTATCATGTACTGCCAGAAGTACTGCTCCAAGGCCGGCGTGGGCACCTTATGCTCCATGATGATCCCCTACACCGCAGCGCTGCTCATCGTGCTGACCTGCGTGCTCTATGCCTACTGGTTCATCGGCATTCCGATCGGTTTCCATTCAGGCTTTGACTATCCGTCAACCATGTTCCCGCAGCCTTAATGCTGCCCCTGCTGCCGCCCCACGGGCGGCAGTCTGCATTTTAGAGAATAAAAAATAAGGAAATTTAAGATGTCTGACATTCAGGAAGAACTTAAAGCGCGTTTTCTGCGTTATGCCGCTGTGCCCTCACAGTCCACCGCCGGCACCGGGGTGGTGCCAAGCTCTGAGGGGCAGTTCAAGCTCGGCCGCCTGCTGATGCAGGAGCTTGAGGAAATGGGCCTTAAAAACATCGAGCAGGACGTGCACGGCATTGTGACCGCTTTCCTGCCGGGCACGGCCGCGGGCAGTGCGGTGGGCTTCTGCGCCCATCTTGACACCGTTGATGTGTCCTTAAGCCCCGAGGTGCACCCGCAGGTGATTGACTATCAGGGCGGGGACGTAGTGCTCAATGCAGCACAGAACATCGTGATGAAGGCAGAGGAGCACCCTGAGCTTGCGGCTTACAAAGGACAGCAGATCATCTTCTCTGACGGCACCTCGGTGCTCGGCGCTGACAACAAGGCCGCCATTGCCAATGTGATGACTGCGCTGCATACCATCGTCAAAGAGCAGCGCCCGCATGCTGATCTTTACATCGCCTTTGTGCCGGACGAGGAAATCGGCCTGTGCGGCTCCAAGCTGTTAAATCTCGGCAAGTTCAAGCCCGATTACGCCTATACCATCGACTCCTGCGCCCTGGGCGAGGTGGTATATCAGACCTTTAACGCAGGCTCAGTCTTTATCAAAATCACGGGCGTCACCGCCCATCCGATGTCGGCTAAGGGAGTACTCGTCAATCCCCTGCTCGTGGCCCACGATTTCATGAACATGTTTGACAGAAGTGAGACTCCCGAGTGCACTGACGGCATGGACGGCTACTGGTGGTTTAATGCCTGCACGGCCGATGCGCTCAACTGCACGCTTACCATGCATATCCGCGACTTTGACAAGGCCCATTATCAGTGGCGCAAAGAGGTGGTGCGCGAGAACATTGAAAAGTTAAAGGCCCTGCACCCGAAGGCGGTGATTGAAGTGCGCTTTGAGGACGTCTACGAGAACATCTCCAACAACGTCAAGCCCGATGCCGCACCGATCGCCCGCATTTACGAGGCCATGGCAGAACTGCACATTGAGCCCAAAACCTATGCCATGCGCGGGGGCACCGACGGCTCCTGCCTCTCGGCGCGCGGCATCGTGACCCCGAACTATTTCACCGGCGCGCACAACTTCCACTCGCGCGATGAGTTCTGGCCGCTTGCCAGCGGTGAAAAGTCAGTGCTGCTGACCTTAAAGCTCATTGAAAAGGCCCTGCAGCCTTAGGCTGGAACTTTGAGGTCTGTCACAATTTTGCAAAAAGAGCCGGGCCCGTCCCGGCTCTTTTCAGCCTGCAAACCCTCAAAAACCCGCAGTTTACGGGGATTTCTGCGTTTTTTCATTTATTTTCCCTAATTTGCGTTTTTATGAGCTGTACGGCGGTTTTTTGCTAAAAAAGTTCTAAAATCGAGGCAAATTGGCTAAAATAGCCGAAATTTTTGTTGGAGATACATTTTGGCGGCAGTTCTTGTAATTAACGGACCGAACTTAAATCTCCTCGGCACCCGCGAGCCCGGCTTGTACGGCCGCGACAGTCTGAAGAGCATCGAAGAGCGCCTGCAGCAGCAGGGCAGTGAACTTGGGTTGGAAATTTCTTTCTATCAATCCAATCATGAAGGCAGCATCGTCGACAAGATTCAGGAAGCACGAGGCAAAATCGACTTCATCCTGATCAATGCCGGCGCCTACACCCATACCTCAGTGGCCATCCGTGACGCCCTGTTAGGTGTGGAAATTCCCTTTATCGAAATTCACTTATCCAATGTCTATTCCCGTGAGCCTTTCCGCCACCACTCATTTTTAAGCGACAAGGCCGTGGGAGTGATCGCAGGTTTCGGAGCAGACGGCTACAGCTATGCCCTTGACAAGGCATACAGAGTACTGTCCTGCGCGAAGTAGTTTTCAAAACAACAGCCGCAAGGCTGTTTAGACTTAGGTGTGTAATTATGCAGATTGATATTCATAAGATTGCCAAGTTAATCGACTTGGTTTCCAATTCCGACATTTCAGAGATCAATTTAAAGCAGGGTGAGGAAGAACTGCGCATTGCCCGTCAGAGCAAAACTGTAACCGCCGTGGTGCCTGAGGTGCTGCCCAGCGTCCAGATTGCAGCTCCCATTCAGGCTGCCGCAGCCGCTCCCGCACCTGCTGCTGCCGCCCCGGCAGCTGCTGAAAGCGCACCGGCCGCTGCTGCCCCGGCTGCAGCCAAGACTATGAAGTCTCCGATGGTCGGCACCTTCTACCGCTCAGCCAGCCCCACCGCCGCTCCTTTCGTGGAGGAAGGCCAGGCCGTCAAGGAAGGCGACACCTTATGCATTATCGAGGCCATGAAGATGATGAATCAGATTCAGGCCGACCGCTCCGGCACCATCAAGAAGATCCTGGTAGAAAACGGCTCCACGGTTGAGTTTGATCAGCCTTTATTCGAGTTTGAATAAGCGCCAAGGAGCCCACATGAAATTTGAAAAGGTTTTAATTGCCAACCGCGGTGAAATCGCCCTGCGCATCTTAAGAGCCTGCAAGCAGCTGGGCCTTAAGACCGTGGCCGTGCACTCCACTGCCGACCGCGAGCTGATGCATGTTAAGCTGGCCGATGAGACCATCTGCATTGGACCTGCCAGCCCCAAGGAATCTTATTTAAATATTCCGCGCATCATCGCAGCGGCCGAAGCTGTCGGCGCCTCTGCCATCCACCCGGGCTACGGTTTTCTCTCTGAGAATGCCGACTTTGCTGAAATGGTGGAAAAATCAGGCTTTATCTTCATCGGACCTACTGCCGACACCATCCGCCTGATGGGCGACAAGGTCTCAGCCAAGCGCGCCATGATAAGAAACGGCGTGCCCTGTGTGCCAGGCTCTGACGGAGCTTTGGGCGACGACCCGGCTGAAAACCGCCGCCTTGCCAATGAGATCGGCTACCCCATCATCATCAAGGCCGCAGGAGGCGGCGGCGGACGCGGCATGCGCGTAGTGCGCTCGGATGCTGAGCTTGACGACGCCATTGCGCTGACCCGCCGTGAAGCCGACATGTTCTTTAACAATCCGGCCGTCTATATGGAGAAGTTCCTGGAGAACCCGCGCCATATTGAGTTCCAGGTGCTCTCAGACACCCACGGCCATGCGGTGTATTTGGGCGAGCGCGACTGCTCCATGCAGCGGCGCAATCAGAAGGTGCTCGAAGAAGCCCCCGCACCCTTCATCACCCCTGAGCAGCGTGCCGAGATCGGTGAGCGCTGCGCCAAGGCCTGCGTGGACATCGGCTACCGCGGTGCCGGCACCTTTGAGTTCCTGTACGAAAACGGCCAGTTCTACTTCATCGAGATGAACACCCGTGTGCAGGTGGAGCATCCGGTGACTGAGCTTATTACCGGCATCGACATCGTGCGCGAGATGATCGCCGTGTCCGCAGGCGCACCGCTGTCCATCAAGCAGAAGGACATTCAATTAAGAGGCCATGCCTTTGAGTGCCGCATCAATGCCGAAGACCCCAAGACCTTTATGCCAAGCCCGGGTGAGATCACCCGCCTGCATATCCCCGGAGGCCCCGGTGTGCGCTGGGACAGCCATATTTATCAGGGATACAAGGTTCCGCCGTATTACGATTCGCTTATTGGCAAGTTAATCTGCCATGATGACGACCGTGAACTGGCCATCGGCCGCACCCTGCAGGCGCTTGATGAAATGGTGATTGAAGGCATTAAGACTAATATTCCGCTGCACAAGGATCTGCTGACCGATCCGGTGGAAATCAAGGGCGGTGCCAGCATTCACTACTTAGAGCACAAGCTCGGCCTGGACAAGGAAGAGTCCAAAAAAGAGTAAAGGCCTCAGGCCTGAAAGGAGCGCCTGCGGGCGCTCTTTTGCTTTAAGCGCGGGGATCAATATCACTTCAGGGATAAAAATCCCTTAAGCTTAGTCTAAAGAGCTGAGAGCCAGGTAAGATAATAAAAAAGGACAGAAAAAGGACTGCGCATGGCCAAAAAGATACAGCTGCATACTTCATTTGCCAAAAGAAAAGAGCAGCACCGCGACATTGTCAAAGAGCGCGGCTGGGGCAAGGGGCTTACCACCGGCATCAAGTTCAGCTCACGACTTCTCTACCCCAATTTCTGGGGCAGCTGGCTTGCCATTGCCCTCTTGTACCTTATCGTCACCCTGCTGCCCTATCCATTGATCCTGGCTTTGGGGCGCAAGATCGGCCGCCTGATGGGCCGCTTTATCAAGGGCCGGGGCTATATCGTGGAGCGCAACTTGCAGCTGGCTTTCCCCGAACTTGGTGACAAGGAGCGCGAAGCGCTCAAGCTTAAGATCTTTGAAAACTCCGGCATGGGAGTGCTGGAGACCGGCATGGCCTGGTTCTGGTCTGACCGCCGCCTGCTCAAACACGCCTTTATCGACGAGGAGGAGCTCAAAAAGGCCCGGGAACTTGCACAAAGCAACACCCGCACCCTGGTTTTGACCTGCCACTTTGTGACCCTGGAGCTGATGGCGCGCATCTACGCCCTGCTGATTAAGCCC
This sequence comes from Candidatus Avisuccinivibrio stercorigallinarum, assembly GCA_017694225.1. Taxonomy (GTDB): domain Bacteria; phylum Pseudomonadota; class Gammaproteobacteria; order Enterobacterales; family Succinivibrionaceae; genus Avisuccinivibrio; species Avisuccinivibrio stercorigallinarum. The sequence continues at coordinate 25,838 of JADINH010000170.1, forward strand.
GGCGTCGGGGTTTACCGCTCCTCCGATCACCCGGTGTGGGAGTTTATGCAGGTAAACGGCCGCCTGCGCTGCAATCTGGCCTTGGTTGACCGCACTGATCCGCGCTCAATGATCAAAGCCCTGCTTAAGGGCTATCCCATCTGGTATGCCCCCGATCAGGACTACGGCCGCAAGGTCTCGATTTTTGTGCCCTTTTTCGGGGTAAAGCATGCTGCCACGGTAACCGGCACACGCGATTTAGCCAAGGTCAAAGGCACGGTGGTGCAGCCCTCCTGGACCATCCGTGAACAAGGCGGCTACCGGCTCTACGTGCGTGACCCGCTCACAGATTTTCCTACGGAGGATGTGGAGGCTGACACCCGGCGCTGCAATCAGGTCATAGAAGAGATGATCAAAATGGCGCCCGAGCAGTATCTGTGGATGCACCGGCGCTTTAAGACCGCCCCTGAGGGCGAGCCGCCGCGCTATCCTGAAATCTCATAACAGCACAGTTGGAGCAAGGAGGATTAAATGAAAAAGGCAGAATTTAACAGCACAAAAAGCAAAAGCAGGTTTGGCCGCGCTGCCGGTGCGGCAGCAGTCTTGGGCTTGAGCACTCTGCTTCTCTCAGGCTGCATGAGCGAGCAGGACATCGCCGCCGCCGAAGGCGTGATCACCGCGCTGCCCACTGAAGTGGAGGGCTGCACTTTCCTTGGCAACGTCGACACCGTGCCGCGGGTGGTGATCACCAGCGCCAGATTTGATTTGAAATTAAAGGCCGCCTCTTTAGGCGCCACCCATGTGGTGGAGACTTTTGCCTACCCGGCACTGCTCACCGGCGGCTGGGATTACGGCGTGGCCCTCTCCGGCCGGGCCTATCTCTGCCCGGAGGGCAAAGGCCCTATTCTGCCTAAGAAAGAAGCTGAACTGCCGGCCCCGGACATGCCCACCCCGCCTTCGGTCAACTTTGATGACGACTGGTTCTGACGGCGCTGACGGTCTAAATCGGCCCCTGAAAGAGCATCTCCCAGATCTTCTCAACTGCCGTGCACTCTTTGGGCTTGTCCTCCACCGCCACAATGCGCGGCAGATTGGCCAAGGATACGCGGTGGTAATAGCCGCGGATGGCCAGGTACGCGCTCTTTAACACCTGCACGTCATGAGCGGTAAGGATGTTAAGGCGCTCGCATTCATCCAAAATGCGCACATTGTCAGACCACAGCACCATGTTCGAAAACTTCGGGGCATAGCGCAGCAGCAGATACTGCGAGATAAACTCAATATCCACCATGGCGCCGCGGCCCTGCTTTAAGTCAAACAAGGTGCTGGAGCTGCGGTCAAGATGCTGGCGCATCTTGTTGCGCATCGAGAGCACATCTTCCTTGAGCTTGGCCGGATCGCGCGGCATGCGCAGCACCTCATCGCGGATTTGATTAAAACGGTCAATTACGCTCTTGGAGCCCGCCAATGGCCGGGCGCGCACCAGGGCCTGATGCTCCCAGGTCCAGGCGCGGTTTTTCTGATAATCCTCAAAGCCCTCGGTGTCAGCCACCAGCATGCCCGAGTCCCCGTCCGGGCGCAGGCGCATATCGAGATCATAAAGCACGCCGCCGCTCATGCGCGTCACAGACAGATGCAAAAGGCGCTGCACCAGCTTTTGATAGAACAGCACGCAGGGCACGGACTTTTCGCCCTCGGTCATGCCGTCATTGACCTCGCGGATAAACACCATATCAAGGTCTGACTTGTAGCCAAGCTCAATGCCGCCTAATTTGCCGTAACCGATGATGGCCAGGCCCGGGTTCTGTGCGCTGCGCCCCGGCGGGCAGCCAAAGCGCTTTTCAGTCTGCTGCCAGGCCAAAATCAGCATCTCACGAATGAGGGCCTCAGCAAGCCAGGTCAGGCTGTCGCTTACCTTCATCAGGGGGAGGCTCTCGGAGCGGTCAGACATCGCAATGCGCAAAATATTGATCTTTTTGAACAGGCGCAGTGTTTCCATCTGCTCTTCCAGATCATCAGGATCAATGCGCATCAGGCTCTCGCGCAGTGCAGCTAAATATTCCTCCGGCTTGGGCGGGGCCTTTAAATACTGCGGGGCAATCAGCTCATCAAGCAAAATGGGATGGGCGCTGATAAGCGCCGCGGCAAAGGCGTTTTCGTTGAGCAGGGAAATCAGCCGGGTTAAGGCCTGATCGTTTTCGGTCAAGAGCTGCAGATAGGTGGTGCGCAGCGCCACCTGCTCAATTAAATTGGCCGCCTTGCCAAAGAGCTCGGCGCTGTTTTTGAACTCTGCTATCTTGCGGATCACCTTGGGGATGAGGCGGCGCAGAGTATCGCGGCCGTTGGGGCCCACCGGCAGATGCGAGAGCGTCTGCTGCAGGGTGATGATGGACTGGGCAAAAGGCAGGGCCTCGCTCTCTTCTTTGAGCAGCGGCTTTAAGGTCTCGGCCATCTCTGCAGGATCGGGCGTGCTCTCCCACAGATCCATATCCACGCTGTGCTCATGCTCCGCTGTTTCGGCATCCTCCTCGTCATTGATGACCTTGCAGAACTCCTCATGCACTTCAGCCATCACGCGCGAGAGTTCTTCAGTGAGCTCAGCATAGGAGTTTTTGTTCATGGCCAGGGTCAGGCGCAGCTGATCGCGCTCCTTGTCAGGCAGAATCTGGGTCTGCTGATCGGCAATTTCCTGCAGGCTGTTCTCCAGGCGGCGCAGATAGACATAATCCTCGTCAAGCTTGCGGCAGACCTCCTCGGGCAGCAGCTTTAACACCGGCAGCGAGCGCAGGGTTTTGCGCAGGGAGCGCTCCTGCAGCTCCACATAACGGCCGCCGCGCATCAGCTCAAATACCTGCGCGATAAACTCCACCTCGCGGATGCCGCCGGAGCCTAACTTAAAGTTATTGTTAAGCTGGCGCCTTCTGACCTCCGAGGCGATGATGTGCTTTAATTTGCGCAGCGATTCAATGGCGGAAAAATCAATATAGCGCCGGTAGACAAAAGGGCGGAGCATTTCAATTAATTCATCGCCCCAGGGCTGCCATTTTTTGAAGTCACCCAGGAGCTTGGCCTTGACCAGGGCATAGCGCTCCCAGGTGCGCCCCTGGGTCTCGTAATACACCGACATGGCATCAAAACTGCTCACCAGCGAGCCCGCATCGCCAAAGGGCCGCAGGCGCAGATCAAGGCGGTAGCACTGACCGTCCACGGTGGTGTCTGACAAGAGATTGGAAAAACGCTGCACCAGGCGGGTGAAAAACTCCTGATGGGAAATGCTGCGGCTGCCGCCCTTAGTCTCGCCGTCATAGGGATAGCAGCAGATAAGGTCAATGTCAGAGGAGAAGTTAAGCTCGCCGCCGCCTAATTTGCCCATGCCGAGGACCAGAAGCGGCATCGGTTTGCCGTCATCGGTCAGGGCATCACCAAAGCCCGGCACCAGAGAGGCGCGCACCACTTCCAAAAGGCGCATCACTATCTCTTCAGCAAGATTTGACAGCGCCACGAAGATCTCTTCAATATCGGCCCGGCCGGTCAAATCACGCCAGGCAATGGGCACCATGCGGGTGCGGCGCAGGATGCGCAGCTTTCTTTTTAATTCATTGTCGTTCATGCCAGGCTTGATGTACTCAGCCACCGCCTGATCATGGCTTAACATCATGGCATCGCTGTCAAGCGCGCCGGCCTTGATGAGCGCGGCGCATTCACGCGGGAATTGAATTAAGGTCTTGGCCACAAAGTCGGACATGCCCAGGATGTACTGCAAGTCCGGCTGAGCCTCAAACACCTCCAGGCACTCGGGGGGAGTGCGCAGTTTGAGGCGTTCGTAATGATTGTCTGCCTCCTGCTGCAATAAAGGAGGCAGGTTTTTTATGTGGGCTGGAAAAATGTCATAGCGGGCAAGTTTTTGCATCCTAAGCCTTCTGATTGATTAACTTCACACTCTCAAGCCTTAATATTAAAGCCCTTAAGTGCAGAGGTAAACAGAAAGCCTGCAATTTTGAAATTCTGCGGCGCAGTTTTTGTGCATAGGCCGCAAGGTTCGGCTCAGCCCCCATCAGCTGCAGACGCAGCACCTCCCGCTCCAGATCCTGCAGGTAAGTGCCAAGCTTCTTTAAGGTGCAGCACACCGGCTTGCGCTCTTTTTTCAAAAGCTTGAAGCTCTCTGAGCAGCTGACATTTTCATCTGCAGCGGCAAGTTTCACCATAAACTTCAGGCTGCGGCGCACGCACTTTAAGGTATAGGCCATATAGCCTAAATACACCGGATCGAGCTTGGCCAGGTACTGTCCCAATAAGCTCTCAAAAATTCTTAAGTTAACGCGCAGATAGGTGCCGATATCCCCGGCCGGAGTTTCATTAAGTTTAAGCGAATTGCGCTGGGCGTAACCCATGAGCAGCGCTGCGCGGTGCATCTTGGAGAAGGGCTCTAAGGTCAAAGGCACCCCGGCTGCGGCCAGATGCTGCAGAATCTCATCAAAATAGGTGATGACCGCGGTCTTGTCCTTGACGCCCTTTTTGAGCTCAATTTCAAGCTCGGAGATCGGAGCCTTAAGTTTGCCGGCCTCAATCTGCCCTTCATCGACTGCAATCTCAAACTCACAGCCCTGATAAGTAAAATCGTAACTTACGCGCTTGAAGTTGATGGCACACTGGCTTTCAAGCTCACCTTGCAGTGCAGCCACGTCGAATTTGCCGTCAGCAAAGGCCTCAGCCGGGAAACGGGACAGATCCGGCACCTTAAGATCCTTGTCAATGGAGACATTAAACTCCCGGCGCTGATGAATGCCGCCCAAAGTATTGCCGCGCAGCTTTAAAGTCTGCTCGGTAAAGGACGGGGCGCGGCGGATGCGCAGACCGGCGCCTAAGTCATAGAGCTTGTTGTCTTTGGTATCAAAGTAGATGTTCTCTAACTGCTCGACCTTGGTGCTGCTTAACGTGCCAAACTTTTCCAAGATTTCGCTCAGATTGCTGCAGGGCTTTATCAGGCCGAGCTTCAATTCAATTTCAAACTGATCTTTTGCTGCCATTTAAAAAATCCTCACTACGCTTTTCCAGCATATTTTTGTTTTTCTTTTACCTTTTCTGCACGCGCCGCAGACCTTAAAATGACGGCCGCAGCTGCAGGCAGGCTGGTGTTAACCCATCCAACATACCAGCTTAATAAGAAATTCATGTAAACTTTACGCATTTTTTACAAAATTTTTGCGGATTTGGCCCAAATTTGGCCTGCGTGCTAAAATCGTGCCCAATTTAATCTGCCATATTGCCCGCAGATCTTTAAGGAATTTTATGTATCGTTTAATCATAAGTTTGCTGATGCTCTGTCTTTGCAGCACCGGCGTTCAGGCAGCAGGTGATGAGGCTTCCACCGCAGCTGCCGCTCAAACTGCAGCCGCACCGGCTGATACAGCAAGTCCTGCCGCCCCGGCTGAAAGCGTGCCGCAGGAGCCTGCCGGGCCGGAGCTTGACGAAAACGGCTTTTACATCGGCGGCCCGGTCTATGTCTCAGATAAAAATCAGGTCTGGACCCGCTCGGGCCCGGGCACCAATTACCGCATCACCGGCTCGCGCCCCATCGGTGAAAAGATGACCCTGCTTGCCTACAGCCGCGATCGCAGCTTTGTACAGCTGCAGGATGCCGAGGGCAATACCTTCTGGATGGGCACCAAGACCCTGCAGGCCCAAAGCTGCGGCCAGCCGCGTGAGCAGGAACTGCTGGAGCACATTGCAAAGCTGGAGCACGAGCTTGCCACTTACGACACCAAATTAAGCCGCCAGGTGCAGAGCCTGACCCAGAAAAATGCCCGCCTGGAAAAGGAAAACGAGGGCATGAAAACTTCCATGGCCCAGAAGGACAGCACCATTGAAGAGCTGGACGAGCTGCGCCGGGATTATGAAGACCGCCTGCAGACCAAGGAACTTGACATGCAGATGCGCTGGTGGATGCAGGGTGCCGCCATCGCCTTCTGCGGCGCCGTGGCCGGCATTATCTTCATCTATCTGCCGCGCCCCAACCGCAAGAGCAAGCGCGAGCGTTTCTAATTCTAATTTCCGTCGGCAGGCACAAAACGCAAAAGAGCCTGCCGCTCATCCAGGCGCAGATACTGCGCCTTTACTTTATTTACCGCCCGCGCCGCCGGCGTTTTTCCATCCGCCTGTCCGGCTGTAACCTCAGCTGAAGATGAAGATGCCAGGACAGCCGCGGCCGCCTGTTGATCCCAGAGCTGTGAAAGCAGCTGCTCCGGCCCGGGCTGCAGCTTAACTACCGTGCCGTCAGCGCGCAGCACCATGGCAGGCTGCACCGTAAAGATCTCAGAGTGCAGCAGATAAGCGCCGGGAGTGTGCTCTTGGTAAGCAGAGGCAGCTGGGGAAGCCATGCCCGCGCTGTCCCAACTCTGCTTTTTCACCAGGGTCTGATTGTAGGCCGCAAGATGCGCGGCGGCCTGCTCCCTGCCCTGCTGCAGATCATGCTCATACTTAAACTCCAGGGTAGTCAGGCATACTAAAAATGCGGCCGTAAAAAAGGCCAGCGCCGGGATAAAAATCTTAGTTTTAAGGCGCATGCTGCAGCACCACCTCCGGGGGCTCAGTCAAATAATAAGGGCGCGGCTGCGGATCGTATTCATCCACTCTGAGGAAAAAGCGCGGCTCAAAGGCGGCAAAGCCCTCTTTTAGCATAAAGTCAAAGAGCTCAGTTGACAGCGCATCGACCATAGCAAAATCGCACAGCCCGAGGTTGTTAAGGTTGCAGCGCTGCGTGAGGCGCTCACGCAGAAAACGCCGGCCCTCGCGGCTTAAGGATTTGAGCACGGCAAGCAGCTTGTCCGCCCCGTCCTCAGTGCGGTAATGACTTAAAAGCTCGACATCGGAAGCAGGCGGCAGGCGGTATAACAGCGCGGCCTCATAGCGGCTTTGGCGCTGCAGATAAGAGGGGTCAAAGCTGAAAATCCTTTCTCCGGCAATCAAGTCTGCGCTGTCTGCATTAAGGTGCAGCAAAATGCCGTAAAAAGGGGTGAGATTGTCATCGTAGAGGCGCAAAATCACCGGATAATTAAGCGCTTTGATCTCCGCAAGGCTGAGATTGGCGCGATAACAGCCCACCCCCAGGTATGGCAGATCAGAAAGCCCGAGAGCCCCGCCGTCTTCGGCCTGAAAGCCCTGCAGGGCAATTGCCGTATTGAGCGCATCATCAAAAAACAGCGAAGCTGCCACCGCCTGCTCAAAGTCAGCAGCAAGCCGCCCCTGCACCGTGCTGCCAGGCAGCAGGAAGGACAGTGCAGTCCGGCGCTCCTCCAAAATCTCCGGGGTGTTGAGCAGGGCGTGTTCAAAGCTCTCAGTCTTCAGGTAAGGACGCAGGGCAAACTGCAAGCCGGTGAAAATCAGCACCGCGATGGCTGCAGCGGCCGCGGCAGATAAGAGATTGACCGGGGCAAATATCGTTTTAAAAAAGCGTCCGAGGGCGCGCAGCGGATGGCGTTTGACCCGCAGGCCTGCCTGCGCCAGGAAAAAGGCTTTTTTGACCGTGCGCGCTGAAATAAGCTTTTTCTCTTTCTGCGCACTGATGGTAAGCGCCAGATCGGCTGCAGAATTGATAAGGCGCGGCAGTCCCCCGCAGAGTTTATAGAGCTCAGCTGCCGCCTTGTCTGAGAACACCGGCGCGTGGCAGCCTGCCTGCTGCATGCGAAAGCTGATATAGGCTGCAGTCTCCTCGCGGGTCAAGGGCGGCAGCTTGGCAATAAGCTTAATGCGCCCGAGCAGCATGCGGTGCTGTGCAGCGGAGAGATGAGTGTTGAGATCCTCCTGGCCGACCAAGAGGAAATTAATCATGCGCCCGTATTTGCCTTCCATATTGGAGATAAGGCGCAGCTGCTCCAGCACGTCATCAGACAGGCCCTGGGCTTCATCCAAAATCACGGTGCAGATCTGGCTGCTGCGGCTTAAGTCCTCAAGCAGGGTGCGCAGTTTATAGGTAAGCTCGGCTGTGGATTCAAGCGAGGTGGCCAGCACACCGCTTGCGCGCAAAATGGTTGCCAGGAGCATATCAGGCTCCAGGCGCGGATCATCAATGGCGATAATGCGCATGTGCCCCGGCAGCGAGCGCATCAGCATGCGCACCAGGGTGGTCTTGCCGCAGCCGGAGGGGCCGCAGAGCACGCAGATCACGCCGGCCGTGCTTAAAGCCTGCTGCAGCTGCGTCAGCGCCTCGTGCTGGGCCTTGCCCACATAATAAAAACGACGGCTGAGCGAGGGCTCAAACGGCGGCTCCTCAAGACCGTAAAACTTCGTGTAAAACGCCACATTTAATCCTTTTGTACAGCCTTATTTAAGCGCAAGGGCGCTGTTCTTGCAAGCTTTAGAGCTGCGCTCTTTTGCGCAGAGTGCAGATTTTTTGCTGCGGTCAGCGCTGCAAATTTTGCTATTATTGAGCCATAGCGTGAGGTGTTTAGAGCAATGCAGATTTATCTCGTCGGCGGTGCAGTACGCGACAAACTGCTCGGTCTTAAGGAATACGATCGGGATTACGTAGTGACCGGCGCAGTCCCGCAGGAGCTTTTAGCCAAAGGTTTCAAGCAGGTGGGAAAGGACTTTCCGGTGTTTCTCCACCCCAAAACCCATGAGGAATATGCGCTGGCCCGCACCGAGCGCAAGAGCGGACACGGCTATACCGGCTTTATCTGCGATTTCTCCCCTGAGGTGACCCTGGAGGAAGATCTTAAAAGGCGAGATCTCACCATCAATGCCATCGCCGAGGATGAAAACGGGCAGATCATCGATCCCTGCGGCGGTGCTTCTGATCTGAAAAACCGCATTCTGCGCCATGTCAGCCCGGCCTTTGAGGAAGATCCGCTGCGCGTGCTGCGCGCCGCGCGCTTTGCTGCCAAGCTCTCCCCTATGGGCTTTAGCATTGCCCCCGAGACCCTGGAGCTGATGCACAAGATGTCACTCTCCGGCGAGCTTAATGCACTCACGCCCGAGCGCGTATGGATTGAGACTGAAAAAGCCCTCAAGACCGATGCCCCGCAGGTGTACTTTGAAGTGCTCCATCAGTGCGGTGCATTAGGCTGCATTCTGCCGGAGCTTGAGGCCCTCTCTGGCGTGCCCGGGCCTGCCAAATGGCATCCTGAAATTGACACCTTTGTGCATGTGATGCTGACCTTAAAGGCGGTGGCCAAATTAACCCGCGATCTGCCCACCCGTTTTGCCATGCTCTGCCATGATCTTGGCAAAGCGCTGACCCCGCGCGAGTGCTGGCCCCATCACAAAGGCCACGATGAACTGGGGCTCAAGCCCTTAAAGGCGCTGTGCACCCGCCTGCATGTACCGCGTGACTATGCCGATTTAGCCGCCGCGGTGATGCGCTGTCACAGTGACTTTCATCATTTGGACAAGAACGGCCCTGAGGGGGTGGTGGCTGTATTTGAAAAGCTCGATGCCTTCCGGCGGCCGCAGCGCCTGCAGCCCTGGCTTGACTGCTGCGCCGGTGACTTTTTGGGCCGCAAGGGCTTTGAACATCTGCACTTTGAGCGCCCGCACTATGTCAAGCGCATATTTGAAGCCGCCGCAGCGGTAAATGCCGCGCCCTTTGTAGCAGCCGGCCTGAAGGGACCTGCGGTGGCCCAGGCGGTGCATGAGGCGCGCGTCAGGGTCTGCGCGGAGGTGATGGCCCATCTGCCGGAGGATGCCTTAAACGACCGGCGCCCGCCCAAACTGCCAAATTAAGCCGCGCCTGCAAAAAGCCCCGCCAAGCGGGGCTTTTTGCTAAGTGCCTTAGGCGTAAACCATGTACAGCAGGAAGCCGCCGAGCACCAGGCGGTAGAGCACAAAGATGCCCATGCCGGACTTGGAGATGTACTTCATGAACAGGTGAATGACACAGATGGCCGTGACAAAGGCAATCACCGCGCCCATCAGCATCTCAATCGGATCTGCACCGGCGGGGCTGTCAAGGAGCTTGATGCCCTCTAACAGGCCTGAAGCCAAAATGATCGGAATTGACAGCAGAAAGGAAAAACGCGCGGCCGCCTCGGGACGCAGGCCCAGGAACAGACCCGCGGTCAGAGTGATGCCTGAGCGGGAAGTGCCCGGAATTAAGGCCAGAGCCTGGGCAAAGCCGATGATCACTGCCTGCTGCAGGGTCATGCGCCGAAGCGAGTCCGGACGCTCACCCTGAATGGAGACAATAGTGCGCCAGCACAATTTGCGGTTGCAGTAAGAGGCCAGGCCCAAAAGCAGACCAAAGCCGATGGTGGTGTAGGCAATAAGCTCCATCGAACGGGCCACTGAGGACACATAGCTCTCAAAGAAGAGACCGCACAACCCTGCCGGAATGGTGGCGATCACGATATACCAGCCGACGCGGCTTGCCGGAGTATTGCGGCGCTTCACCACTGACTCAATGGTATAGGTGCCAATTTTCACCAAGTCTGACAGATAGTAGAAGATCACAGCCAGCAGCGTGCCGATATGCACCGCCACGTCAAAGTGCAGGCCCTGATCCTCCCAGCCCAACAGCTGACTTGGCAGAATTAAATGCGCACTTGAGGATACCGGCAGAAATTCAGTAATGCCCTGAATTAATGCCAGCACCACGATATGGGTTAAAGGCATGATGAAATGCTCGCTCAGCTCCAGTCAGGGCACTCACGGTTCCAGTCAAAATCGTACTTCACGACCTTCATCTTAGCCGGCAGGCGCGGAGACATCTCATTCCAGATCTCCTTGATGGGCAGCTTGAGCAGCGGGTGAATGATGCTGTCGTTAAGCTCGCACAGCGGGCAGAGCACGAAAGGATAATCCTGAATGTCATGGCGCGGCAGCTTGCACGGCTCAGTGGTGACCACGTCATCGTAAAGCAGCACGTCGATGTCAAGGCGGCGCTTGATGCCGAAGTTGGTGCCGTTGTGGAACATCATCTCACTGCCGGCACGCTTTTCGATGTCATCGATGGCGGCTAAAAGCTGCTCCAGGCTCAGATCAGTCTGACCGCCTGAGACCATGTTTAAGTAGTCAGGCTCAGCCTCGCGGATGGCATGGCTCTGCCACACCGAGGACTGGGCATAATCTTTAAAGAGCGGAGCTAAATTTGCTTTGGCAAACAGCAGCGCATTCTCACGATTAAGGTTGGAGCCAATACCAAGATATACCTGGGCCATATTATTACCTCACGCTTTTTTGCAAAATTCTATACCAGTCCCCGCTGTGCCCGGCACCGCCTCAGTCTTGGTAAGACGGATAGTCACCGCAGGGGTGTGAAATTCCTGTTCAATTAAATCGCCAAGTTCGACCGCAAGCTCCTCTAAAAGCTCTGCTTTGCGGGCGATGACATATTCTTTTACCCGCGCACTTAAGGCGGCGTAATCAACCGAAAGCTCCAGGCGCTTTTCACGCCCGGCCTGCTCCAGGGCAGGGCAGTCAAGCTCCAGGTCGATGACAAGCTCCTGCTCCTTTACCCTTTCTTCGGGGTAAATACCGATGATGCAGTTTACTTTAAGCCCTTTGACAAAAACCTTATGCATCAAGCGCCCTCAAAGTATCCAAAGGCCAGCGCGGGAACACATCCACCTGCAGCGGACCGAACTGACCTGCCTTAAAGCGCAGCATGCCGGCCAGCGCGATCATGGCGCCGTTGTCAGTGCAGAACTCACGCCGGGCAAAGAAGGCTCTGCCGCCTCTTTTTTCCATCAGCTCAGTCAAGGCGCTGCGCACGGCGGTATTGGCGCTCACGCCGCCTGCCACCACCAGTGAATTTAAATGGCAGATATCCAGGGCACGTTTGCATTTGGCCACTAAGGTGTCAGCCACGGCATCGGTAAAGCAGCGGGCCAGATCAGCCTTATGGGCCTCCAAATCATCCGGGTGCTGATGCACGGCATTGAGCACCGCGGTCTTTAAACCGGCAAAGCTGAAATCGCAGTTGGGACGGTCAATCATCGGGCGCGGGAAATGATATGCCTTTGGATTGCCGTTCTGCGCCAGCTTCTCCAAATACGGGCCGCCCGGATATGGCAGACCCAAAAGCTTGGCTGTCTTGTCAAAAGCCTCACCGGCAGCATCATCCACCGACTGGCCTAATAACTTATAATCGCCGGGCTTTGCCACCTGAATGAGCATGGTATGGCCGCCTGAAACCAGCAGGGCCACAAAAGGAAACTCAGGCTTGGGATCTTCAAGCAGCGGGGCGAGCAGATGGCCTTCCATGTGATGCACCGGGACGGCCGGGATATTTAAGGCATAGGCAAGGGCTCTGGCTTCCATCGCACCGGTGAGCAGTGCACCGATAAGCCCCGGGCCTGCAGTGTAGGCCACAGCATCGAGCTCATTAAGCTGCATGTTGGCATCAGCCATGACCTTGCGTACTAAGGGCACAATTCTTTTGATGTGATCGCGGCTGGCCAGTTCAGGCACAACGCCGCCGTACTCAGCATGCATGGCAATCTGAGTATGCAGGGCATGTGCAATGAGACCTTCTTTGTCATCATAGACCGCAGCTCCGGTTTCGTCACAGGAGCTTTCAATACCAAGTACGCGCATTAATCTCTATACCGCAAAAAAACAACCTGCTAATTTTAGCAAAAAATGCGCTCAATCTCACACTTTGAGCACGATGCTGCCCAAAACTGCCCGCCCAGAGGAAAATCTTTGATTTTTCAGCAAATTTTCCGCTGGCAGATGCCATTCTTTTGCAGTATAATCGGGCCTGTTTTTTAATTCGGCAGCATCACTGTACACAGACGCTGCATTTGTTATTTTTATAAGTGAGGTGGTTTTCCACATGCCAGTCATTAAAGTACGTGAGAACGAGCCGTTTGACGTTGCCTTGAGACGTTTTAAGCGCTCCTGCGAGAAGGCCGGTATTCTGGCCGATGTTAGAGCCCGTGAATTTTACGAGAAGCCTACTACTGTACGTAAGCGTGCAAAGGCTTCTGCTATCAAGCGCCACGCCAAGAAGATGGCCCGCGAGAATGCGCGCCGCACCAGGCTGTACTAATCGCGCGCTCGTCAGTTAGACGATGACTGCGCAGGCCGCCAAGGGCGGCCGCAAACAGGGTTGACCTCAGGGTCAGCCCTTTTTTCTTTCTGCTCTTTTTTAACACAGACCGCTAAGGCCTGCAAACGCCTCATCTATCCTTTTATCTTTCCGCGCTCTTTGCCGGCATCACTGCAGGCTCTGCGCCCTGCTCTGCCGGTGCTGCCTGCACGCCCTTTTTCTTTAAGATCTGCTTTAAGTGCGGCCACTCGCTTATCAGCAGACCGAGCATGGTAAGCACAATGCCAAAGAAAGAGCGCGGAGTGATGATTTCATCCAAAATCAGCACCGCAGCCACCACGGTCACCGCCGGAGAGGCATAAAGATAAGGAGCGGCCTGCACTGAGCCGATGACCTTGACGGCAAAGTTCCAGGTGAAAAAGCACACCGCCGAAGCTCCGACGCCAAGAAACAGCAGATTGAACAAATTAACCGGCTGCAGATAAGCGTCAAACTTGAGCTCAAAATGAAAGAGGTACATAAAGGGGATCATCCAGAACAGGCCGTACATAAAGACCCGGCGGGTGACCTGCATGGTGTTGTAGCCGTAAGTTCCGGCCTTTCTGACACACAAGGTGTAAAAAGCCCAGGTAACGGAGGCCAGGATGGCCAGGAAGTCGCCAAAAGGGTTGATCTGCAGCTCCAGCGAGCTTAAGGAGATCAAGGCAATGCCTGCCATAGCGGCGACAAAGCCCAGGAAAAAGCTCGGGTGCAGCTTCTGCTTTGAGCCCAGCAGGCGGTCGACAATGGCAGTAAAGAAGGGCACCGTGCCGATGATCACGCCCACGTTGGCCGCCTGAGTGTAGGTCAGGGCCACGTTTTCAAATAAGAAGTACAAAGTCACGCCAAAGAAACCGGCGGCGGCAAAGGTCAGCTCATGGGACAGCTTTTTCAGGCCGAAAAGATGCGGCATTAAGATGAGCAGCGCAAAGAAGCCGATGAAAAAGCGGGTAAACAAAATCTCAATCGGGGTGAAGTCAATGAGCAGCACCTTGGTGGAGATAAAGGTGGTGCCCCAGACCAGCATGGTGCCAAATGCCAGCAGATGGCCGATAACTGCGGTGTTCATACGTAAAACAAATCAAACTGCCAAAAATGCCCGAGCCCAAGGCTCGAAAGTGGGCATCTTAACACAAAGGCCTGAGTTCGGATCAAGCGGCTGCCGCTTCCCCTGCCGTCGGTGCTCTGCACTGCCTGCGCACTGCCCGCGCTCTGACTTCAGGCTTTAAAAATTACCAGCCCAATACAGAGCTTAATCTTACTGATTGGTAATTTTGAACTATCAAGTAAAACTTGATAGTTGCCATGTGACAGAATTTTGCATGCACCAGCATTCCGCACCAGCCTGAAACACCCTGTCTCACAGGATTACTGCTGATTTGTCTCAACACCAACATTCAACAAATTATAAATTTGAACTATTAACTATTAGTTAATAGTTGTCATCAGGCATAATTTTGCAAAAAGCGTTTTTAGCGCACTTTGGCCTGATGCCAAAGTTTTACTGCACCGCTCTAAAGCAGCAAACTTAAAATCCAGAATGCACAAAGCCCCTGCAGGCGGAAATACACTGCAGGGGCTCTGCCTTTCAAGCCGGATTAAAGCGGCTTGCTATTCCCACTCAATGGTTGCAGGCGGCTTGCCGGAGACGTCATAGACCACGCGGGAGATGCCGTTTACTTCATTGATGATGCGGTTTGAAATGCGGCCCAACAATTCATAAGGCAGCTCAGCCCACTTGGCAGTCATGAAGTCGATGGTCTTGACGGCACGCAGGGCCACTACATAATCATAGCGGCGGCCGTCGCCCATCACGCCCACGGAGCGCACCGGCAGGAACACGGTAAAGGCCTGGCTGACCTTGTCATACCAGCCGGAGTTGTTGAGCTCTTCCATGAAGATGGCATCAGCCTGGCGCAGCAGATCGAGGTACTCGCGCTTAACCTCGCCAAGCACACGCACGCCAAGGCCCGGCCCCGGGAAGGGATGGCGCTGCACCATCTTCACCGGCAGGCCCAGCTCCACGCCGATGCGGCGCACTTCATCCTTAAAGAGCTCACGCAGAGGCTCAACTAACTTGAACTTGAGATCCTCAGGCAGACCGCCCACATTGTGATGGGACTTGATCACATGGGCCTTGCCGGTCTTGGCTGCAGCAGACTCAATCACGTCAGGGTAGATGGTGCCCTGGGCCAAAAAGTCCACGCCGTGCAGCTTGCGGGCCTCATCAGCAAACACATCAATAAAGGTGTGTCCGATGGCCTTGCGCTTGGCCTCAGGATCAGAGATGCCGGCCAAAGCAGAGAGGAAGCGCTCGGAGGCATCGGCATAGACGATGTTAAGGCCGAGGCCTGAGAACATCTCCTGCACCTGTCTGCCTTCATTTAAACGCAGCAGGCCGTTGTCCACGAACACGCAGGTGAGCTTGTCACCGATGGCGCGGTGCAAAAGCAGTGCAGTCACTGAAGAATCCACGCCGCCTGACAGGCCGAGCAGCACGCGGCTGTCCCCCACCTCAGCGCGGATGCGCTGCACGGCATCTTCAATAATGGCCTTGGCAGACCACAGTCCGTGCAGGCCGCAGACATCAATTACAAAGCGCTTTAAGAACTCAGCGCCCTGTTTGGTGTGGGTCACTTCAGGGTGGAACTGCACGCCAAAGAATTTGCGCTTTTCATCATAGACTGCAGCATAAGGGCAGGTGTCAGTGGAGCCCACGGTCACAAAGCCCTCAGGGATGGCGGTGACCTTGTCGCCATGGCTCATCCATACATCCAGGCTCTTTTCACCTTCGTGATCGGTAAGGCCGTCAAAGAGCGGGCAGGGACTGACCAGATCCACTTTGGCATAACCGTACTCGCGCTTGTCTGAGCCCTGCACGGCGCCGCCCAACTGCACGGCCATGGTCTGCAGGCCGTAGCAGATGCCCAAAACCGGAACCCCGGCTTCAAACACCCACTGCGGGGCGCGCGGAGACCCGGCAGCAGTGGTGCTTTCCGGACCGCCGGAGAGAATAATGCCCTGCGGATTGAACTCCTGCATCGCCCTGACATCAGCGTCAAAAGGCATCAGCTCGCAGTACACGCCGATTTCGCGCACCCGGCGGGCAATCAGTTGCGTGACCTGGGAGCCGAAATCTAAGATCAGAATTTTCTCTGCATGAATATTGGATGTGGCTGCCATAAAACAATCTCAAAAAGTTAAATGGTGAATTTACGCAAAGGCCGCGCCCTCAGGCACGGCCAGGTTACTTAAAGTTTCAGATCAGTGGCTCTGATAGTTCGGAGCTTCCTTGGTGATGGTCACGTCGTGGACGTGGGACTCACGGATACCGGCGCCGGTGATGCGCACGAACTGGGCCTTGGTGCGCAGCTCGTCGATGGTGGCGCAGCCAAGCAGTCCCATAGCCGAGCGCAGGCCGCCCATCTGCTGATGGATGATGCCGCGCAGGGCACCCTTATAAGCCACACGGCCTTCAATACCCTCCGGCACCAGCTTGTCAGCTGCATTGTCGGACTGGAAGTAACGGTCAGCAGAGCCCTTGGACATGGCAGCAAGTGAGCCCATGCCGCGGTAGGACTTAAAGGATCTGCCCTGATAAATCTCAATCTCGCCCGGAGCTTCCTCAGTGCCGGCAAACATCGAGCCTACCATCACGCAGTTGGCACCTGCGGCCAATGCCTTGGCAATATCACCGGAGTAGCGGATGCCGCCGTCGGCGATCACGGTGATGTCAGAGCCCTTTAAGGCATCAACTGCATTGGAAATGGCAGTCATCTGCGGCACGCCGCAGCCGGTAACGATGCGGGTGGTGCAGATGGAACCCGGGCCGATGCCCACCTTGACGGCAGAGACGCCGGCCTCAGCTAAGGCCTCGGCACCGGCTGCAGTGGCCACGTTGCCGCCTACAATCGGCAGATCCGGATAGTCGCGGCGCACCTGGCGGATGCGCTCCAACACACCCTCGGAGTGGCCGTGAGAGCTGTCGATAAGCAGCACATCCACACCAGCCTCAACC
>JADINH010000022.1 GCA_017694225.1 Candidatus Avisuccinivibrio stercorigallinarum
TGTAACCATTCCGAACACAGAAGTGAAATGTAGAGATGCCGATGGTAGTGCAACGTACGTTTGTGCGAGAGCAGGTAATCGCCAGGCTTAACCTTTTCTTTTTTGTTTTTAGTTAAACCTCCTTTTTCGTAGCGCTGTTTAATGCTACATTGGCTCCGGAAGATATTCTGGAGCTTTTTCTTTTTTGGGAGCAGCAAAAATGGCCGGCAGAGCGTTACTGTTCAAACTCAATTTCAAAAATCCCTGGCATTTAATGGCAGTCGGCTTCGGCTCGGGCCTTGCGCCCAAGGCCCCCGGCACCTTCGGCTCGCTGGCGGCAGCCCCGCTGTGCTTTTTGATGCTGCTTTTCTGCTCCAAGCCGGTGATCGCCGCGATTGCGCTGGTGGTCTTTATCTTGGGCTGCAAGGCCTGCTCTGAGGCTGAAAAGGCCATGGGAGTGCATGATCACGGCGGCATTGTGATTGACGAGTTCGTGGGCATGTTTGTCACGGCCATGACTGTGCCTTCTGAGCATGCTCTGCTTGGCACCGTGACTACCTTTGTGCTCTTTAGGATCTTCGATATTCTAAAGCCCTTCCCGGTGAGCCTTGCTGACAAGAAGGTGGCGGGGGGCTTTGGCATCATGCTGGATGATGTAGTGGCGGCAGTTTACGCCTTAATCTGCAACTATCTCTTATTTGCCTTTGTGTTCTAAGGACAGATCGGAGATCACGGCTTCACACAAAGGGCGCAGCTCTTTAAAGAGCGCTCTGCTCTCCAGCTGCTGCTCGGGCGCGCCCTGAATCTGACACTGCGCGCTTACCAGCGTCCCGTCCTCAAAGTTCAGACGCTGCTCCAAAAAGTTGTACATGGCAGGCAGAATGCCGTCCTCCGGCTTCTTTAAATAGCCGTAAAAACTGATGGACCAGCGTCCTGCGGCCGTCTGTTCATCGGTTAACTCATACTCACCGTACATCAGCTTTTCCTTGTCTGAAAAGGGCTTTAAGGCATAGTCCTTAAAGGCGCTGTAGTCAGTAAACAGTGAGGCAAGAGAGGGATCTGCATTCATGCTCACGGTGACAAGCAGGCGGTTGTTAAGACCGCTGTAGCTCAAAGAGAGCACCTTGTCGGAGGCGATCACGGTCTCATGCAGGGCCGCGGGCTTCTGATAGTGCAGGATATAGGGCAGGTGCGCGAGGGTAAAGGAGGCGCTCTCGGTCTTAATCAGATCCTTAAGGCTTACTTCTTCAGGCTCTGTGTCAGCGCCTGCAGCAAGGGCAGGCATCAGGGCGGCAGTGCAAAGTAACAGGGCGGTGGTAAAAGCTTTGAGCTTAAGTTTGAGCATATAAATGTCCTGTGCTGAAAACGAAAAATCCCCTGCGGCTGCAGAGGATCTTATTCTAAAACTTTATGGAAATTAATGCTGACAGTTATGCATTAGTAGTCAGCGCGCAGCACCTCAAAGTGTGCCTGCGGGTGGTTGCAGGCCGGGCAGGCGGTCGGAGCTGAAGTGCCCTCGTAAATGTAACCGCAGTTGCGGCAGCGCCAAATCACCACTTCACCGCGCTTGAACATGGTGCCTTCAGTCAGGTGCTTCCACAGATCGCGGTACTGCTTCTCGTGCTGCTTCTCAGCTACAGCGATGTTCTCCATCACGGCAGCGATCTGAGCAAAGCCTTCCTCACGTGCGACCTTGGCAAATGAAGGGTACATGTCAGTCCACTCTTCGTTCTCACCCTGAGCTGCAGCTTCGAGGTTGGCAGCGGTGTCACCGATGATGCCGGCCGGGTAAGTAGCAGTGATCTCAGCAGTGCCGCCCTCTAAGAACTTGAACAGGCGCTTGGCATGCTCCTTTTCCTGATTGGCGGTCTCAAGGAAGATGGCGCTGATCAGCTCATAGCCTTCCTTCTTGGCTACGGATGCGAAATAGGTATAACGGTTGCGGGCCTGAGACTCACCTGCAAAAGCAGTCAAGATGTTCTTCTCAGTCTGTGTTCCTTTTAAGCTCGGCATAAAATTCTCCTGTAATAATTGTATTTTGTAAGCTTTACAGCCCCTTGCTGACTAGGATCTTAGGCTTAATAGGAATGAATATCAATAAGCAAAGTTGCGAATCAATATCAACAAGCAGGGCTCAATGCTAGGAGCGGCGCGGTCTGCAGTTTGACAAAAAAGCGCACTTTCCATATAATGAGCCCCCGTCGGTGATTAGCGCAGTCCGGTAGCGCATCTGGTTTGGGACCAGAGGGTCAAAGGTTCGAATCCTTTATCACCGACCATCTAAAAATTATACGTATCTTAATTTCCTATTCATTGCTCTTATCTCCACAAACCCGCTGATCCAAGCTGCTGTTTATTGTTGCTGCCGCTCCTGATTTAAGCGGCGCGTTAAGAACATCACCATGCCGAGCATCACGGTCAGCAGCACCGAGCCCATTAAGAGCGCATAGTTCTCTGCATTGGCAATGGCAAAGAGCAGCAGATAGAGCGCGAGCATCACCAGGAACATCATGCCGCCTTTTTTCCAGCTGCCAAACACGCCCTTCATGTAAAGCGCCAGCATCACGGACAGGCACAGCGCTGCTGCGGCGTAGGAGTAGATAAAGGAGATGTGCTCGGAGAGACTGAGCAGCAGCAGATAGAACACGATAAGGCCGGCGCCGGTTACCGCATATTGCACCAGTGACACCAGGATGCCCGAGACCAGCTCAAAGAGCAGTACGGTTAAAAAGGTCATGGCAATAATGAGCAGGGCGTACTTGGACATGCGGTCGACAAAGGTGTAATGATCACTGTGCTTTTGCAGATCGATCACAATGTCTGTGTTCTCAGGCGGTGTCAGATAGATTGAGCCGTATCCCGCAGCCAGGCTTGAGATCTTGTAGTGTGCGTCAAAGCCCTGGTCAGTGACGGTGCGCTCTCCTGGCAGGAAATTGCCCTGAAAGCCCGGGCTCAGGTTCTGTCCTGCAATCTGCAAAGCAAAATTATCAGCAAAAGCAGTGAAACTGAGGGTCAGTGCGCCGCGCAGGATAAAGCGGCAGGTAAAGTCGATGCGCCCGTTCTCTGCGCTGCCAGGCGGCAGAGCCGCCATAAAGGCATCGGCGGAAGTATCCTGATGCTGTGCGCTGCGCGGCTCTATGGCTGTGCCGTTGACGGTGAGCTCGCTTACCTCCTCAATGCCTGAGGCGTGGCTTAACAAGAAGTAGATAAAGGGGGCATGGGTGTCGATGCTTAACAAGTTGAGATTGCTCTCAGAAAGATCGCGCTGCAGGTTCTCCAGGCTGAAGCTGCCGCTGTATTCAATCTCGGCGCGGTAGAGCGTGGCGGTGTAGATGCCGCGGCGGCGCTCCTCACCTGAAAGTAAAACTTTTGCAGAGAGATTTTTGGCCGGCAGGTAGAGTGCGGCGGATTTCTGCCCCCGAAGGCCGTCGTTTTCGTAATATAACTGCTGGGCATTTAACAGCAGCAGCGGCGCAGTCAGATGCTGTTCGCTGCCCCAGGACTGCACCACTGAATGCACGGCGCTGTCCTGCATGTAGATGCGCTCGGAGAGCAGCAGATCAAAAAAGAGTTTGGGGATCAGAAGCAGCAGGGACAGGCCGAAGATTAGCAGCAGGTGGACGGCCAGCTGACGGCTGGTACCGGCGGTGCCTGGCAGGGCGGATTTCAAGATACTGCGCTCACTCATGCTCAAGACCTCCTGTAAGGTACTGCAAAAACACAGTCTGCATGCTCTGCAGCCGTTTGCTGCTGCAGCTTTAAGTGCATAGGCAGATCATAAAAGCGGCTTTGTAAAAAGTCATCAGTGCAGTCGGTAAAAATTTGCGTCAGCTCACAACTGCACAATGCAAAAAATTTGCATGCTGATGCTTTATTGCCGCAATCTTGCAGTGGATGCTGCTTTGTTGTAATTTATTCGTAAAAGGCTTTTTTATGTGCAGCAGACTGTGTGTAAAGCGCAGATATTTTTGCATGAATTTTAGGGGACGTTAAATGTTGGATAATCTGCATATGCCGCCGCAGAATTTCGATTTGCAGCGGCTGCTGCCTGAAGTTAGGTGCGCGGCAGAAGCAATCGCAAAATATGATGATTTCCTGCGCTCGATGCCCGAGCACAGCAGTCTGCTCAGTGTTTTGACCAATATGGAGGCAGTGTCATCCTGTCATTTGTCCGGCCTTAAAATGCCGCTGCTTGACTGTTTAAAGTTTGATGCAGACAAGAGCCACAGCCGTATGAAGCCTGAGGACAGAAACTGCATTGAGGCCGTGCTGCTCTACCGCAATGCGCTGCCCAATGTCACCATCAGCCGCACCTGCCCGGAGATCAATGAAAAGCTGCTGCGTGATTATTTTGCCTCACTTAATACCGGCCAGCTGCTGCGTATACATCCGGTAACCCGGGAGCTGCAGACCTGGATGGATTTTTACAAGAGCACTTATCCTGAGCCCCTGGTGCAGATAGCACTGCTGCATGTAGATCTCTATAAGATGCAGATTGCCGGCCTGGCCACCGGCCGTCTGGTGCGTCAGCTCACGGTGCTGCTCTTCTGGCATTACGCTTTAGTGTCCCGTCCGGCCTTTTATATCACTCCCAGAATGTGCGCTGATGTACATGAATACCATAAGCAAGTGTTCAACAGCTACAACTTGGAGGGGGTGCACTGCTTTTGCTCTTATTTCTTAAGAAAGTGCACTGAGAGTGCGGAGTTCAGCCTGAATACCGGTCTGCAGCTTAAGGCTTTGTACGATGAAATTTACCAGCAGATTTTGAACAACAACATCAGCACCGAACGTTACGCCAGGCAGATGCTGAACTTCTGCTTCAACAAACTGGTGTTCAACTCCACCCAGTTCACCGCCAGCCTTGATATGCCGCGCTCTTCCTCGCTGCGCGTGATCCGCCATCTGACCGATGCCGCGATTTTCACGGAACTTGAGCCGGGGCAGGGCAGCCGCCCGGGCAAATACGTGTTCCAGCGCGCCCTGGATATCGCAAAAAAGGAAGTGGGTTTTTGCGCTGATAAGCAGCAGGACTAAGGCGCAGCTTAAAGACGCAGCAGGATTAAAGTTCTGCGGCGGGGTGTTTCCAGAATATTAAGGACAGAAAAAAGCGGCACGAGGCCGCTTTTTTCCGGGGTAAAACTCTTTATGCAGCTGCGGTGAGCTTGAAGAAAGCTAAATCGTTCTTTAAGCGCTCCATTTCCTGATGCAGGCTGCCCAGGCTCTCATGGGCATTGCGTGCCTGAGAGGAGACTTCCTGGGTAACCGCAGTCACACCCTGCATATTGGTGGAAATCTCAGAGGTGGCAGTGGTCTGCTCTTCAGCTGCAGTGGCGATCTGGGTGATCTGGCCGTTGACGTCGAGCACGCGCTGAATGATCTCCTGCAGGATGCTTTCAATGCCGCTGGCGTCTTCAGCTACTCTGTCCATATTGCCGACGCTCTGATTGATGGACTCGGTAGCCACCTGAGCCTCGCTTTGAATATTGCCCACCATCTTGGCGATCTCCTGGGTGGATTTGGAGGTGCGCTGGGCCAGGGCGCGCACTTCATCTGCCACCACGGCAAAGCCGCGTCCGGCATCACCGGCACGGGCCGCCTCAATGGCGGCGTTAAGCGCCAGCAGGTTGGTCTGGGCGGCGATTTCCTCAATGGTGTTGACGATGGAGCCGATGGCATTGCTCTGCTGCGCCAGGCTTTCAATCTTATTGGCGTTTTCCTTGGTGTCGTGGCTCTGCTGCTGAATGTTGTGCACGGCCGTGCGCACCTTTTCAACACCGTCTGAGGTGATCTGCTTGGACTGCTCGGACAGGGAGGCGGCGCCTTCGCAGTTTTTGGCGATTTCAGCGGTGGTGGAGACCATTTCGTCAGAGGCGGCTGCCACGGTTACGGACTGATTCTCAGCTTGTGAGGTCTGGGACACAATCTCGTCAGTTAAGGTCTGCAGCTCAATCAATGAGCGCTGGAAGCTGTTGGCCTCGTTGATTACATTGCCGATGGAGGCATTGAGCGAGTTCTTCATCTTGAGCATGATGGCTTTGCTCTGGCCGAACTCATCATTGCTTTCCACCTTGATGTCCCCGGTGAAGTCACCGGCGGCAATGCGCTCCATGATGGCAGCCTGCTCAGCCAGGCTTGCAGCCATGTAGTGCGAGAGGTAGATGGCAATCAACAGACCGACGATGAAGGAGAATACGGTGATGCCAAGGCCCACATACAGCATGGTGGGATCGGCGCCGGCTACAGCCAGTTCTTTGGTGATCGCAATCTGCTCGTCAATTAAATTTCTATAAAAGCCAAGGCTCTCAACCGCTGCCGGGAAGACCACGGTGAGCATCTGATTGAAGGCATTGGCTTTTTGAGCCATGGAGACCGGCTTGTGCGCCAGCACCGGGGCGACGTTTTGATTGTACAGCTGCACCCACTGCGCTACGGAAGTCTTGACGTTGAGCACGTCCTGCTTGTATTTATCAGAGGAATCGAGATCGCCTATCTTGTTCTCGTTCATCACGCTCGCAGCCTCGCCGATCTGCTTGATGAGCGCGTTCATCTGTGTTTCGAATTCGTCTGCCGAGAGCTTGTTGGCGCCGTTGGACGGATTGAGCGCATTGATGGCCAGAATATTGGCGTTGAGCAGTGCGGTTTGAGTATTGTTGACGCGCGAGTAGGAGCGGGTCAGGATGGTGTCAATATCGGTGGCAGCCTGAATGCTTTCGATATTGGATTTGACGGCGGTGGCCGACACCAGGATGGTAAGCAGGATCACCAGGCCGAAGCCCAGCAGCAGTTTGGTCTTAGTTTTTATATTTGCAAGTATTCGCATGGTTGAGTCTCCAGCAATGCTGCAGATTAAATTGTACAAGGTACAAAAACACCGACAGACCGCCGCACGAAGCCTTGCAGCATTCTGTCTTATTATCTGCTTTGAATTATAGGCAGATATACTTTACTTGACGGTGAATAAAGCTCAAACTTGTGGAGCACTTCAAAAAACTGCAGCAAAGATCGCATTTGGCTTAACACTTTTTTCCGCGGCAGGCCCTCTCAGGCTTGGTTTTTTCCTACAATACAATAAAGCGCGGCAGTCCCGGGCGGGGCGGCCGTTAAGGAGATGGCATGACGGATGTGAAGAAATTAATCAAAGAGACCAATGACTATTACTATCAGGAGCGCGACAAATTCAACGAGGGCTTCCGCATCAAGGTGCACCGCTCCTTAAGCTGGCTGAAAAAAGCGCAGCGCCTGCAGGAACTTGAGTCGGACGAGGCGGATATTGCCTTTGTGCTGCTGTGGATCTCCTTTAATGCGCTTTACGGCAGCGAAATCTCGATAAATGAGCTGGGCGCGGAAGAGAATTTTGGCGATCGCGGGGGCTTCAAGCACTTTTTAAATCAGCTGTGTGAGGTGGACAGCGAAAACCGCATTTACAACGTGATCTGGGGTGAGTACTCGCAGAGCATCCGGCTTATTGTTGACAACCCTTACACCTATCAGACCTTCTGGTATATGCACAGCGGGCAGATGAGCTCGGATGCCATGCTTGAGCTTTATGAGAACAACAAGCATCAGCTGCAGAATGCTCTTGCCCATCAGAACACCCCGATGGTGCTCGGTCTGCTGTTTGACCGCCTTTACACCGTGCGCAATCAGCTGGTGCACGGCGGAGCCACCTATGGCAGCCGGGTCAACCGCTCGCAGATCAACGATGGCAGCCGCATACTGCTCCTGCTGCTGCCGGCTATGCTGCAGGTGTGCATGGAACATTATAAGGAGGACTGGGGTGAGCCGGTCTACCCGGTAGTAGGGCAGCATCACTGAGCTTTGACGTGAGGCGGGGGCCTTGCAGCTTCGGCAGATGGATCTTGTGTTTGTACTTATATCGCTGTTGGTTGTGCTCTACGTGTGCAGCAGCGGTTTTATAGATTTTTTATGTTATTTAAAAACTCGAACTACAATTAAAATAAGTTAAATTAATGTTAATCAAAAGTGTTTAAAATTTTTTTAGAAAAAAGTGATTCTTTTTGTAAAAACCTGCTAATATAAAACTCAACTTGTGTTTTGTTAAAGACAAGTTCCTTATGTTTGCAAAATATAATTATTCAAAGCCAGTGCAATGCTGGCTTTGTTGTTCCTGCAACATCAATCAACAAAGTCAGCACCGTTTGCATCAGACAGGACAGCAGCTTTAAGC
>JADINH010000171.1 GCA_017694225.1 Candidatus Avisuccinivibrio stercorigallinarum
GGCAATAAGCACGCCGTTGAACACGCCGTACAGTGCACCGCACAGCAGGGCGCCGATCACAGCCACCGGCACCGGAACGCCGGCCACCATCATGGAGGCGCAGATCACGGCGGCCAGGGCGGCAACCGGGCCGACTGACAGGTCAATGCCGGCGGAGATAATGACCAGGGTCATGCCCAAAGCCACGATGGCATTGATGGCTGACTGCTGTAAAATATTGACTAAATTAGGTACAGTCAAGAAGACCGGTGACAGCGCGGCAAATACCGCAAAGATGACCACCAGGCCGATGAGAGTGCCCATATCGCGGATGCTGAATTTTAAAGCGAAGGCACTCTTTAAATTCTCTTTGGTGTTGTTAGTCATGGGGTATACCTCGATTATTCGGCCTTCTTGCCCTGGCCGATAGCGTATTGACCTAAGTTTTCTTCATTGATGTCAGCGCCGGTGAGTTCAGCTGCAATGCTGCCCTCGCGCATGACCAGCACGCGGTCGGAGACGCGGATGATTTCCGGCATTTCTGAGGAAATCACCAGCACCACCTTGCCCTGGCGGGCCAGATCTTCGATGACGGCGTAGATTTCACTCTTGGCGCCGACGTCGATGCCGCGGGTCGGTTCATCAAACAGGAAGATTTCGGTGCCGGATGCCAGCCAGCGGCCGATGATCACTTTCTGCTGATTGCCGCCGGACAGCGTGCCGATGGTGCGGTCTACATCAAGCGGATGCAGGTTGAGCTCCTTCATGTGCTCAAAGGCAACTTTGCGCATCTTGGAGCGGTTGATGATGCCGGCTCTGGTGTAGCGCTTAAAGTCAGGAATGCCGACATTTACGTTGATGGCGCGGCTCTTTAAGATGCCCTCCACCTTGCGGTCTTCGGGCACCAGGCCGATGCCGTGGGAAATGGCGGTGCGCACCGAGCCTGAGGGCATGGGTTTGCCCTTGACAATGACCTCGCCTGAGGTGGGCTTGTCGAGGCCTGCAATCAGGCGGAAGAGTTCGGTGCGTCCGGCGCCGACCAGGCCTGAGATGCCCAGCACTTCACCTTTGTAGACCTTGAAGCTGGCCGGATGCACCACCGGCTCACGGGCCAGATTTTTGATCTCCAGCATGCACTCGTCCGTCTTGTAGGAGTGATGACCGACCTTTTCAATCTTGCGGCCGACCATGCGGGTGACGATGCTTTCTTCGGTTTCATTCTTGATCTCCACGCAGTCGATGAAGCGGCCGTCGCGCAGCACGGTGGCGCGGTCGCAGACCGTGAAGATTTCGTCCATCTTGTGTGATACATAGATGATGGACACCCCGGTTGCGGCAAGTGAACGGATAAGTTCAGCCAGGCGCTCAAATTCGCTCGGGGTTAAAGAGGAGGTCGGCTCGTCCATGGCGATGATCTTGGCGTTCTCCAGCAGGGCGCGGGCGATTTCCACGATCTGCTGCTGTGAGACCTTGAGATCCTTGATCTTGACGCGCGGATCAATGCCGGGATCAAGCGACTTTAATACTTCAGCTGCCCTTTTGATCTCCTCAGACTTGTTGACAAAGAGTCTGCCGCTGGAGGTAATGGGGCGGCCCAAAAACATGTTCTGAAAGACAGTCAGCTCAGGCACATTCTGCAGCTCCTGATGGATCATGGCGATGCCCTGTGATCTGGCAGACAGCGGATCTGTGATGTGTACTTCTCTGCCGTCCACAAAGATTGAGCCTGCAGTGGCTGAGGTGACGCCGCTCAGCATATTAAGCAAGGTGGATTTGCCAGCGCCGTTTTCACCGACTAAGGCATGCACCTCGCCTGGCAGTACGTTGAAGGTGACATCCTGAAGTACGGTCACCGGACCGTACTTCTTGGTCATCCCCCGCATACTTAAGCGTTCAGTGGTCATGCTGTTCTCCATTAAGTCTCGAGGGATGGTGGATTATTCCTGCTGCAGCAGAATTTCACGCAGCTTGGCGCTGTCGGTGGTGCTGTAGTCTGCAGCGTTGTCCTTGGTGATCAGGGCCTGCGGAGTAGCAACTACACGCGGGATGTCCTGGCCGCCGAGAATGCGCAGGGCAACTTCCATGGCCACCTCACCGGTGAGCAGCGGGAAGGAGTCCACAGTGCCGGTCAGCTCGCCTGCCTGAATGGACTTGTAGGCATCGGAAATGCCGTCAGTACCGAAGACAAAGCACTTGCCCAAAAGGCCCTGTGCCTTGACGGCCTCGACTACACCAAGGGCCATGCCGTCATTGTTGACATAGAAGCCGAGCAGATCAGGAGTGCGCTGCAGAATGTTGGTGGCAGCGTTGTAAGCCTGCTCACGGCTCCAGTTGGCCGGAACTGAGGCCACGATTTCAAAGCGCTTGTCCTCAGAGATGGTCTGGGTAAAGCCCTCAGTGCGCTGCTTTACAGCATAGACACCAGGCTGGCCTTCGATCACGGCCACCTTGCCGCCCTGGGTGTTCTGCATGAACCACTTGGCGACGCGCACGCCGTTGTCACGCTGCACGCAGCCCACGTAGTATTCAGTCAAAGGCATGACCGCATCGTTCACGTTGATGAAGGGGATGTTCTTGCTTACAGCAGTATCATAGGCAGCCTGCAGGTTGGCGTCTGACTGCGGAGAGGCCAGAATGGCATCATAGCCTTCGGTAAGCATGGTCTCGGCAATGGAGAGCTGGCCGATTTGATCGTCCTCATTGGCAGCAGCGAGGTAGGAGACGAAGACGCCGTACTTGTCAGCTTCCTGCTGATAGCCCTCGCCTAAGGTGCGCCAGTACTCATTGGTCAGGGTCTTGGATACACCGCCGATGCGGGTGCCTTCCTTGACGGCAGGCACATCGCCGAACGTGTTCTGCAGCTCAGACCAGGTGATGCGGTCAGGCTCAGTATCAGAGTTGAGCGGGGTCAGCTCTGCGGCATAAGCACCAAGGGACACAGCAGCGGATAAAGCGGCTACCAGGGCAGTTTTCTTTACAAAGTTTTTCATAAACACTCCAGAGATTAAAAGAAAATTACTTACCAAAAATCAGATCGTTGACAATGCGCTGTGATGCAGGTGAATCCTGGCGGGCAATGGCCTCGTCAAGCTCCGGCATGGCAGCAAGTTTGTCTGCAAGTTCTATAAGGCGCAGCACTGTCTGAATGTTCACTTCAGCCTCTTTGACCGGATCCATGCCGCTGGCATCGGGGAAGGTGTCAAAGTAATATGCGCCGTCAAAGTGTTCTTTGCGCAGCTTGTAGATAAGTTCCAGGGTGGCGCGCAGGTTCACCGAGCCCACCATCAGGCCGTCATCGCGCTTGCACCAGCCGTCATTTAAATGCAGGCCCATGATCTTGGTGCGCTGTGAAACCAGGGCGGCGGCAAAGGCCGGAATCTCGCCTGCAAACAGCACATGGCAGAAGTCGAGGGTCACACCGATGTTCTTAAGTCCGATGTCATGGATGGCCAGCAGGGTGGCGGTGGCATTGGGCAGAATGGAGTAGGCGCGCGGCTCATTGGGCTTGTACTCAATGGAAATTGAGCAGTCCGGAGCGTACTCACCGACTTCACGGAAGCATTCCACCATGTTATTCCACATGCGCTCGTAATCTGCCTGGAAGCAGTAGTCAAAGCCGTCCTGACCGAGCCAAATGGTCATTAACCTGGTGCCAAACTCACGGCCGCAGTCGATGCCGCGCTTGGTCAGTTCCACCGCCTCGCGGCGCACGCGCTCCTCGGGGTGGGTGAAGGCGCCGAGCTGGAACTCGGGGATGGTGTTAAAGCGCATGGCCATGCCGTTGACGTGCAGGCCCTTGTCGGCAATGAAGCTCTTGAGCTCCTTGACATCATTGTGGATGTGCTGCGGATAGTTCAGATCAACGTCGGTCAGCCCCTTGACGGTGGCGGCACGCTCGATCATCTGATAGGTGTTGGGCTTGCCCTTAAGCTCCGGCCAGAAGGAATGGGCGCAGGAGGCAAAAGAGTTAAGTCTGGTGGCAAATCTGATGTTCTCCATAAAGTACTTTCCTGTAAAGTGAATTTATGTAACCTACTTTATGCTATTTGAAAATCTTGTAAAGTATGGTGCTTTCAAATTTGTTAAGCAGATCACTAAATTCTTGATAAATAACGAAAAAACAGCAGGATCTTGAGAAAAGTAGTTCACGAAAATTTAAGTTAGCGTAAACTAACAGCACCAAAACAGAGCAGATTGGGGTGACAGCTGCGCGTATGACGGGGGTGTCTGCCGGCGCTTTTGAAACTTTTGTGCAGGAACTGACCTGGTTTATGGTCAGTTAGGGGTTGTTTAATGGTCAAATGCACAGAGACTGCCTCTTATTGCAGCAGGCAGAATTTTATTACTTAACGTTTAACTATAAACTCGTGAAGTTTTGCTGGTTTACGAAAAACAGCAAATCCTGTGAAGCAGCGTAAAGCGGTGTGAAGAAGCACCAGGTGGTCTCCGGCCTGCAGGAAAGAGAGTACTGCAGCGCAGGCGTTTACAGCTTCACTCAGACTTTCCGTCAGACGGCGGGCTGTCAAGACCCCAGCTCTACCATCCTTCAAAGCTGCGGCGGGCAAAGAGCCTCGTGAGCGGAGTGACTTTTATGCATGCCAGTGGCGTCTGATGGCAGATGGAACTGCAGGATTTGAAGCAGCCGTGCCTTCATTGCCACATACTGGCCTGCCCTCTATAATGTTGCGCAAAGGATTTTGTGTTTAGGAGTTTGTTGTGCTGACTTGGCATGATGTCATCGGCCCGCTCAAGGAGACCGATTATTTCAGGCATGCGCTGGCAACTGTAGCGCAGGCCCGCCGGGCAGGAGAGGTGGTGTTCCCTGCCGATCGCGATATTTTCAATGCATTCAAATACACCACTTTTGATAAGCTTAAAGTAGTGATTGTAGGTCAGGATCCATATCATGAGCCCGGCCAGGCCATGGGGCTGTCATTTTCTGTGCCGCCCGGAGTTCAGGTTCCGCCTTCTCTGGTCAATATCTACAAGGAACTGTCCACTGATGTCCCGGGCTTTACCATTCCCTCGCACGGCTGTCTCATTCCTTGGGCGAGGCAGGGTGTGCTGCTGCTCAACTCCGTGCTCACGGTGAAAGCAGGCCAGGCCTTTTCACACCGCGGCATCGGCTGGGAGCAGTTTACTGATGCGGTAATTGAGGTGCTAAACGAGCGCTGTGAGAACCTGGTGTTCATGCTCTGGGGCAATGCCGCCAAAGCCAAGTGCGCCAAGGTCGACCGCAGCCGTCATCTGGTGCTGGAAGCTGCCCACCCCAGCCCCTTGTCGGCAAGCCGCGGCTTTTTTGGCTGCAGGCATTTCTCCAAGGCCAATTCCTACCTTTTGGGTAGGGGGAAGACACAGGTCAACTGGCAGCTGCCGCTATTTGTCAACAGCATCGATGATCTCTGATCATGCCTGCCTGCACTTTGGCTATCCTGCCTGCAGGACAGCCAGGGCACTGGCAGGTGGAGAGGCTGAGGCAGATGCAGAGCGGTGGTGAGGCAGCGTTTCTTTTCTACGGGCGAGTGAGCAGCGCCTTAATTTCTGCTGCCTGTCGGAAAAGTCCCTGACCGTCATAGAGGGCCCGGCCGTTTTGCATAAAGAGGGCGGCATGGCGCTGCAGCTCCTGCAGAGCAGCGTGCAGGGCACCAGGTTTCTCAAGCTCCTCAAGAGGCAGGTTGACGCCCAGCTGATGGCGCTTTAGAACCTTGTCAGCACCGCTTTGATTGTCAGCTATCTTGATGCACACCGAGGGCAGACCGGAGCACAGCCTTTCGGCAAACATTACACCGTAAGCGCCGACGCACAGATCATGCGCAGCATACAAGGCTGGCATGTCTGTGCAGTGGCGCAGCAGCTTGACCTCTTGTGCTGCAGGCAGCGCGGCCGCCCCAATCATCTCGTGGAGCCTGTCAAAATCGGGATTAGCCGCTCCGGCCACCACGGTAAAGGCGTACTCTGTATAGAGCTTTTCCGCAAGCAGGGTCTGCAGCGCTTTGCGGCAGCCGTGCACCGGATCGCTGCCGCCAAAGCAGATGAGCACGCGCGGGCGGGCAGGGACTTTGATCCCGGTGCTGTCTGCAGAGACTGCACCCGTTTCTGCGGCGGGGATCTGGCGCTTAATCTTGGCAAAGAGCGGATTTAACATTGCATAGCGCGGGCCCAGACAGAGCTTGCAGTAAGGCGGCACCAGCGCCTGATAGGCCTCTTTACTGCGGTCAATGCCCTGATCAAACAGGAGCTGGCAGTCGTGCGGGCGGTTTGAGAGATCGTCTATCACCACTACTTTGCAGCCGGCCTGCACCAGCCTGCTCTCCAGGCGCGCATCAATGCCGTAATGATCAAAGATGGCAAGCTCAATGCCGTCGGCAAGGGCCAGGGCAGGCAGATCATCAAGCGCTGCGGTCTTGATGTCTGTATACAGGGAGGTGACATCAAGCGGGCGCAGGGCGTCGTCAAACTCTGAGGCGTAAAGTATGGGCCTAACGGCCGGCCCCAAGGTGCGCACCAGGGCTGAGGTGCGCATCAGATGGCCGGTGCCGATGATTTTGCCGGCTTTTAAAAAGACGCCGGTTTTAACCTGCCGCTCAGTCAAGACCAAGCTCCTTGACGGCACGGAACATCACCCGGGCTAAAGCCAGATCTTCCGGGGTGTCGATGTCGAGCACCCGGTGGCGTGGCAGTTCAAATACCCGCACAACTTCCTGATGCTTGTCCACCGGATGGAAGCGGTTTTTGGCGTAGAAGTAGAACTGACCGGCGTCATGCACCGCCTTTTTTAAATCCTGTGAGCGCATGGGCATGCAGTCGGGCATGAAAGGGTGCGGGCAGTGATCATCATCTACATACTGTGCCCGCTGCACCGGAAAGTTAAACTCACAGCAGGCCATCACGCTGTCTGCATGGGAGCTGACAAAGAGCTCATAGGCCTCCTTTAAGTATTTGGGGGTGAGCAGCGGGGCAGTGGCGTAAATGCAGCAGACGCTGTCAAAGAACTGATGGCACTCGTTCTCCAGGCGCAAAACCGCATCCTTGGTGACGGCAAAGGTGCCGGTATAGTGATCAGAGAGCTCAGCAGAGCGCATAAAAGGCACCTCCGCACCCCACTCTCGGGCCACGGCAGCAATCTTTTCATCGTCAGTGGATACCATAATCATGTCAAAAAGACCTGATTTTTGGGCGGCCTCAATGGAGTAGGAAATCAAGGGTCTGCCCTCAAAGTCACAGATATTCTTGTGCGGAATGCGCACTGAGCCGCCGCGGGCGGGGATCACAGCCAGGTTTCTCACATGCTCTCCTTAAACTAAAGCAAGGCAGGTTATTGCTGCAATCATTTGCTGCAGGATACTGCCGGATCTTTGGACGCTGCAGCTGCCGACATGGCAGTGAGCTTTTACGACTATCTTATAACATGGCGCAGCAAATTGCTGAAGCTCGAAGAGACAGAGCGTGTTTTAGTGAGCTTGATCAAATGGATGGAGCGGTCAAATTGAAAAAGCCCCCGTATTTGGGGGCTTTTTGCACACGCGCTTT
Organism: Candidatus Avisuccinivibrio stercorigallinarum; assembly: GCA_017694225.1. GTDB lineage: Bacteria > Pseudomonadota > Gammaproteobacteria > Enterobacterales > Succinivibrionaceae > Avisuccinivibrio > Avisuccinivibrio stercorigallinarum. The sequence goes on from JADINH010000171.1 coordinate 7,510, forward strand.
GGCGCTGCAGGCAGGCCTTTGGCCTGTCCATGCTGATTAGATGGTGTGCAGTGAGAAGGTGTTGGTGGTGCCGGAAGGTACCAGAGCACCGGATACCAGCACGATGTTGTCACCCTTCTTGGCAAGGCCGGTTTCTAAAGCCAGGCGTTTGCCGAGCTCAAAGAACTCGTCAGTGGAGTTGATGCGGTTGACCAGCTTGGGCAGCACGCCGCGCACCAGGCAGAGCTGGCGGGCAGTCTTGATATTCGGGGTTAAAGCCAGAATATAGGCGTGCGGGAAGAACTTGCGCAGGGCACGCGGTGAGAAGCCGTGCTCAGTGGCCACCACGATCAGAGGAATGTTGAGGCTTTCTGCGGTCTCAACCACACCCATGCAGATGGCGTCAGTGATGGCGGCATTGCCTTCCTTGGCAAGCTTGTCGCGTGACAGGAGCGGGGTGACCTCGCGGTCAGTGCGCTCGCAGATGGTGCACATGGTGGAAACAGCTTCATAGG
>JADINH010000172.1 GCA_017694225.1 Candidatus Avisuccinivibrio stercorigallinarum
CGCGCAAAATGCGCTCTGCGTCCCGGCCTGCTGTCTGTTGTTCCGGGCCGGGGCGCTTTTTGCACTGTTCCGGCGCAGCCAGGCTGCAGGCGGCGGCTTTTAGTCTTCAACAATTAAAAGCTGCTTTACAGCTGCACAGATGGCAGTGAGCAGACGAGTTGGCAGCAGAGCCTGGCTGCGCAAAAAAGGGCATGCTGTACAAAATTGTGCAGACGGGGTGAAAAACGGGGAGATCTGCCCGGAATTTGCCGCTTTAACAGAGCTTTGCCGCGGCAGGAAAAATGAGAAAATCAGACAGTGATCTGATGACTTTGGATGGTGCCGGGCAGGCCTTACGTAAACGTTTGCACAGCACGGAAATCACGGCAGTGCAAGGCTTTTGCTGTGACGAGCCTCAAAGAAAAAATGCTTATGGGCTTTGCGATTTATGCTAAAATTTTTCAGTTGTAACCTGCAGAAAAACCACGGGTCATTAAGCTTCGGACGGCCTTGCAAAAGGTCCTGGGCTTGATGGTTCAGGCTTTTTGAGGGGTATAAAAAAGGAAGCTGTGACTTTCCGTAAATTATTGATTGGAACCGCCTATGATTAACATCAAAAAAGGATTGGATCTGCCTCTTGGCGGCCAGCCGCAGCAGGTGATAGTCAGCGGTCCTGAGATCAAGCATGTAGCCCTGTTGGGTGAGCTTGATTATCCTGGACTGAGACCATCCATGGCTGTGGAAGTAGGCACAAAAGTCAAGAAAGGTCAGGTACTATTCGAGGATAAGAAAAATCCTGGAACACGTTTTACCGCTCCTGCTGCCGGTACTGTCTGTGCAGTAAACCGCGGCGAGCGCCGTGCCTTCCAGTCTGTCGTCATTGAAGTTGATCCCAAGGGCCAAGCAGTGGCATTTAAGAAGACTGCCGCTGACAAGCTGCTTGACTTGACTTCAAAGGACGTCGTCGACGAATTGGTTGAATCCGGCATGTGGACGGCCTTCAGAACCCGCCCCTTCGACAAGGTGCCCAAGATTGGCACACTGCCTCATTCAATTTTTGTGACCGCCATGGACACAAATCCCTGCGCTGTTGACACCAAGATCGTGATCGACAGAGAGAGCGAGGCTTTTGCCAACGGTCTGCGCGTCTTAAGCCGCATCGGCGACGGCGCCTTAAAGGTCTACGTCTGCAAGGGTGAGCCTTCACTGCCGACCGCCAAGGCCCCCAATGTGATTGAGCAGACCTTTATTGGTCCTCATCCTGCAGGACTGCCCGGCACTCACATTCACTTCATTGATCCGGTATCCGAGACCAAGACTGTCTGGCACATCGGCTATCAGGACGTGATTGCCATCGGCCATCTGTTCGTCGAGGGCGAGCTCTACAACAAGCGCTATGTCGCACTGGCAGGTCCGCAGGTCAAGGAACCGCGCGTAGTTGAGACCGTGCAGGGCGCAAGCGTGACTGAGCTGCTGCCTGAGAGCGATATCGAATCTTCTGCAAGCGGCGTGCGCGTAATTGCAGGTTCTGTGCTGTGGGGCAACAAGGCCGTGGGCCCGTTTGCCTACTTAGGCCGCTACCACCTGCAGGTCTGCGCCCTTGAAGAGGGCACTGCCCATGAGTTCTTGTTCAAGAGCTGGATGGGCCCCGGCTTCAAGCGTCACACTGCATCCCGTACCTATGCTTCCTCCTTCATTAAGCCTGCAGCCTATACCATCAACACCGCTTTAAACGGCGGCTTCCGTCCGATGGTGCCGGTCGGCCTGTATGAGAAGGTGTTCCCGTTTGATATGGAACCCACCATTCTGCTGCGTGCCATCGACATCAATGACAGCGATCAGGCAAAGCTTCTGGGCGTGCTTGAGCTTGCTGAGGAAGATGTAGCGCTGTGCACCTATGTCTGCCCCGGCAAGACGGACTACGCTCCGCAGCTGCGCAGATGCTTAACCAAGATTGAAGTGGAGGGTTAGGCCGTGTTATTAAGTTTATTTAAGAAAATAGCGCCGATGTTTGAGAAGGATGGCGTGCTTGAGAAGCTCTATCCTCTCTACGAAGGCACTTTCACCCTGCTCTACAGCACCGGCAAGGTAACCACCGGCCGTACTCATGTGCGCGACTATGTCGATTTAAAGCGCATCATGATCATCGTGTGGCTGGCTGTCTTCCCGGCAATGTTCTACGGCTGGTACAACACCGGCGCCCAGACTGTGGCAGCTCTGTCTGTCATGCCAAACGGCGCTGATATTGCTGCCGCCTCCTACAGCCTGTTCAGCTCTGACTATCACTACGCCTTAGTACAGCTTTTGGGCGGCACCTTAGGTGCTGATGCCGGTCTGTACTCCAAGATGCTGATTGGTGCAGTCTACTTCCTGCCCATCTACATCGTGGTGTTCATCGTCGGTGCTTTCTGGGAAGTGCTGTTCTGCATCGTGCGTCATCATGACATCAATGAAGGCTTCTTCGTTACCTCCATTCTGTTTGCCCTGATCGTTCCGCCGACCATGCCGCTGTGGCAGGCCGCCTTAGGTATTTCCTTTGGCGTGGTGATCGCAAAAGAGCTGTTTGGCGGTACCGGCCGCAACTTCATGAACCCTGCCCTGGCAGGACGCGCATTCCTGTTCTTTGCTTATCCTGCATCCATCTCCGGCACCAACTGCTGGGTTCCGGTGGACGGCTACTCAGGCGCCACTCCGCTGGCCATGTGGCAGGAAGGCGGCCAGGATGCCTTAGTGAATGTGCTGGGCGACAAGCTGACCTGGATGGACGCATTCCTGGGCAACATCCCGGGCTGTATCGGTGAGGGCTCAACCTTAATGATCGCAGTTGGTGCTGTGATTATTCTGGCAGCCGGGATCGCTTCCTGGCGCGTCATGGCAGGTGTACTGGTAGGTGCATTCTTAATGTCCTCCCTGTTCAATGCCATCGGCTCTGACAGCAATCCGATGTTCTCCATGAGCTTTGCCTGGCACCTGGTCTTAGGCGGCTTTGCCTTCGGCTTAGTGTTCATGGCAACTGATCCGGTATCCTCGGCATTTACCAACACCGGCAAATGGGCTTTCGGCCTGACCATCGGCGTGATGGTGATCCTCATCCGTGTGGTCAACCCGGCCTATCCTGAGGGCATGATGCTTGCCATCCTGTTTGCCAACTGCTGTGCTCCGCTGTACGACTACCTGTGCACTCAGCGCAATATCAAGAGGAGATTAGCCCGTGTTCAAGCTGAATAAAGACTCCGTAGTTGGAACTTTCGTGATCATCATCGGCTTCTGCCTGGTGTGCTCCGTGCTCGTGTCCAGCGCCGTGGTTGCTTTGGAACCTTTCAAGGCAGCTGCTGTGGCCAATGACCGTCAGGTGAGCATTCTGCGCGTGGCCGGCGTTGAGACTCAGGGCACTGTAGCTCAGACCTATGCAGCTCACATCGAAGCTCAGCTGCTTGATCTTGAGACCGGCGATATCTTAGCTGACAGACAGTCTGAGGCCGACGGTTACAACTTTGCTTCCAATGCTGCCAATCCTGAACTCTCCGTAGCCATTCCGGCTGAGGAAGACATTGCAGGCATCCGCAGACATTCAACCTTAATGCCGATTTACCTGGCCAAGGATGACGAGGGCAAGGTAACCCGCGTAATCCTGCCGTTCTACGGTGCTGCACTGTGGTCCACCGCCTATGGTTATGTTGCCATCGCTCCTGACGGCAATACCATTGATGCTGTGACCTTCTATCAGCACGGTGAGACCCCGGGCCTGGGCGGTGAAATTGACAACCCGCGCTGGCAGGCTTTATGGGTAGGCAAGAAGATTGAAAATGAAAACGGCGAGCTGGCCTTTACCATCGTTAAGAATGCAGACCACACCGGTCCTGGCAAAGATTACGAGGTAGATGCACTCTCCGGCGCCACCTTAACCACCAACGGTATCCGTCATGCCGCACAGTACTGGCTGGGCAGCGTGTATAAGCCGTTCCTTGACAAATTACGCAAGGGGGAGATCCTTCAATGAGTTCAGATGTAAAAGCCCCTACCTGGAAGGAAGCGTTCTTAGAACCGCTCATCGCCAATAACCCGGTGATGATTCAGGTGCTGGGTATCTGCTCTACTTTGGCAGTAACCTCCAGCATGAAGACCGCCTTCGTTATGGGTATTTCTGTGACTGCGGTGACCGCGCTGTCCAATGCGGCAGTGTCCTACACCCGCAATTACATCCCCGGCAGCGTGCGTATTATCGCTCAGATGACCATTATTGCCTCTCTGGTAATTCTGGTGGATCAGATCTTAAAGGCCTTTGCCTACGATCTGTCCAAACAGCTGTCCGTGTACGTAGGCCTGATTATTACCAACTGCATCGTGATGGGCCGCACCGAGGGCTTCGCCCTGAAGTATCCGCCTCTGCCATCCTTCATGGACGGCCTGGGCAACGGACTTGGCTACATGATAGTGCTCTGCCTTATCGCCACCTTCCGTGAGATCTTCGGCTCGGGCACCTGGTTTGGCCTGACCATCCTGCAGACCGTCAACAACGGCGGCTGGTACGTACCCTGCGGCCTCCTGGTGATGCCGCCCTGCGGCTTCTTCTTAGTCGGCCTGCTCATTTGGGCGGTTAAGACTTACCGCAAGGAGCTCATCGAGCCGGCTGAGTATGACACCCACAGGGAGGATTACTAACCATGGTTGAGCATTATCTGTCGCTTTTTGTCAGGGCTGTCTTTATCGAGAACATGGCACTGGCCTTTTTCCTCGGCATGTGTACTTTCCTTGCTGTGTCAAAGAAAGTTACCACTTCCGCAGGTCTGGGCGCCGCTGTGGTCATGGTGCAGGTACTGGCAGTTCCGGCCAACAACCTTATCAACACCTACATCTTAAAGCCCGATGCTCTGATGGTGGGTCTGGACTTATCGTTCCTCTCCTTCATCACCTACATCGGTGTGATCGCCGCCATTGTGCAGGTGCTGGAGATGTTCCTTGATAAGTACGTGCCGTCTCTGTACAGCGCTCTGGGTATCTTCCTGCCGCTTATCACCGTAAACTGCGTGATTTTCGCCGGTGTATCCTTCATGGTGCAGCGTGAGTACAATTTCGCAGAATCAGTGGTTTATGGCTTTGGTTCAGGCTTGTCCTGGGCTCTGGCCATCGTGCTGCTGGCCGGCATCCGCGAGCGTCTGAAGTACGCTGACGTCCCGGCAGGTCTGCGCGGCCTGGGCATTACCTTTATTACCGCAGGACTGATGGCCATTGGCTTCATGTCCTTCTCAGGCATTCAGCTCTAAGGAGGAGACATGTTTACAATCATTTCCGGCGTTGTGATGTTCGTTGTCATCATCGCTGTATTGGTGGGTCTGATCCTCGGCGCCAAGAAATTCCTGGTGCAGACCGGTGATGTCACCATCGGCGTCAACGGCGATCCGTCACATGCACTGACTGTGCCTGCCGGTGATAAATTATTGAACTCGCTGTCAAGCAAAGGCGTGTTCGTATCCTCCGCCTGCGGCGGCCGCGGTGCCTGCGGCCAGTGCAAGGTGAAGGTCGTCAAGGGCGGCGGCGACGTGCTGCCGATTGAGTATTCACACTTCACCAAGCGCCAGATCAAGGAAGGCTGGAGACTTGCCTGCCAGGTGACTGTCAAGGGCAATGTCGACATCGAACTGCCGCCTGAGGTCTTCGGCGTGAAGGAGTGGGAGTGCGAAGTCATTTCCAACAACAACGTTGCCACCTTCATTAAGGAGCTGCGTCTGCGCCTGCCTGCAGGTGAAGAAGTTCCGTTCCGTGCCGGCGGTTACATTCAAATTGAATGCCCTCCGCACACTGTGTACTACAAGGACTTCGACATCCCTGAAGAGTACCGCGCTGACTGGCAGAAGTACGGCCTGTTCGATCTCGTCTCCAAGGTGGACGAGCCGACCATGCGTGCTTACTCCATGGCCAACTACCCGGATGAAAAGGGCCTTATCATGCTGACCGTGCGTATCGCAACTCCGCCGCTGCGCCAGCTTAAGGAAATCAAGCCAGGCATCATGTCCTCCTATATTTGGAGCCTGAAGCCCGGTGATAAGGTCACCATTTCAGGACCGTTTGGTGAGTTCTTCGCCCGCGATACCGATAATGAAATGGTGTTCATCGGCGGTGGTGCCGGTATGGCCCCGATGCGTTCACACATCTTCGATCAGTTAAAGCGCCTTAACACCAAGCGCCGCATCTCCTTCTGGTATGGTGCCCGCTCCCTTAAGGAAGCTTTCTACGTCGAGGAGTTCAATCAGCTCGCCAAAGAGCACCCGAACTTCACCTGGCATCTGGCCCTGTCAGATCCTCTCCCTGAGGATCACTGGACCGGCCTCACCGGCTTTATTGCCAATGTGTTGTATGAGCAGTACTTAAAGAACCACAAGAATCCTGAGGACTGCGAGTACTACATGTGCGGACCTCCGATGATGACCAAGAGCGCAGTGGATATGCTGCACTCTCTGGGCGTTGAGGATGACAACATTCTCTTCGACAACTTCGGCGGTTAACCGTCAAAAGGCCGGGGCTTGAAGCCCCGGCTTTTAACTCTCCGGCTCCGGCATGTACATCCCGGCCACGGCGCTTTCATTCCTTCAAACCGCATTTGCACCGCTCAGTCCCGCCCCCGGCAAAAAGCTTTGATTTTTAAAGAATTTTTCAGCTGTCTTTGTAAATATTTGTGTGCCATTCCTGCCCAAAAATATTAAGATAGCGGGGCAAATATTAGCGGATACAACAGCAAGCATCTATGTACAGGTTTTTGGCTGCTGTGCTTTTGTCAGCAGCACTCCCGGCGCAGGCCTTAAGCCTGTGGGAGGCAGGGCGGCTGGATTACGCCGACGGAAATGCTGAGGTTGCCGCCTTTGTCAACGGGCCGCAGAACACTCAGCTGCAGGTGGTATTGTGCTCAAAAAACGAGGCAGTCAAATACCGCTTCTCTCTGCTTTTGCCGCAGTTTTTTGAGCAGAGCATGATGTTTGAGGTCAAGATTGACTGCGACGGGAAGCAGCAGTCCGCCTATGCCGAGCTCTCAGGCAACAGCCTGGAGTTCACGGTTGACGATGAGCTCTATCTTTCGCTGATTGAAAGCCCTAATTTAACCATCACCTTTGAGCCTGCTGACGCTGCCTTCCTGCAGCTGCCGCCGGTCATCGATCTGCCGTTGATGGGGGCATACCAGGTAATAAGGCGCGTGGCCTCCGAGTGCACCGCCCTTACCCTGCATGACGGCTTTTTAAGCCGCCAGGGCCTGCTGTCAGCTATTTTGTGGCCGCGCCGCGGTTTTAATCCTGACAATCTGGGGGATGTGGATAACCTCTGCACTAAGGCGGCGCCGCGCGGGTATTTCTTTGATTTAAACGATGCCTGCAAGCTGGCCCTCGACCGCTTCTATCAGCGCGAGGGGGAGGGGCCGCTGACCTTTTTGCATCAGCTCTTTTTTGATCCTGACGGCGCTTATCAAAAGTACAGAACGCTGTGGAATGATGCGCTGCATGCCATGCCGGCCGGTGCACTGGCCGAGCGCGGCGAGGCGGACGGCCGCGAGTGGTATCTGGGGCTTTATACCTTAGCCGGCACGCGCAATGTGCTGGATCTGCCTCAGAGCTATTATGCGCTGCTCAATCACCCTGAAGATCCGACCACGCTGCTTTACGATATCGACAACCGCTATGAAATGGAGCAGCTAAAGTACGTCTCGGTGCTGCTGCGGCGCATGCAGGGCTCCTATCAGGGGCTGCAGCGCGTGGAGCAGGCGCTCAATGCCTGGTCGGAGTTTTACCGCCGCCTTTCCTATCTGCAGCCTTATACCCTGCAGGCGCTGGCCCTGCGCCCGATGGTCTACCGTGAGATGTTAATGCGCATCTGGCGGGTGGCCGGACGGCCGCGCGGCATTGTGCTCTCGCCAGAGCACGTTTTCCGCCAGGGCAGCGGCGGGCGCACCGTCACCAAGGATGCGCTGGAGCGCAAGTGTGCGTACTTTGAGGGTATGCGCGGGGATGAATTTTTCTATGGCAGCAGCGAGTGCGTTAATGCCATCAGCGCGGAGATGCATCTTTTGGGGCTGGTGTCAGAGCATTATCCGGCCGTGCGCGATGCCTGGGATGATTTTGCCAAAGCCTGGCGCGCATCCATCTATGCCTCAGATGACGTTTCGGATGCCGTGGGGGAGAACTTAAGATCAAATCTGGCGCTGACCATGCTGACTGCCGGGCGCATTTATGGATTTGGTGATTACTTCCTGCTGCGTGAGTGCATATCATCGCGCGACAGTGACATCTGCGCCTTTGAAAAGGAAAGGGCACTGTCCTCGCTTTCGCACGAGCTTAACAACAAGGTCAATTCCATTGCCCGGGTCTCGCGCACGGATGCCGCACTGCTGCAGGATCTGCAGCAGAAATGGCAGCGCTATCAGGATGCCCTTACCGTCTATGCCGAAGATCTGGCCGCATCCGGTCGCATCCCATACTGGCGCTCCAGCCTGGTGCAGGCGGTGTCGGCTGTACTGCAGACCGATGCTGTGATGAGTGCGCCTTATTACCGTGAGGAACTGCCTGACGCCAGCCTCTACTCCAATGACGAGGATGATTTTGACCTGGAGTTCTCCGAGGAGTTTGACGATCTGCAAAAGAGCGCCCTCGATGAGGCCAGACAGCGTGCCGAAGAGCGCGCCCAGGAAGAGCAGGATGGCAAGACAGAGCAGAGCGGACAGCCCGAAGCTCAAGAGCAGCCCAAACCGCAGGACAGTGCTCCTGCTCCGGCAAAGCAGTGATGGCAGCCGGCTTGACGCTACGGTCAGCAGCGTCAGGCTGTTGTTTAATCATTTGTCCCTCCTGTTTAATGCAGATTGTCCCTGCTGCATCGCCAGTCATGATGTTTATCTAAATGCAAAAAGAGCCGTAAACATGGGCATCAAGGGTGCTTACAGCGCAGCTGCAGGGCAGGGACAAAATGAATTAAACAGCTGGGACAAATTCAATTACACTTGCGCTTGCTTCAGCTTAAGCTGTTAAAGCTTACAGCGGCATACATACCTTGTGCTTTACCTGCGGCGCGGATGCTTAATGGCGCGGGCGCTGACCTCTTTGCAAAACAAATTCTGCCTTTACCTCAGGTAAAGTGTGCTTATCCTGGGAAATGTTCAGCTTAAGAGGGTAACTTACATCGAAGCTGGATTGTAATATACCGGCTGTGAGGGGTGGAGAAAATAATCATTGTGCAGGCCCGCTGCCTGTGTTACAGTCATTAATGGACGATGACAGCTCAGGTAAGTTTATGGGTAAGGCTGATTATATTTCTGTAATTAACACTCTCCCTTTAGGAATTGCCGATTTCAGGACAATCCGCAGAGAGAACAGAGTATATGTCGATAAGACTAACATAATTGCCGAAATAGGCAGTTACAGTGCCCCTGTCTTTTTATCACGTCCAAACAGATTTGGAAAATCAACTCTGATCAGCACGTTTAATGAATTATTTGGAAACGGCCTTATAAATTTTGAAGGACTTAAAATTTCAAAACAGAAGTTATGGAAAGATAAAACCTACTTAGTCTTGAATCTTGATTTCACACATTTAAAAGGTGAGCCTGAGCATTTTTTAGAAAAGCTGGTTAACTATATTGAATTTCGCCTCAAGGATTTAGGAATAACACCTGCGCCTGAAATTAATGATCCTGTTGCCAGGTTTAGAGAAGCTTTATACAAAGTTGAAGACAGAGCTCTGGTGCTGTTAATTGACGAGTATGATGCTCCCTTCAGGCAGTGTGCCGCAGATGAACAAACTCTGAATAAGCTTAAAGACGATGCCGGAGCTTTCAATGCTGTTATTAAAGGTTTAAGTCATAAATTCAGATTTATATTTTTTACCGGCATTTCTGATTTCTGGGATATGGCATCTTTTTCAAGTTTGAATAATATCGTTGATATTAGTCGAGGCCCGCGGTATGGAACGCTCTTGGGATATACCGCTGAAGAGCTGGAACATTGCTTTAGTGCAGAATTTGATCAGGCTGCACGGCTGCTTAATATTTATCATGGCGGGAATTTATATAACAAAAGTTCATTACTTGAGAAGATGAAACAGCGACTTAAAAGTTATTGCTTTGATAAACTTGGAATTACTAAAGTGTACAACCCCTGTTCTGTGTTAAATTTTCTGCAGAACCCAGAAGTTTTTGAAGATACTTCAACAGAGTGAGCAGAGGCACTAATGACAGAGGTAAACTTAGCTGGACTTCCCTTGGGTGAGAAGAACTTTGCACAAATTATCAGCAGCGGCAGGATCTATGTGGATAAAACTGATCTGATAGCTGAGCTGGTTTCCAATTACCTCGCGGTGTTTTTCTTCAGGCCCAGCGGTTTTGGAAAAACAACTTTGGTCAATACTCTGCACGAGCTCTTTGCCCATGGTATGCAGTCATTTCGCGGCCTTAAAATAGAAAAGCAGGGGCTGTGGACTGAGCAGAAATACAAAGTACTGCATTTGGATTTTGCAAACTTAACTGACAGCCTAGATATTAAAGCATTTACCAGAGACTTTGCGCAAAACTTAAAAGACGAATTAACAGCAAATGGTATTGATGACGAAATAGATCTTGATAATCCGATCCGCAGCCTTAATCCCATTCTGCAACAGCAGCAGAGCAAATCATTAGTCCTGCTGATAGATAATTATGACCGGCCGCTCTCTGCGGTAATAGCTGATCTTGAGGCGTTCAATTTAAGGCAGAATCTGATTAATCGTTTCTTTGCCCTGCTCAAGCGCCGCTATAAAGCTTTCAGATTTATCTTTGTTACCGGAAGCATTAAGTTTGGCAATTCAGGTATTTACTCTGCGGCAAATAATATGATTGACATCTCCTTAATGGGCAGGTATGGTACACTGGCCGGATTTACCAGGCAGGAGCTTGACCTTTACTTTAAGGATTACATTACAAACGCGGCGCAGGTTTTATCTGCGCTCAATCCGAAGCAGGCTTTAGGTAATGCAGAGCTTGCCGGTAAAATGTGGGAGCATTACGGCGGTTATACTTGTGACTGGCTGGGCAGCGGCAAATTGTACCATCCATACTCGGTGTTAAAATTTTTAAGTCATCCCGAGGAGGGCTTTAAATCTTATCTGCGTGAAGCTGAGAGCGCGGCACCGGCGGCGCTGATTGAATATTTAAAGCACCTGCGGGCTGATTTTATGGCAAAATGCCGTGCCGATGGAGATTTAAATCTTGCGCGGGAAATTACGCTGTACAGCAGTGATTTGACGTCCTATGTTGATCCGCAAATTAATGGTGCACCTGCCAGACAGCTGGTTTTATTGCAGAGCGGTTTGTTAACCATTAAGGCCGGCCAGGATGCAGACGGCTTGGTGCCCCTTGGCATACCCAATGCTCAGGCGCGGGCTGTTTTCTGCGAGGATAATGAGGCTCCGGCGCTGTGAGATTTAACTGCAGCGTCCGGCCGTCTTAATGGTAGATCACCAGCTGATCGGCGCTGATGTTTTTATTTTTCAGGTAGATTTCAATTACCTGCTGAGCTTCCAGGAGCGCCCGGATAATGTTCTCTTTCTTTTCATCCGTCATGCGGTAGGCCGGAACACTGACGCTGATTGCCAGGATTACCTCGCCATTGCGGCGCAGCGGTACGGCGATGCAGCGGGTGTCCTCGGAGTATTCCCCAAACTCTTCGCTGTAACCGAGTTTCTGTACTTTCAGGAGCTCTTCTTTGAGCACATCAAGGCTGGTAATGGTTTTGGCGGTGTAGGCCTCAAGTTCATCGGGGTAGAGCTCCTGCAGCTCTGTGCGGCTTTTATTGGACAGCAGGGCCTTGCCGATGGCTGAGGTATAGGCCGGCAGGCGTTTGCCCACATAAGAAACGATGCGCACCTTGTCATCCGGGGCTTCTTCTTTGGCTACATAGAGCACCTGATTTTTATCGAGCAGACCAAGCTGGCAGATCTCTGCAGTTTCTTTGACCACTGCGCGCATCTGCTGGCGGATAAAATCAAGAGCGTTAAAGCTGCTGGTGTAGGCCGAGCCGATGCAGTAACAGCCCAGGCCGATGGTATAGCGGTAAGAGCGGTCGTCAAAAGCTGCAAAGCGTCTTTTGGCCAGGGTGTGCATGATCGGCAGGATGGTGCTCTTGGAGGCTTTAATCTGTGTTGAAATTTCAGTCAGGGTCAGTCCGGCCGGATTGGAGGCCAGCAGTTCCAGGATGTCGAGTACTCTTTCAGTTGGTTTGTGTTCAGTACTAGCATTATTTGGCATGACTAATTTCCTACCCAGCAAAAGATTTGCCAATATTAGCACATCAGCCAACCGATGAAAAAACTGCCCGCAAAATGCGGGCAGAAGCGTGGATGTGAGGACTAAATTAAAGATTCATAGAGTGCTTTGATGTCTTCGACCGAGGTGTCGCGCGGGTTGCCGCCGGTGCAGACGTCAGCAAAGGCGGACTTTGCCAGGAAGTCCACGTCCTCGGGCTTTACGATCTGCTTTAAGTCCTGCGGAATGCCGACATCGACAGAGAGCTTGCGCACTGCATCTACGGCAGCTTTGCGGAAGGCGGCTTCATCCATGCCGGTGGTGTCCACCCCGAAAGCCTGTGCAATGTACTTGAACTTGTCACCGGTGTATGCCGCGTTGTACTCCATCACGGTGGGCAGGATGATGGCGTTGGCCACGCCGTGCGGAGTGTCGTACAGGGCGCCCAGAGGATGCGCCATGGAGTGCACAATGCCCAGGCCCACATTGGAAAAGCCCATGCCGGCTACGTACTGTGCCAGGGCCATGCCCTCGCGGCCTGCGCTTTCACCGGCCACTGCAGAGCGCAGGTGTTTGGCGATAAGCTCAATGGCCTTTAAGTGGAACATGTCAGTCATCTCCCAGGCGGCCTTGGTGGTGTAGCCTTCAATGGCGTGGGTCAGGGCGTCCATGCCGGTGGCGGCGGTCAGTCCCTTGGGCATGGAGCTCATCATGTCCGGATCGATGATTGCAATGATCGGGATGTCGTGCGGATCAACGCAGACGAACTTGCGGTCTTTCTCGACATCGGTGATCACATAGTTGATGGTGACCTCAGCGGCGGTACCGGCAGTGGTGGGTACGGCAATTACCGGCACTGACGGGTTCTTGGTCGGGGCCACACCCTCAAGGCTCTTGACGTCGGCAAACTCCGGATTGGCCACAATGATGCCGATGGCCTTGGCGGTATCCATGGAAGAGCCGCCGCCGACTGCAATCAGATAGTCAGCGCCGGAGCCCTTAAAGGCCTTGACGCCGGTCTGCACATTCTCGATGGTCGGATTGGGCTTGATGTTGTCGTAAAGCTCGTATGCCAGGCCGTTTTGCTCCAGCAGAGCGGTGACCTTGGTGGTGACCTTGAACTTAATCAGATCCGGATCTGAGCAGACAAAGGC